>DWYS01000084.1 GCA_019118585.1 Candidatus Enterocloster faecavium | reverse complement strand
AGGTTCAGTCCTTCGCCGGCCTTCTGATCGATTTTGTACGTCAGAATCATGCGCAGATTATTGTGAGAGGCCTGCGGGCTATTACGGATTTTGAGTATGAACTTCAGATGGCCCAGACGAACCGTGTGATGGCGCCTGAGGTGGATACCCTGTTTTTAACCACCAATCTTCGCTATTCTTATTTGAGTTCCAGCATTGTAAAGGAGATTGCAGCAGGCGGAGGCGATATCACAGCTTTTGTCCATCCATATGTGGCGGAACAGATGAAGCGGAAGCTTTTCAATCAATAGAGTCAGGAAATGAGGAGATAGGGAAATGATGAGCAGAATTGAGCAGTTGATCAGTGAGATCGAGGAGTACATAGATTCCTGCAAATACCAGGCTTTGTCCAATACAAAGATTATTGTCAATAAGGAGGAACTGGAGGAGCTGTTGGTAGAGCTGCGCCTGCGTATTCCCGATGAAATCAAAAAATACCAGAAGATCATCAGCCAGCAGGATACTATTTTGGGAGAAGCCCAGGCTCAGGCAGATGCGATTATGTCTGACGCAAAAAAGCAGGCGGATTCCATGGTAGCTGAGGCCAATGCTCAGACCAGCGAGATGGTCAACGAGCACGAAATCATGCAGAGAGCTTATGCCCATGCCAATGAGGTAGTAGAGCAGGCCAACATGCAGGCTCAGTCCATTGTAGACCAGGCAGTCAATGATGCAAATGCGATCCGCCAGGGCTCCATCCAGTATACGGATGATATGCTGAACAGCCTTCAGACGATCATCAATCATACTATGGAGGGGGCCAGAGGCCGCTTTGACTCACTGATGAATTCTCTACAGTCCAGCTATGATATTGTATCTTCCAACCGCAAGGAGCTGGCAGGAGGACTGACGCGTTCAGAAGAACAGCAGGAGGAGCAGAGCCAGCCTCAGCAGCAGGAGGAACAGAAGTAGTCAAAGATACACAAAGAAGGCCATCATCAGTGCGGAAAGGGCGCTGTGGAGGCATTTCCACTGTATATAATCCCGAATCGAGAGTTCGGGATTTTTTAGTACGCTTTTTGTTTGGAAAATTCCTGAAAGACCGCCGAAGGCACAGGCTGCGGCGGTCAGTACCAGGCAGCTGTTGGATGGGAAGGTGCTGCACAGGGAGCGGATTCCGGTGGTAATCTCCAGAAATGCAATCAGTACAGCGGATATGGCTGAGGGTAGTCCGAGTTTTTCCAGATAAGCGGCTGCAATGGAAAAGAGCATGATATATCCGCCGATTCGCACCATGGTTTCAAATGAGCTCATCATATGAGCATCAAAGGAGAAAGAGGGCTGTTCTGATCGGACAGTAGGATCTAACTGTGCAGCAGACAGCTGAACTTCAAAATGCCGGTACCGTTTTCCTGCCCGGACAGCCAGAAACAGCACCGGCAGATACAGAGCTGCCAGGAGAGCAGGGCCAAAATCCGGCGCTCCTGCATCCGCAAGCTGGCCTGCGGTATATCCAAGCAGGAACATGGGGCTGGGGTGATTGCAGATTGCCAGAAGGTACCGGGCCTCCTGAGCGGATATGCGGCGGTCTTTCAGAAATTCCCCGTCCAGCTTGGCTCCCATGGGGTATCCGCAGAGAAGCCCGCAGAGCATAACAAAGGAGCCCTCTTTTGACAGGCCCAGCAGACGCTTAAACAGAGGAGCTGCCGGCCGGACCAGGAGGTCTGTGGCCTGAAAGCCCACCACCGCTCCGGTGCAGAGCATAAACGGCAGCAGGACGGGAACTACCGCCTGGCCCCAGAGAGCCAGGCCTCTGGCTGCTCCGGCGGCAGCCGTGGCAGGATTCAGCAGCAGTAAGATCAGGCACAGAACAGCTGCCATGGGTCCAATGGATTTTTTCATAGTTACCTGAATACAATAGTTTACAACTAATATATGGCGGGGCAGACAGTGCTATGATATGGATTCTTCTGGTCCTTGCCCTTTTTCAGGGGGTCGTGACCCGGTATCTGACGGAAAATCCGGATTTTTATCAGCTTGGGCCAGATACCTGGGAGAGCAGCGAGTTTCGGGCCATGGAGCTGGGGGAGGCGGTCAGTTCCTGGGAGAGCCTGGACGGTCAGCAGGTTGCTGCTCTGATGATCCAGAATGATTATGATCTGAGAGGGCTGAAGCAAGAGGAAGCGAACTATGATGACTCCCTGCTTCTGAGCCGGCGTCCATCGGATTACGGCAGGCTGTGCCGGGCATATCATCAGGTTTTTGATGATTTGAAGTGGTTTCCTGTCCCTGCCAGCCTGAATCCCCAGACGCCGGATATTCAATACGAGGACGGATGGATGGAGGCCAGAGACTTTCCAGCAGAAAACCAACAGGAAGAACAGCGCGGGCACGAGGGATGTGATCTGATGGGCACAGACTGTCCAGCCGGATTTTATCCCGTTGTCAGCATCAGTGATGGGACCATTGAAAAATCGGGCTGGCTGAAGCTTGGAGGACGGCGCCTTGGAATCCGAAGCCCGGGCGGCGTGTATTTCTATTATGCCCATCTGGACCGTTATTCCCGTGAATGGGCAGAAGGAGATACGGTAAGAGCCGGGGAGCTGATTGGATATATGGGGGACAGCGGCTACGGTCCGGAGGGCACCACCGGCCAGTTTCCGGTTCACCTTCACCTTGGAATCTATTTAAAAACCAGTCATTATGATGAAATGAGCATCAATCCCTACTGGCTGCTGCGTTATCTGGAAAAAAGGCGTCTGTCCTACTGGTACTAGACCAAAGAAAAAACTGTTATTTTGAAGGAAAATGTGTTACACTTCAACCGATGGAACGAAAGAGGAGAGGATAGGGATGAATACCGCTTTTTTGCCGGAGGCATTTTTAAATGAAATGAAAGAGCTGCTGGGGGATGAATATAAGGATTATCTTGCCAGCTTTGAACAGCAGCCCCGCTCAGGCCTTCGGGCGAACGGGCTGAAAATTTCCGGCAGCAGGCTTACTCAACTTCTGCCCTGGAACCTGACGCCGGTGCCCTGGGCGGAGGGCAGCTATTACTATGACAGCAGCGAACTTCGGCCGGCTCTTCATCCCGCCTACAGCGCAGGGCTTTTTTATCTGCAGGAGCCCAGTGCCATGGCGCCGGCAGCCGTTCTGCCGGTGGAGCCCGGACAGCGGGTTCTGGATCTATGTGCGGCTCCCGGCGGAAAAAGCACCCAGCTGGCGGCAAGGCTGAAGGGAAAGGGCCTTCTGGTTTCCAATGATATCAGTTCATCCCGTGCCAGGGGACTCTTAAAAAATCTGGAGCTGGCGGGAGCCTCCAATATCTGTGTAACAGCGGAGGAGCCTGCAAAGCTGGCCCGGAAATGGACAGGCTGGTTTGACCGCATCCTGGTGGATGCCCCATGCTCCGGAGAGGGAATGTTCCGGCGGGAGCCGGATATGGTGAAGGACTGGATGGCGAAAGGCCCTTCCTTTTATGCTCCCATCCAGCGGGAAATTCTTCTCCAGGCAGCGCGGATGCTCCGCCCCGGCGGCCTTCTCCTTTACTCCACCTGCACTTTTTCACCCCTGGAGGATGAGGGCTCTGTCATAGAACTGTTAAAGAAGGTTCCTGAGCTTTGTCTGGTCCCTCTGGATCCTGACCTGGTTCCCCGCAGTATGGACAGCCCTGTTCTTCCGGGAACCCTCCGCCTGTTTCCTCATCGGCTGGAAGGAGAAGGACATTTCCTTGCCATGGTCCGGAAGAATGGGCAGGAGTCTTCAGAGGAACATTTAACCGCCGGGATGGAAGGGGAAACGCAGGATTTTCCCGGCACTCCGTGCCGTGATGCACAAGCTCTGGATTTCCTTTCCCGGATTCCTGCATTTGCCGGGCAGACTCAGAGACTGCGGGTGATAGAGAAGGAGGAAAAAAGAGGAAAACCGGGAGGCAGAGCGTCCTCTAAGCAGGCAGTAGCCCGCAGCAGCGGGGAAGTTTACCTGCTCCCTGAAGAGATGCCCTCCTGGAAATCCCTGCGTTTTCTGCGGACCGGTCTTCACGCGGGCAGTTTGAAGGAGGGAAGATTTGAGCCCTCCCAGGCGCTGGCAATGACTTTGGATCCGGAGGCTGCCCCTCATATTCTGAATCTGGATTGGACAGATCAGCGTATTCTGCGTTATCTGAAAGGAGAAACCCTTCCTCTCACCCATGAGGAAGGGGATTTCAGTGGATGGGTGCTGGTGCTGGCAGGAGGATTTCCTCTGGGCTGGGCCAGAGGAAACGGAGGAACTCTAAAAAATAAGTATTATCCCGGCTGGCGCCGTCAGTAACCGGGAAACCCGCACATAAAGGAAGGAGCGCACCATGATGAAACATTCCAGCATGCGTCTGGACAAATTTCTGGTTGAAATGGGAATCGGCTCCCGCAGCCAGGTAAAAGAGATGGCAAAAAAAGGACGCATCCGCGTAAACGGAGCGGCTGCCTCCGATACCAGCATGAAAATCAGCCCGCAGCAGGATATGGTGGAAGCAGACGGAAGGCCGGTGGCTTATGCCGCAGTGGAATATTATATGCTGAATAAGCCGGCAGGAGTCGTGTCTGCCACAGAAGACAGCCGTTATCCGGTGGTAACGGATCTGATCGAAACCGCTGTCCGCAGGGATCTATTCCCGGTGGGACGTCTGGACCTGGATACAGAGGGACTGCTGCTGCTGACCAATGACGGAGACCTGGCCCACAGGCTTCTTTCTCCCAGACGCCATGTAGATAAGGTTTATGAGGTGGTATACGAAGGGATTTTCCCCAAGGACGGAGCCCGCCGCTTTGAGGAGGGGATTATCCTGGAAGATGGGACCCGGACACTTCCCGCGCACTGGAAGCAGGAGGGAGACAGAAGAGGGCTGCTGACCATCCAGGAAGGAAAATTCCATCAGGTAAAACGGATGATGGAGGTTCTGGGCTGCCGGGTCACTTATTTGAAACGTCTGTCCATGGGGTCTTTGAAGCTGGATGCGGCTTTAAAGCCGGGAGATTACCGGCCTCTTACTTCTGAGGAACTGGAGGCATTAAAGAAAGAAGGAGCAGGAAAGGAACAGGAAACATGAAGCAATTCCAGCAAACAGCAGTGATCTTTGACCTGGATGGAACTCTGGTAGATTCCATGTGGATGTGGAAGGCCATCGATATTGAATATCTCGGAAGACGGAATCTGGAGTGTCCGGAGGATCTGCAGAAAAAAATCGAGGGAATGAGTTTTTCTGAGACAGCCGCTTACTTTAAGGAGCGTTTTCATCTGTCGGACTCTCTGGAGGAGATCAAGGCGGAGTGGACCCGCATGTCTCTGGATAAATACAAACATCAGGTACCGCTGAAACCGGGCGCCGGCCATTTTCTTCAGCTTTTGAAGGAGCACGGTATTCCTATGGGCATCGCTACCAGCAACGGACAGGCTATGGTGGACGGTGTGCTGGATTCCCTTGGCATCCGGCCTTTCTTTCAGACTGTGGCAACGGCCTGCGAGGTCAAGGCCGGAAAGCCTGCTCCGGATATCTATTTGTTTGTAGCTGAAAAACTGGGGGTAAAACCGGAAAACTGCCTGGCTTTTGAGGACGTTCCGGCTGGGATCCAAGCAGGAAAGGCAGCAGGGATGACGGTGATCGCCATGGCAGATGAATTTTCCCGCCATATGGAGGCGGAGAAACGCCGCCTGGCTGATTTCTGGGCAGAAGATTTCAATCAGGTCCCTGCTCTTCTGGGGAATAGGCTTTGGAGCAGACCGGCGGATTAGAGAGAACAAATCAAGCGATCAGAAACAGGAGGAATGGAATATGCAAATCGCAGTTGTGACCGGAGCTACATCCGGAATGGGCAGGGAAATGGTCCTGCAGCTTTCCGACCATTTTCCTTTTGATGAAATCTGGGTAATTGGAAGGAGAATGGAGCGGCTGAAGGAACTGCAGAAACAGACCAGGATCACCCTGCGGCCCTTCTGTCTGGATCTGTCCCGGAAGGAGGACTTGCAGGTTCTGGACCAGGCTCTGAAAGAAGCAGGCGGAGAGGTAAAGTTTTTGGTCAATGCGGCCGGCTACGGAAAAATCGGTCCCGTGGGCACCGCCTCTTTTGAGGAGGAGATGGGAATGGTCCGCTTAAACTGCGAGGCTCTCTGTGCTGTAACCAGGATGGTTCTCCCCTACATGCCCCACAACAGCCGCATCATTCAGTTTGCCTCAGCCGCAGCCTTTCTGCCGCAGCCGGATTTCGCGGTGTATGCGGCCACCAAGTCCTTTGTTTTAAGCTACAGCCGCGCACTCGGGGAAGAACTGCGGGACCGGGATATTTATGTGACGGCAGTGTGCCCCGGACCGGTTAAGACGGAATTTTTCGATTTGGCGGAGACTACCGGACAGATTCCCCTTTACAAACGTCTGGTCATGGCCAATCCCCGCCATGTGGTCAGAAAAGCCTTAAACGACAGCATTCTGGGACGCCCGGTCTCGGTCTATGGACTGACCATGAAGGCTTTCCGTCTGCTGGCCAAACTTGCCCCCCACGGCTTTCTGCTTTCCGTCATGAGAAAGCTATCCTGAATTTGGAGAGGAAATCAATATGCAGATGCTTGAAATCACCCCGGAGGAAGCGGGACAGCGCCTGGACAAACTCCTTGGCAAATATCTGAACCAGGCGCCCAAGAGCTTTCTCTATAAGATGATGCGGAAAAAAAATATTACCTTAAACGGGAAAAAATGCGATGGCTCCGAACGGCTGTCCGGCGGAGATGTGGTAAAGATGTTTTTGTCCGATGAAACCATTGAAAAATTTCGGGCTGCTGTGCCTTCCCCTTTGAAGCCGCCGGCTTCCGGCCAGCTGAAAGGGACTGCTGCCGCTCTGATGTCCGCCCTGGATGTGGTCTATGAGGACAGTCATATTCTGATCCTGAATAAGCCTTCCGGAATTTTGAGCCAGAAGGCCAGAGAGCAGGATATCTCCCTAAACGAGATCATGCTCAATTATTTAATCAGTTCCGGAAAGCTGACGCCCCAGCAGCTTCGGGCCTTCCGGCCGTCCATCTGCAACCGGCTGGACCGAAATACCAGCGGACTGGTAGCAGCCGGCCGGTCCCTGGCAGGGCTTCAGATTTTGAATCAGGCGTTTAAAGACCGGTCCATGGAGAAATATTATCAGTGCATTGTAAAGGGAAAGGTAGAAGAAAAGCAGAGAATCCAGGGATTTCTGGTAAAGAACGAGGCCTCCAATCAGGTATTGGTCAGCTCAAGTCCGATGGAGAACAGCCTGCCGATTGCCACCGAATATCAGCCTCTGGCTTACGGAGCAGGCATGACCCTTCTTCAGGTGGAGCTTCTGACCGGGCGCAGCCATCAGATTCGGGCCCATCTGGCTTCCATCGGCCATCCCATCGGCGGCGACTACAAATACGGAGATCCCAGATTCAACCGGCTCCTCAAGGAGAGCTGCGGTGTCACCAGCCAGCTGCTTCACGCATGGAAGCTGGTGATGCCGCATTCTCTGGAGGAACCTTTGAGCGATCTGGCTGGCAGAAGCTTCTGCGCCCCGGTGCCCGAAGAATTTGGGCGGGTGGAAGAGAAGTATTTTTCGTCTCTTTAAGCGTCCATTTCGCTGATCACCTTGAAGACGGTGGCGGTCAATTGGATTGTCAGATACTCATCGGGAGCATGGCTGTCGGAATTATGGAAAATCTCAACTTTTTTTTGTAAATAAAGTTGAGATTTCCATTTATCCCGGATTCTGGTAAAATATCAATGTGGGGCATTGGTTTTTACCCTGCGGAGACTAGAAAAAGGAGGCCGTGATTTTATGCTTAATCCGATCGTTATTGCCGCATAAGCAAGGCTGCGGCAACTGTAAAACAATAAATCTGTGTTGCGCATCAGCTTTGCTGTTCCCGAATCTACCACAAAGGAGCACAAAATGGGCTATAAAAAGGCAACACATGTACTGCCTCCGGAGCTGCTGCTTCAGGTTCAGGAATATATTGACGGGGAATTCCTGTATATCCCCAGAATTTCGGGCCAAAAACGGGACTGGGGTACAGCTACCTCTACCCGAAGGGAGCTTCATGACCGAAACGAACGCATTTATGCGGAATATCTTGGGGGTGAAACGATGGATGCTTTAGCAGTTAAATATTTTCTGTCCTTAAAAAGCATTCAGCGAATTGTGGGGCAGTTTAAAAAAGAGCGGAATCAATAATGCCGGGCTGGTATGGTTTATGAACTGTACCAGCTCATTTCTTATATTTTTTTATCAAAGGAATATTCGGTATGCCTCCTGTCAGTGTGGTGTTAAAATTTACCTGCCAAACGATTGCAACGGGAGGAAACAAAACATGAGAATCATAGTATGGGAAGTGCAGTGTCATTCTCTGCTGCCGGTATTGAGATACTGCAAAAAATGTGGGACGATGAAATGGTTTATCTGTTCGGAACGATTCCGGATTAATGCCCAGAAAAAGCTGTTGGATATCTGGATGGTCTACCGGTGTTCGGACTGCAGTGCTTCCTGGAATGCGGAAGTTGGTTCGCGTATTTCTCCCCACGCCTTAGATTCCGGGATGCTGGAAAGGTTTTATCGGAATGATGAAGAACTTGTAAGGACATTTGCTATGGATTCCGGCTTTCTACGGAGAAATGGCGGGAAGGCGGGAAAACCGGATTATTCCATCACAGGAGAGAAATTTTCGCCGGATGAATCCCTGCGGTTGACCATCAAAAGCCAATATCCTTTGGAGCTAAAGGTATCCGCGGTTATAAGGGAAAAACTGTGTTTGTCCGGGAAAGATTATTCGCAGATGGTTGATGGGGGGAGAATCCACGGGATTCCGGAATTTGATCTTTACAGGGACAGGGTGAAGAGAAAGAGAACGGTGATCTTTGAAGGGTCAGCACGGCTTTTTTAATTCGATCCACTCAGCTTTTTCATTAAAACGCCTTGCCCAGTCGTCACTGATATAAAAAACAATCAGATTTTGCGCACCGTCTCCAGCGCAATAAAGTGCTTTTCCGGTATTCTGTTCCTGAATTACCTGATTGATAAAGGACAGAATTCCCGTATCAAACCAATCGTTATATACGTTTGCCTGACCGGAATAGGGTTTTCCATTGCAGTAAAACGATTGCGGCAACTATATTTACAATTCAACATATTTGCGTTAATTTAACAATAGCAGTGTTAGATATGGACAGAAACTTTAAATAAAACACTGTAACAGGTCTGCTGCACGAAAGGAGAGAAAAACCTAACGATGCCCCAACATATAACCGTTGTAGATTATAATCCAAAATGGCCGCTGCAATATGCGGAAGAACGAAAATACATTGCTGAAATATTAAAAGAAAATGGCATCTCCATCTATCACATCGGAAGTACATCCGTGCCGGGGCTGGCAGCCAAGCCAGTCATTGACATGATGGCGGTAGTCAAAAGTCTTGAGAAGGTCGATTCTGTGGCGGAGAAGTTTTCTGAAATAGGCTATGAATATCTCGGAGAATTTGGAATCGCCGGAAGACGTTATCTGCGCAAGGGCGGAGATGAGCGGACGCACCAACTTCATATTTTCCAGGCAGATGATTGGAATAATATCGGACGTCATCTTGCATTCCGAAACTACATGCGAAATCATGAAACGGAGCGGAACGAATATGCGAAACTCAAAAAAGCTCTTGCACAGGAATTTCCCTATGATATAGACGGATATTGTAAGGGAAAAGAAGATTTTGTGCGGGAGGCGGAAAGATGTGCGCTTTCCCAATACGATGGTACGTGGGACAAATTGTATATCGCCGCAAGAAAGGTGCAGCTGGATGAAAGAGCCGGGGATATAGAAATCCTGTGCGACTACGAGAGCAAAAAAACAGTGGGGCTGAAAACACTGATTCCTGATTGGTGGAGCCGCCATTCTTGACAGACCCCATGCCATTGAGGTATGATTAAGGATAGCTTAAATCAGAAAAATGAGAGGACTTTAAGACACTATGGCGAAGATTATTTTGACTGGCGACCGTCCTACGGGACGGCTTCATGTGGGCCACTATGTGGGCTCCTTAAAAAGAAGAGTAGAGCTGCAGAATTCCGGGGAATACGATGAAATTTATATTATGATTGCAGATGCCCAGGCTCTGACGGATAATGCGGACAATCCGGAAAAGGTCCGCCAGAACATTATCGAGGTGGCCCTGGATTACCTGGCCTGCGGCTTGGACCCGGAGAAATCCGTGCTGTTCATCCAGTCCCAGGTTCCGGAACTGTGCGAGATGACCTTCTACTATATGGATTTGGTTACCGTATCCCGCCTTCAGCGCAATCCTACCGTAAAAGCGGAGATTCAGCTGCGCAACTTTGAGACAAGCATCCCCGTAGGCTTTTTCACCTATCCCATCAGCCAGGCGGCGGACATTACCGCCTTTAAAGCGACCACGGTTCCAGTGGGAGAGGACCAGGCTCCTATGATCGAGCAGACCAGGGAAATCGTCCATAAGTTCAACTCCGTTTATGGGGAAACCCTGGTGATGCCGGATATTCTCCTTCCGGACAACAAGGCCTGCATGCGTCTGCCCGGAATCGATGGTAAGGCCAAGATGAGCAAATCCCTTGGAAACTGCATCTATTTGTCCGACTCCGAGGAAGATATCCGCAAGAAGATCATGTCCATGTTCACAGATCCCAACCACCTGAGAGTGGAGGACCCGGGAAATGTGGAGGGCAACCCGGTATTTATCTATCTGGATGCCTTCTGCCGGGATGAGCATTTTGAAAAATATCTTCCGGAGTACAAGAATCTGGATGAGCTGAAAGCACACTATACCAGAGGCGGACTGGGCGATGTGAAGGTGAAGCGCTTCCTGAACAATGTGATCCAGGACGAGCTGCGTCCCATCCGGGAGCGCCGTCAGGAATTCGCCAAGGATATTCCCGCCGTATACCGGATCCTGGAGGAAGGCAGCAAGAAGGCAGAGGCAAAGGCTGCCAAGACTCTGGCGGAGATGAAGCGGGCTATGAAGATCAACTATTTTGAGGATAAAGAGCTGATCGAGGAGCAGGCGAAGCGGTTCCGCTCCGAAGCGCAATAACGATACAACACATGCAAGCGCCTGGAAGACAGGTACTGAGTGTCCGTAACGAACCGGCTTGCTGCCAGGAAGGCGGCAGCCGGAATTTTTTTTAGAGAGGAATTTTGCGTTCATGGGAACATGGCACAGCAGGGGGCTTCGGGGCTCTACCCTGGAAGAATTGATCAATCACACCAACGAAAGCTACCGCGAAAAAAAACTGGCACTGATCCAAAAGGTCCCTACCCCGATCACCCCCATTGAGATTGACAAGGCGAGCCGCCATATTACCCTGGCTTATTTTGACCAGAAGAGTACGGTAGACTATATTGGAGCGGTCCAGGGAATTCCGGTGTGCTTTGACGCCAAGGAATCGGCGGTTTCTACCTTTCCCCTTCAAAATATCCATCCCCACCAGGTGCGGTTTATGCGGGAATTTGAAGAACAGGGGGGCATCGCCTTCATCATTCTGTTTTACACCACCCTTAACGAGATGTATTACATTCCCCTGGCAGATTTGAACCGTTTCTGGGAACGGATGGAGTCCGGAGGGCGAAAAAGCTTTACCTACGAGGAGATCGACCAGGATTTTCGGATCCGAAGCCATCGGGATATGCTGGTCCATTATCTGGAGCCCCTTCAGAAGGACCTGGAGCGGCGAGGCTAAAAAGGAATTGACAAACTGCCATTCTTTTCCTATAATAGTTTACACGTTATCATATTATCACTTTACTATGCGAAAGTGATAAACGGAAAGGAATCGATTGCCATGTCGGAAATGAACCGAATGATCCACACTCCCGAGGGAGTGCGGGATATCTATAATGGGGAGTGCGGCAGACGCCTGGCGGTCCAGGAACGGATTTTGAAGGTGCTGTACTCCTATGGCTACGAGCATATTCAGACCCCTTCCTTTGAATTTATGGATACCTTCCGCCAGGACCGGGGCAGTGCCGGTTCCAGGGAAATGTTCAAATTTTTTGACCGCGACAACAATACCCTGGTACTCAGGCCGGATATGACCCCTGCCATTGCCCGCTGTGTGGCGAAATATTTTAAGGACGAGACCATGCCCCTGCGGCTGTGCTATCTGGAGCGGACCTACAAGAACAACTCCAGCTATCAGGGCAGGCTGAAAGAGCGGACGGAGACAGGAGCGGAGCTGATCGGCGACAACTGTGCCGATGCGGACGGAGAGATGATCGCGCTGGTTACCGCCTGCCTGAAGGCTTCCGGACTGGAGGAATTTCAGGTGGAGCTGGGACAGGCCCGCTTTTACCAGAGCCTTTTGGAGGAAGCAGGACTGGATGCAGAGACGGAGGAGGAGTTGAGCCGCCTCATTGAGAACAAGAACCCCTTCGGAGTAGAGGCTCTCCTGCGGGACCGCCCCATGAAGGAGGAACTGCGCCGCCTCTTTATCCGGCTGCCTGAACTTTTCGGTACAGCGGATGAGATCCGCCAGGTGCGCAGTCTGACGGACAACCCCAGGGCTCTGGAGGCGGTGGACCGGCTTCTCCAGGTCCACCAGGTGATCGAAGCCTGCGGTCTGTCCAGGTATGTGACCTACGACCTGGGGATGCTCAGCAATTACCGCTATTACACCGGCATCATTTTCAAAGCCTATACCTATGGAACAGGCGAGTACATCGCCACCGGCGGACGCTACGACGGCCTTTTGTCCCAGTTCGGGAAGGATTTCCCCGCCATCGGCTTTGCCATTGTGCTGGACCGGCTGATGGATGCCCTTTCCCGCCAGAATATTCCGGTAGAATTCAAGCAGACCAACACCCTCCTGCTCTATGAGGAGAGCGCCCGGAAAAATGCCCTGTGGCTGGCAGGCTATCTGAGGGACCACGGCCTTTATCTTCAGTCCATGAAGCGGAGGGAGGATAAGACCAAAGAGGATTACCGCCAGATGGGAGAACGCCGGGGATTCCGCAACCTGCTCTATCTGGAAGGAGATGGGAAAATCGTCCGCAACCTGGATTTGGTCAGGGGCTGCGAGGACCAGGTTCCGCTGTCCGCTTACGGACAGGGACCTGAGGAAGGAGGGGAGTCATAAATGAGATATCTGACGGTAGCTCTGGCAAAGGGGCGTCTGGCCTCCAAAGCCATGGAGATGTTCGGAGCCGCAGGCATCCACTGTGAGGAGATGGCCAATAAGGACTCCCGAAAACTGATTTTTGAAAATCCAAAGCTGGGCATGCGGTTCTTTCTGGCAAAGGCTACCGATGTCCCGACTTATGTGGAATACGGAGCGGCAGACATCGGGATTGTGGGAAAGGATACCCTTCTGGAGGAAGGAAGGCGGCTCTATGAGGTCCTGGACTTAAAAATCGGCAAGTGCCGCATGTGCGTCTGCGGACCTGAGTCGGCCAGGGCACATCTGAAGAATCATGAGCTGATCCGGGTAGCCACCAAATATCCCCGCATCGCCAAAGACTATTTTTATAACCGCAAGGACCAGACGGTGGAAATCATCAAGCTGAATGGCTCCATCGAGCTGGCCCCCATTGTAGGCCTCTCCGAGGTCATCGTGGATATTGTGGAGACGGGCTCCACCCTGCGTGAAAACGGCCTGACGGTGCTGGAGGAGATCTGTCCCCTGTCCGCCCGCATGGTGGTCAATCAGGTGAGCATGAAAACAGAAAATCAGAGAATTACCGCCCTGATCCGGGAATTTCAGGAGCTGGTGCGAAAGAAGGAGGAGAGAAAAGGATGAGAATCGTACAGTTAAACGAGGACTCTCTGAAGGATCTGCTGGCCGGTCTTTTAAAGCGGGACCCCAACAATTACACCGAGTACACCAATCAGGTTCAGGAAATTGTGGACGGTGTCAAGGAGAAGGGGGACGAGGCCCTGTTCGCCTTCACGGAGAAATTTGACGGCGCCAGAGTCAGCGCGGACAACATCCGGGTGACGCAGGAAGAGATCGAAAAAGCCATGGAGCAGGTGCCGAAGGAGCTTCTGGAGGTAATGAAAACCTCCATGGAGAATATCCGCCGCTACCATGAAAAACAGAAGCGCAACAGCTGGTTTGATGCCCGCCCCGATGGAACCATCCTTGGACAGAAGATGACCCCTCTGGACAGCGTGGGCGTCTACGTCCCGGGCGGAAAGGCGGCCTACCCCTCCTCCGTTCTGATGAACATAATCCCGGCACAGGTCGCCGGTGTGGAGCGCATCGTCATGGTCACTCCTCCCGGAAAGGACGGCTCCGTTAATCCTGTCACCCTGACGGCAGCCCACCTGGCGGGAGCGACTGAGGTTTACCGGGCCGGAGGTGCTCAGGCAGTGGCTGCCCTAGCCTTCGGAACGGCCTCCATTCCCAGAGTCCGCAAGATCGTGGGACCTGGAAATATTTTTGTGGCCCTGGCCAAAAAAGCGGTGTACGGCCATGTGAGCATCGACAGCATTGCAGGCCCCAGCGAGATCCTGGTGATTGCCGATGAGAAGGCCAATCCCAAATATGTGGCGGCGGACCTTTTAAGCCAGGCAGAACACGACCAGCTGGCAAGCGCCATTTTAGTTACCCCCAGCATGGAGCTTGCCAGGGAAGTTTCCAGGCAGGCCCAGGAAATGACGGACCGTCTTTCCAGAAGAGAGATTATCCAGGCTTCTCTGGACAATTACGGGTATATCCTGGTGGTGGAAAATATGGAGGAGGCCATTCAGGCAGCGAATGAGATCGCGCCGGAGCACCTGGAGATCCTGACGGAAAATCCGTTCGAGGTAATGACGAAAATCCGCAACGCGGGCGCCATCTTCATGGGTCCCTACAGCAGCGAGCCCCTGGGCGACTATTTTGCCGGCCCCAACCATGTCCTTCCCACCAACGGAACGGCCAAGTTCTTCTCCCCCTTAAATGTGGACGATTTTGTAAAGAAATCCAGCATCATCTACTATTCCAGGGAGGCCTTAAAGGCAGCCAGCAGGGATATTGAGACCTTTGCCAAGGCAGAGCAGCTGACGGCCCACGCCAATTCCATCCACGTGCGCTTTGAAGGGGAGGAGGAGTAAAATGGAGCGTCTGGCAACCATTCACCGTGTTACCAAGGAAACGGACATTTCCCTTACCCTGAACCTGGATGGCTCCGGAAAAGCCTCCATTGAGACGGGAATCGGCTTTTTTGACCATATGCTTGGCAGTTTTGCCCGCCACGGTTTTTTTGACCTGGACTTAAAAGTTCAGGGAGACCTGCAGGTAGATACGCACCACACCGTGGAGGATGTGGGCATCGTTCTGGGGCAGGCCATCCTTCAGGCGGCAGGAGACAAGGCGGGGATCTGCCGTTTTGGCAGCCAGATCCTTCCCATGGACGAGTCCCTCATCCTCTGCTCCCTGGATTTATGCGGCAGGCCTTACCTGGGCTACGATCTGAAGCTGGATCGGGAACGGGTAGGAGATTTTGAGACGGAGATGGCAAGAGAATTTTTCTATGCCGTTTCCTACGGCGCTATGATGAATCTTCATCTGCGCCAGCTGGCAGGAGAGAACTGCCATCATATTCTGGAAGCAGCATTCAAGGCCTTCGGACGGGCGCTGGATGCGGCCTGCGGCTTTGATTCCAGGATCCATGGCGTGCTGTCTACCAAGGGAACGCTGTAAATAAAAAGGAGGTTTACCATGCAGTTATATCCAGCCATTGATATCAGAGGCGGGCAGTGCGTCCGGCTGACTCAGGGCCTGTTTGACCAAGCAAAGGTTTACGCAGCCGACCCGGCTGAGGTGGCGAAGCTGTGGAAAAGCCAGGGGGCATCCTGGCTCCATCTGGTGGATCTGGACGGGGCCTTGGCAGGCCGTTCGGTCAATGAGGGCGTCATCCAGCGGATCATCCGGGAGACCGACCTTCCAGTTGAACTGGGCGGCGGCATCCGGACCCTGGAAGCAGCCGGACGGATGCTGGACCTGGGCGTTAGCCGTGTCATCATTGGAACAAAAGCCGCCAAAGAGCCGGAGTTTATGAAGGAGCTGGTGGACCGCTTCGGCCCGGAAGCCATTGTGGCGGGAGTGGACGCCAAAAACGGCCAGGTAGCAGTGGAGGGCTGGGAGACTTTAAGCAGCCGCACCGCTTTAAGTCTCTGTATGACTATGAAGGAGATGGGTATCCGGCATATTGTATACACGGATATTTCCAGGGACGGCACACTTACCGGTCCCAACGTGGAGGCCACCAGGGAGCTGACCCAGAAAACAGGACTGGATGTCATTGCTTCCGGCGGCGTTTCCTCCATGGAAGATTTAAGGAGTCTGTCGGAGGCAGGAATCAGGGGGGCTATCATCGGAAAGGCTCTGTACGAAAAGAAAATCCGCCTTTCAGAGGCAATTGAGGCCTTTGAAGGACGCTCTCTGTAAAAGGTCAGTTTTAATGGAGGAAATGAAAGAAATGAAGGACTGCAAACGGCTCATTGCCGGTTTTAATGTTACGGGGCAGCAGGTATCTTCCTGCGGCGGACATCCGCTGAAAGGGAGTCTTGCCTCTCTGGGGGCCGAAGCCTGCCGCCGGGGAGCTGACCAGATTTGGGTCAGGGACGGCTCTCAGGACGATGAAGAACATGAAAATGTAATCGGGCAGATCAAGGAACTGGCAAAGGAGGCAGACGAGCCGATTTTTGCCGGGGGACGCATAAAACGTCTGGAGGATGTGAAAAAATATCTCTATGCCGGGGCCAGCGCCGTATTCCTGGACGCCGCCATTCCGGAAAATGTAGACTTGATTTCCGAGGCAGCCGGGCGGTTCGGGCCGGAAAAGATCTATGTGATGGTGCCGGATGAAAACTGGGTCCGCCGGGCGCCGGAGTACGCCCGCCTGGGAGCCAGCGGAATCATGGTACCCTGGGAAGGCTCTGAAAAATCAGGGAAGGAAGAACATCTTTTAGAGGAAATCCGGAAACTGCCTCCGGAAGGGGAACAGCCATTCAACTGGATCCTGCTCTCCCTGGGCCTGAAACCGGCCGGAACCCCGGCATTGGCGGCAGCCTTGAAGGAACCGGAAATTTCCGCCGTGGTTTTAAACCCAGCCAATCTGGATACAGAGGATTTCATGGAATTGAAGCAGCACCTGAAAGGCTGCGGCATCCCTGTCGATACCTTTGAGTCCTCACTGGAATGGGCGGACTTTAAAACCAACAGCGACGGTCTGGTTCCCGCCATTGTCCAAGACTACAAAACGAGCCAGGTATTGATGATGGCCTACATGAATGAACAGGCCTTTGAAGATACCCTCCGCACCGGGCGGATGCACTATTACAGCCGCAGCCGGAAAAGCCAGTGGCTGAAAGGGGAGACCAGCGGACATTTCCAGTATGTAAAATCCTTGAAAATTGACTGTGACCGGGATACCATCCTGGCGGTTGTCCACCAGATCGGCCCTGCCTGCCATACGGGAAATACCTCCTGCTTTTTTACCACCCTGGCGGAGAAGGATTACCGCCAGACCAATCCTTTAAAGGTTTTCGAGGACGTATACCAGGTGATCCTGGACCGAAAGGAACACCCGAAAGAAGGCTCCTACACCAACTATCTGTTTGATAAGGGAATTGACAAGATTTTAAAGAAGGTGGGAGAGGAGGCCACAGAAATCGTCATCGCGGCCAAGAACCCCAATCCGGAGGAAGTGAAATACGAGATTGCCGATTTCCTCTATCACATGATGGTGCTCATGGCGCAGAAGGGGATTTCCTGGGAAGAAATTACAAAGGAGCTGGCCGACCGTTGACATAAAATAATTATGTCAATCTAAAGGCTGCTCTGCTTTATAATTGAATATCATCATCCATAAGGAGGTTTTACCTATGTCACAAATCGTTTCCCGTTTTCTGTCCTATGTCTCCCTGGACACCCAGTCCTGTCCGGACCAGAGCCAGGTTCCCAGCACCCAAAAACAGCTTGTCCTGGCCCGGACTCTGGCAAAGGAGCTGAAGGAGATGGGCGCTCAGGAAGTCACCGTCAGCGAACACGGCTATGTATATGCCGCTATTCCCGCCTCCGAGGGCCGGGAACATGCTCCTGTACTGGGGTTTGTGGCTCATATGGACACTTCGCCTGCCCTTTCCGGCACCAATGTAAAGCCCCGGGTCATTTTAGGTTATGACGGAGGGGATATCTGTCTGAATGAAAATCTGGGGATCTGGCTGAAAACAGCGGATTTTCCGGAGCTGACCGCCTACAAAGGCCAGGATCTGATTACTGCGGATGGAACCACCCTTCTGGGAGCGGATGACAAGGCAGGAGTAGCGGAGATCATGACCATGGCGGAATATTTTCTGTCTCATCCGGAAGAGCCCCATGGTCCCATCCGGATTGCCTTTACTCCTGATGAGGAGGTAGGGCGTGGAACCGACTTTTTCGATGTGGGGACCTTCGGGGCTCAGGTTGCCTATACGGTAGACGGAGGCATGCTCGGAGAGCTGGAGTATGAAAATTTCAATGCTGCTTCCGGAAAAGTAAAGATCCACGGTGCCAGCATCCATCCTGGCTCCGCAAAAGGCCGGATGAAGAACGCCCTCCTGATCGCCATGGAGTTCCAATCCCTTCTCCCGGCCTTCCAGAACCCCATGTACACAGAAGGATATGAGGGATTTTATCATCTGGACCAGATGGATGGGACAGTGGAAGAAGCCCGGATGGAGTACATTATCCGGGACCATGACCGGCAGAAATTTGAAGAGAAGAAAAAGTTTTTCGCTTCTGCTGCCTCCTTCCTCAACGAGAAGTACGGACCGGAAACGGTAACCATTCAGGTGGAGGACACTTATTACAACATGAAAGAGGTCATTCAGGACCATATGGAGCTGATTGACCGGGCCAAAGAAGCTATGGAGGAGCTGGATATTACGCCCATTGTTACCCCCATTCGGGGAGGAACGGACGGGGCCCGCCTGTCCTTTATGGGGATTCCCTGCCCCAATCTCTGCACCGGCGGCCACAATTTCCATGGCAAATATGAGTTTGTCTGCGTTCAGTCTATGGAACGGATCGCGGAGCTTTTGATCCGGATCGCGGGGAAGTTTGGGGATGAAGACA
This sequence comes from Candidatus Enterocloster faecavium, assembly GCA_019118585.1. Taxonomy (GTDB): domain Bacteria; phylum Bacillota; class Clostridia; order Lachnospirales; family Lachnospiraceae; genus Enterocloster; species Enterocloster faecavium. The sequence continues at coordinate 17,013 of DWYS01000084.1, read as the reverse complement.
GGGGATAGATCATCCCGATTCTTATAAAAAATTCACACGAAGACGCCTTGCCACAATTTTTTGGTAAAGGCGTTTTTTGTAAATATGATGAAATTTCATTTACAAAAAATGAAGAAAATGGTATCCTTTAGAAAAGCGTTATTCTAAAAAATAAATAACGCCCGGAGAGGAAGAAATGTATGAAGCTGATCAAGACAGAAGATGCAGCAGGAACCGTGCTCTGCCATGACATTACCCAGATCATTCCGGGGGTGACCAAGGACGCCGTGTTCCGGAAGGGACACATTGTAACCGCCGAGGACATCCCGGTGCTGCTCAGCGTGGGCAAGGAGTGGCTCTATGTGTGGGAGCAGGAGGAGGGGATGCTCCATGAAAACGATGCGGCAAAGATCCTCTGTTCCATGTGCCTGGGAGAGCACATGGAGCACTCCCAGGCCAAGGAGGGAAAGATCGAACTGACCGCTGCCTGCGACGGGCTTTTGAAGGTTCACAGCGGCGCCTTGAAGGCCGTCAACTCCTTCGGCCAGATGATGATTGCTGCGCGCCATGGCAATTTCGGTGTGAAGAAAGGGGACAAGCTGGCAGGAACCCGCATCATTCCCCTGGTCATTGAGGAGGAGAAGATGAATGCCGCCAGGGATCTCGCCATGAAGGAGACGGGCGGAAAACCGATCCTGGAGCTGAAGCCCTACGTTCATAAAAAAGTGGGGATCGTCACCACCGGAAACGAAGTTTATACCGGGCGGATCCAGGACTCCTTTACCCCTGTGATCCTGGAGAAGCTGGCGGAATTTGACACAGAGGTAATCGGACATGTCACCTTAAACGACGATGACAAGCGGGTCACGAAGGCGATCCTGGATTTCATTGGTCAGGGGGCCGACATTGTGGTCTGTACCGGAGGCATGAGCGTGGACCCGGATGACCGGACTCCCCTTGCCATCAAGAACACAGGAAGCCGGATTGTCTCCTACGGTGCTCCGGTACTCCCCGGCGCCATGTTTCTTCTGGCCTATTACGAAGGGAAGAGCAGGAGCGAGGCGGTTTCCGGTGAACCCGGAAGTGCTCGTCCCGCGGTTGTGATGGGCCTTCCCGGCTGCGTCATGTACGCGAAACGGACCATCTTTGATCTGATCCTGCCGCGAGTGATGGCGGAGGATACGGTGACGGCTCAGGAGCTGGCGGCGCTGGGAGAAGGCGGCCTGTGCCTGAATTGTCCCGTCTGCACCTTCCCCAACTGCGGATTCGGAAAGGGGCATTAAGGTATGGAATTTACCCATTTTGACGAAGCGGGAAATGCCCGCATGGTGGATGTGTCGGAGAAGATGGAGACAAAGCGGGAGGCAGTGGCCAGAGGCTGCATTTTTATGAGCCGGGAATGCTTAAACATGGTAAAAGCCGGCTCCATGGCCAAAGGCGATGTGCTGGGAGCGGCCCGCATTGCCGGAATCATGGGAGCCAAGAGAACCTCGGAACTGATTCCCCTGTGCCATCTGCTGAATCTGACCAAGCTGACGGTGGATTTTGAGATTCACGAGGGATCCGGAAAGATTGAGGCCATATGCACGGCCAGGACCACCGGACGGACCGGGGTGGAGATGGAGGCTCTTACGGGAGTTTCCGTAGCCCTTCTGACCATCTACGACATGTGCAAGGCAGTGGATAAAACCATGGAAATCGGCGGCATCCATCTGGAATATAAGTCCGGAGGCAAAAGCGGCGTATTCATCAATCCCGGACAGGGAGGCCGACCATGAAAGACGGATGGGGCAGGGAGATCAACTACATGCGCATTTCCATCACGGACCGCTGCAATCTGCGCTGCCGTTACTGCATGCCGGACGGAATTGAATGTGTGCCAAGACAGAACATTCTTTCCCTGGAGGAAATTCAGGCGGCTGCAATCTGCGCTGCCGGGCTGGGCATCCGTTTCTTAAAAGTAACCGGAGGGGAGCCGCTGGTGCGAAAGGACTGCTGCCGGCTGATTCGAGCCCTGAAGGGAGTTGCCGGCATCCAGCGGGTTACCCTGACTACCAACGGGGTGCTGCTGGAGCCGGTTCTGGAAGAATTGAAGGCCGGAGGCATCGACGGGATCAACATCAGCCTGGATACCCTGGACCGGGCCGCCTACGAAAGGATCACGGGAAAGGATTGCCTGAATCAGGTTTTATCCGCGGTTGAGGCAGCGGTGAAACTTCACATTCCGGTAAAGCTCAATACAGTGTCTTTAAAACTGGGTGAGGAGAACTGGAGGAAAATCGCAGAGCTGGCCCGCAGGCTGCCTGTGGACGTCCGTTTCATTGAGCTTATGCCTATCGGCCACGGGAAGGATTTTCCTTCGATTGACCACCGGCTGCTGCTGTCTGAGCTGAAAAAGCAGTATCCGGGAACAGAGGTGGAGCGGCGGTTTCATGGCCCCGGGCCAGCCGTTTATTACCGCATACCGGGATTTTTGGGGAGCATCGGGTTCATCAGCGCCGTACATGGAAAATTTTGCGCGGACTGCAACCGGGTACGCTTAACCTCTCAGGGATTCTTTAAAACCTGTCTCTGCTACGAGGACGGGGTAGACTTGCGGCCGATTCTCAGGAAGGGGCTTCCGGTTCCGGAACAGGGGCATTTCCACTGGCCCGAAGACAGGAAGCCGGATGATGGAGAACTTCAAACAAGACTGATGGAAGCGATGAGAAAGGCCATTTTGGAGAAACCCGGAGCTCACTGTTTTGAGCATCCGGGAGAAATCACGGAAGCCGCAGATATGGTTTCCATTGGCGGCTGAGAGCGCTGCTGATCCAGATGAATACAAAACGATCGGAAGCTGAAAGGAAGGAAACATAATGGAAACAGACCATAGAACGATCCTGGCTCATGGCCGGGTCCGGGCTGTCTGCGTAAGCCGGGCCCGCGGTACAGAGAAACAGGCAGTGCCGGAAGGCCATTTCCTGGTGGACTTTGGAATCCAGGGGGATGCGCACGCCGGGAACTGGCATCGCCAGGTAAGCCTTCTGTCCTACGACAAGGTGGAGGCATTCAACCAGAGGGGAGCCGGTGTCGCAGACGGAGCTTTTGGAGAAAACCTGGTGGTGGAAGGCATCGATTTTGCCTCCCTTCCGGTGGGAACCATACTTTGCGCGGGTACGGTGCAGCTGGAAATGACCCAGATTGGAAAGGAATGTCACAGCCACTGCGCCATCTACAAGCGGATGGGAGAATGCATCATGCCAAGGGAGGGCGTTTTCGCCAGGGTGATCCAGGAGGGGATGATCCGTCCCGGCGATGAGATGACCGCCTTTGCCCCCCAGGCGGACCGACCTTTTCAGGCAGCGGTGATCACCCTGAGCGATAAAGGCGCCAGGGGAGAGCGGAAGGATGAGAGCGGTCCTGCCGCGGTCCGGCTTTTAAAAGAGGCCGGATACCAGGTGGCGGAGACACTGCTGATCGCCGATGAGCCGGAGCTTTTGAAAACCCATCTGATTCGTCTGGCGGACAGCCGCCAGGTGGATTTGATCATTACCAGCGGAGGAACGGGATTCTCTCTCAGAGACCAGACGCCGGAGGCCACCCTGGCGGTGGCGGACCGGAACGCGCCGGGCATCGCGGAGGCCATCCGCGCCCAGTCCATGGCCATTACCAACCGGGCCATGCTGAGTCGGGGCGTTTCCGTCATCCGTGGAAAAACCTTGATCATCAATCTTCCGGGCAGCCCTAAAGCAGTAAAAGAGAGCCTGGGATTTATACTGGACGGCCTGTCACACGGACTGGCGATACTGAGAGGCAGCGCCGGAGAATGCGCCCGAAGCTGACCGTCTGTACCGAACTGCTGAAATCGATCATCGATCAGATCATAATCGTTCAGGAGGAGAAGAAATGAAACGCAAAATGACAATGGTACTGGCCGCCCTGATGGCCGCCGTCCTGATGGCTGGCTGTTCTTCCGGCACTTCCGCCGAGACGGAAGCTGCGGCTGCGGATGCACAGACGGAGGCGGAAACCCAGGAGAGTTCCCAGGAAGAGCCCGGGGAGGAAACTCCGGAGGAGACAGCGATTCTGGTAGCAGCAGCCGCCAGCCTGAAAAACGCCTGCGAGGAAGAACTGATCCCCATGTTCCAGGAGCAGAATCCCGGCATCACCGTAAGCGGCACCTACGACAGTTCAGGCAAGCTCCAGACACAGATTGAGGAGGGGCTGGAGGCCGATGTATTTATGTCTGCGGCCACTGCGCAGATGGACGCCTTAAACGAGGAGGGACTCATCGATTCCGATACCATGGTGGACCTTCTGGAAAACAAGATTGTGCTGATCGTGCCTTCTTCCAGCGAGCTGGGGCTGGCCTCCTTTGAGGACATTGCCAAGGCAGAGAGCATTGCCCTGGGCGACCCGGCCAGTGTTCCTGCCGGTCAGTACGCCAAAGAGGCCCTAACCAATCTGGGAATCTGGGATGAGATTCAGGATAAGGTCAGCTTCGGGACCAACGTGACGGAGGTATTAAACCAGGTGGCGGCAGCCAGCGCCGATGCGGGAATCGTATACGCTACCGATGCGGCCAGCATGGCAGACCAGGTAACGGTGATCGCTGAAGCGCCGGAGGGAAGTCTGGCTCAGCCGGTCATCTATCCCGCAGCGGTGGTAAAAAATACTGCTCACGCCGATGAGGCAAAGGCTTTTGTGGACTTTCTTCAGACCGATGCGGCCATGGCCGTATTTGAGTCCTACGGCTTCGCTCCGGGACAGTAAGGAGAGGATCAGATGGATTGGTCACCAATCTTTATATCAATAAAAACAGCCAGCGTGTCCATTTTCATTACTTTTTTTCTGGGCATCCTGGCGGCCTGGGCTGTGGTCAGCATCCGCAGCCGGGTCCTGAAAACGATCTTGGACGGGATTTTGACCCTTCCGCTGGTCCTGCCTCCCACGGTGGCCGGATTCTTCCTGCTGTATCTCTTCGGCGTCAAACGTCCCATCGGAAAGTTTTTCATCGACTATTTCAGCATCAAAATCGCCTTTTCCTGGTCTGCGACGGTCATCGCAGCGGTTACCATGTCGTTCCCGCTGATGTACCGCTCGGCCAGAGGAGCCTTTGAACAGGTAGATCCCAGCCTGCCGGCGGCGGCCCGGACCCTGGGAATGGGCGAATGGGCTATTTTCCGCAAAGTCCTCCTTCCAAACGCCATTCCCGGCGTTGTGGGCGGAGGGGTTCTGGCCTTTGCCAGGGGCCTTGGAGAATTCGGCGCCACGGCCATGATCGCGGGAAATATCGCAGGGAAGACGCGGACCCTGCCTATGGCGGTGTACTCAGAGGTTGCCGCCGGAAATATGGATTCGGCCTGGAGATATGTGGCGGTGATTACGGTCATTGCCCTGATTTCCATTATCCTGATGAATTGGGCCGCTTACCGGACAGGAGGATACGGACATGGGAATTGATCCATCTGCCGGGCCTTCCCTGCAGGTTTCCATCCGAAAAAAGCTGAAAGGCTTTGAACTGGATATGGTGTTTCATACCGGGAGGGGATGTCTGGGCATCCTGGGACCCTCCGGCTGCGGAAAAAGCATGACCTTAAAATCCATCGCCGGTATTGTGACGCCGGATGCGGGACGCATCGCCCTCCAGTACGCCGCAGGGGAGGCCGCCGGCGGACGGGTGCTCTACGATTCCTCTTTAAAGATCAATGAGCGGCCTCAGAACCGCCAGGTAGGGTATCTGTTTCAGAGTTACGCCCTGTTCCCCAACATGACGGTGGAGGAGAATATCCGGACCGGATTAAAGAGCCGGCGGATGCGGAGGGTTCTCACCTCTGCCGGGGCCCAAAAGCGGGTACAGGAGATGGTGGAGCGATTTGGCCTTCAAGGTCTGGAAAAACGGTACCCCGCCCAGCTTTCAGGCGGACAGCAGCAGCGGGCGGCCCTGGCCAGGATTATGGCCTACAAGCCGGAGGTGATTCTCCTGGATGAACCATTTTCCGCTATGGACAGCCATCTGCGGGAAAAACTCCGGCTGGAGCTTGCGGCGCTTTTAAAAGAATATGACGGGATTTCCATTCTGGTGACCCACGACCGGGACGAAGCCTACCAGCTCTGCGATTCTATGATTCTCATGGATCAGGGAAGGGTCCTGAGCAGCGGGAAAACCAGGGAGCTGTTCTTAAATCCCCGCACCTGCATGGCGGCAAGGCTTACCGGATGCAAAAATATTTCCCGCATCCGCAGGATCGGAACATGCCGCATCGAAGCTCTGGACTGGGGAGGACTGGTCCTCTCCACTTCGGAGCCGGTGGGAGACGAGGTGACGGCGGTTGGAATCCGGGCCCACGACTTTGAACCCCTGTCCCAGACCCAGGCAGAAGAGCTTCAGGGCCGGGAAGGGGAGAATCTTATCCCCGTCGGCAACCCAACCATATCCGAGATGCCATTTGAGTGGCATATTACCCTGGAAAACGGTCTCTGGTGGAAATGCGGGAAGAGCATCCACGATTTAGAGGCCGCACCGCAGATCCCAACGTGGCTTCGGGTGTCCTCCGGAGCCCTGATGCTTTTAACCGGAGAATAAAAGGAGGAGGTCAGGTCATTGAACAAGGGTACAGGCGCCCTGATCGTGGCGGCAGGAAGCAGGCAGGAGGAGAACCGGTTCCATCCCATGGAGCCGGTAGGAGACAGCACCGTAATCCGGCGCATCATCATTACCATGAAGCAGGCGGGCGTTGACCCTATTGTGGTAGTAACGGGACGGCAGGGGGATGAACTGGAAAAGCATGTGGCAAAGCTTCAGGTCATCTTTCTCCGGAACAAAGATTATCAGCGGACCCAGATGTTTGACAGCATCTGTATGGGACTTTCCTATATGCAGGAGCTCTGCAGCCGGATTTTCGTCCTGCCTGCCAAATATCCCCTGTTCCTTCCCCTGACCATTCTGCGCATGATGGAGGAGGATGCCCCTGCGGTCTGTCCCGTTTACCGGGGAAAGGGCGGACATCCGGTTTTGATTTCCGCTTCCCTGATTCCCGCTATCACCGCTTTCAAAGGAGACTTCGGCCTTCAGGGGGCGCTGAAAGAGCTTCAGGCCCAGGGACTGGTGAAACGGATCCCGGTGGAGGATACGGGGATCCTGCGGTCTGTCGACAGTCCGGTGAGCCGTGATGGCGGCGCCCTCCAGGGAGAGGAGAAGATTCCCATCCACCCCCATCTGAGCCTGAGCCTGAGGCGGAACGAAGAATTTTTCGGGCCGTCTATGGCTCAGTTCCTTGTACTGATCAGCCACACCGGTTCCATCCAGAATGCCTGCCGTCAGATGCACATGTCCTACACCAAGGGCTGGAGCATGATCCGGGAGGCGGGGGAGCAGCTGGGATTCTCCATTCTCACCACTCAGTCCGGAGGAGCGGACGGCGGTTTTTCTCAGCTCACCCCAAAAGCCAGGGACTTTCTGGAGCGGTATCTGGCCATGGACCATGCCTTAAAGCTTCAGGAGCAGAAGCTCTTTGAAATTTATTTTCAGGAGGAGGATCATGAAACAGCTTTTTGAAGAATTGCAGCACTGTTTAAAGGAGGGGCACCCCTCTGTTCTCGTTACCATTGTGGACAGCTCCGGCTCCACCCCAAGAGGGGCTGGTTCCCGGATGCTGGTTACACGGGAGGGGATCCGGAGAGGAACCATCGGAGGAGGAGCGGTGGAGCACAGGGCCATGGAGATCGCGATGGAGGCCCTGGAGAAACAGGAATCCTTCATTCAGAGTTTTTCCCTGACCAGAAACCAGACGGCGGACCTGGGGATGGTCTGCGGAGGGGATGTGCGGCTGTACTTTCAGTATGTATCTGCTGAGGATGCGCGGATGGAGGAGCTGTGCGCCCGGATTCTGGAGGCAATGGAGCAGGACCGGGACAGCTGGCTGATCGTGGAAATGACGGATGTTTCGGCCTGGCATATGGGACTGCTGCAAAACGGGTCCTGTTTCGGCCTGGCCTTTCCTCCGCTTGGACCAAAGGCGGGACAGATCCAGCTGGAGGGGAGAACGTTCTACACGGAACCTCTGGTCCAGGCGGGAACCGTCTACATTTTCGGCGGAGGGCATGTAGCCCAGGAGCTGGTGCCGCTTCTGGCCCATCTGAACTTTCGATGCGTGGTGATGGACGACCGGGCGGAATTTGCCAACCCACAGGTTTTCCCCCAGGCCGTCAGGACCATCGCCGGGAATCTGGAACGGATTTTCGACTATGTGCAGATTACCGGGCGGGACTACGTCTGCATCATGACCAGAGGACATCAGTACGATTATTACGTTCAAAAACAGGTGCTGCCCTTAAAGCCCCGCTACATCGGCATCATGGGGAGTCACAATAAAATCCGGGTGACCACGGACAAGCTGCTGGCAGATGGTTTTTCCCCGGAGGAAATCCGGTCCTGCCATATGCCCATCGGAACGGACATCCTGGCTCAGACGCCGGCGGAAATTGCCGTCAGCGTGGCGGGAGAGCTGATTTTTGTCCGGGCCGGAGGAGAAGAAAAGTCCTGATTTTTTCAATTTTTCTTCAACCTTTCCTGCTATAATGGAAGGAGAAACCATCAAAAGGAAAGGACGGCGGTCAAGAATGAAGCTGCTGCTTGTGGAAGACGAGATGCGGATGGCGCAGGCTCTCTGCGAGATCCTGCGCCAGGAACATTATCAGGTGGACCATTTCGGGGACGGCTGTGAAGGGCTGTTGGCCGCGGAGAGCGGCGTCTACGACCTGATGATCCTGGATGTGATGCTTCCGGGAAAAAATGGATTTGAGATTGCCCGGGAAGTCCGGCAGAAGGGAATCGGGACCCCCATCCTGATGCTGACGGCAAAGAGCGAGGTGGACGACAAGGTGGAGGGCCTGGACTGCGGGGCGGACGACTACCTGACCAAGCCCTTTATGACGAAGGAGCTTCTGGCGAGACTGAGGGCATTGTCCCGCCGGACGGGCAGCAGAGCGGACGGAAGCCTGAAATTCGGGGACATTTCCCTGAACCGGGACAGAGCCACCCTCACCTGCGGGGAAAATTCCGTGCGTCTGGGGGAAAAGGAATTCGGCATTCTGGAGTACCTGATCGTCAACCAGGGGCAGATCCTGACCAGGGAACAGCTGGCGGTAAAAATCTGGGGCTATGACAGCGATACCGAGTACAACAACGTGGAGGTATATCTGTCCTTTGTGCGGAAAAAGCTGCGGTTCGTCCGGTCGGAAACGGAGATCAAGGCGGTGCGGGGAATCGGCTATGAATTGAGGTACGGCCATGTTTAAAAAGTCCAGGAGAAAAATCGTGGCTTCCATCCTGGCGGTTCTGGTCCTTCTCCTTTTCGGAACCATATGCGTGATCTATTTTGCCAGCTATATGCAGATGTCCGAGGAAAACCGCCAGCTTTTAAGGCAGTATTCCGCCGAATACCGGCTCCTGGATGAACCGTCTCCTCCCCAAAACGATGCACACCCGGATGACCGTTCTGCAAGCGACAGTTCCCAGGATTCGCCTCCTGCCAATAACCGGCAGAGAAAGCCTCCCGGCAGGCCCCCCAGGCTGGAACTGTCCACCTTTTATTCTGTGGCGATATCCAAGGATGGACAGGTGTTAAAAGTGGATACCGCCGACGTTTCCACCCTGGATGAGGAAACCCTGACGGAGCTGGCCTTCCGGCTGGAGGAAGGCTCCAGGCAGGAGGGCGTGGAGCAGGACCTGATTTACAAAATCACCGATAAGGGAGACTATATTCTGGCGGCATTTCTGGACAACACCCTGATGATGGACAATGCCAGGGCCCTGATCACCTATACTCTGATTTTCGGCGGAGCCGCCCTGATCCTTCTCTTTTTCCTCTCCCGTTATCTGGCAAAGCGGATTGTGGCTCCCCTGGAGGAAAGCTACAAGCGTCAGAAACAGTTTGTCTCCGATGCGGGACATGAACTGAAAACGCCGGTGGCGGTGGTGAACGCCAATCTGGAGCTGCTTTCCCGGCAGATTGGGGAGAATCAGTGGCTGTCCAACATCCAGTATGAAAATGAGCGGATGTCCGCCCTGATCACCCAGCTTCTGGAGCTTGCAAAGACAGAGAACACGGTTCCCGTCATGGAGAACGTGGACTTGAGCCGCCTGGTTTATGGAGAAGTCCTTCCCTTTGAGACCGTGGCATATGATCAGGGGCTGACCTTGAACAGCCAGCTGGAGGAAGCTGTTTTTGTAAACGGCAACAGCCTGCAGCTGAAACAGCTTGTCTCCATTTTGATCGACAATGCGCTGCGCCACAATCAGGGCGGCAGTGAGATTACGGTGGGCCTGAAAAAGGAGAGAGGCCATGGGATCCTGTCGGTCATCAACAGCGGAGAGCCCATTCCCGAGGAGCAGAAGAGTCAGCTCTTTGAGCGTTTTTACCGGGCAGATTCCGCCCGGACCGCCGAGGACGGCCATTATGGACTGGGCCTGGCCATTGCGAAAAACATTGCTTCCTCTCACAGGGGGAGCATACAGGTTCGCTGCTATGAGGGCAAGGTGGAATTTTCCGTAAAGATCCCACTGAAAAAATAAAAATCTTCAATCCTTTTTCAATTTTCCTTCTGTACAATGGCACCATCAAAGGTACAGGAGGAATTTTTTATGGATGTTCAAACCATTTTTAAACGATATGAACGGAAATATCTGCTGACAAAAGAGCAGAAGGAACGATTGATGGAACGGTTCCAGGAAAAACTGGCGCCCGACCAGTATGGAAAAACGACCATCCGGAATATTTATTTCGATACGGAGCATTATCGGCTGGTTCGGCGCTCCATTGAGAAACCGGCCTATAAAGAAAAACTGCGGGTCCGCAGCTACCGTCAGGCCGGGCCGGAGAGTCCGGTGTTTGTGGAACTGAAGAAAAAATACCGGGGCGTCGTCTACAAGCGCCGGATTTCCCTTCCGGAGGAGGCGGCCATGGACTGGCTTATGGGGAAGAACAGCTGTCCGGAAGACACCCAGATTTCCAGGGAGATTGACTATTTTCTGGACTTCTATTCTTCTCTGGGGCCGGCGGGATTTCTTTCCTACAACCGGGAGGCATTTTACGCCAAGGAGCAGCCGGATTTCCGCGTAACCTTTGACGAGAGGATTCTCTTCCGCCAGGAGGATATGTCCTTAAAATCCAGGGTTTACGGCACTTTGCTCCTCCCTCAGAATCTGATGCTGATGGAGTTAAAATGCCCGGGCGCCATGCCTTTGTGGGCCGCAAGAGTTCTGTCTGAGGAGCACATTTACCAGACGTCCTTCTCCAAATACGGTACTGCCTACCAGAAGGTGATTTTTCCGGGACCTGCAAAGGAGGTGCGGCGCTATGCCTGAATCCGTTTTCAGAGGATTATTCGACTCTCAGACTGCTGCAGTCATCCCGGTCAGCGACTTTCTGCTCTGTATGGGCGTATCCCTGATCCTGGGGCTGATTCTGGCATTTACCTACATGTACCGCACCAGGTCCAGCAAAAGCTTTGTGGTGACCCTGGCCCTGCTGCCGGCCGTTGTCTGCGTCGTGATCATGCTGGTCAACGGAAATGTGGGGACCGGCGTGGCTGTGGCCGGCGCCTTCAGCCTGGTCCGGTTCCGCTCCGTTCCCGGCACTGCCAGGGAAATCTGCAGCCTTTTTCTGGCCACGGTCAGCGGCCTCATCGCCGGAATGGGGTATCTGGGATTCGCCGCGCTCTTCACCATGGTCATGTGCGCCGTATTTTTGCTCTATCAGCTTCTGGAGCTGGGAAGCGGCCGAAATCGAGAAGCCTGGAAGATGCTGACCATCATCATTCCGGAGGATTTGGATTATACGGAGATATTTTCCGATATCCTGCAGGACTATACCAGCTCCCACAGCCTGGTATGCGTGAAGACCACCAATATGGGCAGCCTGTTCCGGCTGACCTACGAGGTGGTTCTTAAGGATACCGGAAAGGAAAAAGAGATGATCGATAAACTGCGCTGCCGCAACGGAAATCTGGAGATATCCCTGTCCCGACAGGAAACCCTGGCAGCAGAACTCTAAAAGGAGGATGGAATTTATGAAAATGAAGATTGCCATGACCCTCGTCCTCTGCTGCCTTGCCGGCTCCTTAACCGCATGTCGGAGCAAGGGGACGGAGAGCAGCCCTTCGGAGGCTGTGGAAACATCGGCTGAGGGCCAGGAAACAGATGAGAATACAGACGGGGAAGCAGGCGAGAGCGCGGGCGAGGCCGCGGATGTTTCCTCACAGTTTTCGGACGATGAAATGTTTACGGACCGGGACTATGAAACGGATTCCAACGAGGTTACCGCCGAAATCAGTCTCGATGGGACTGGCGCCAGCTGCCAGGGGGACGGAGTAGAAATTTCCGGCCAGGTGATTACCATTACGGAGGAAGGGACCTACCTGTTCTCCGGCACCCTGGAGGACGGCAGTATCATCGTAGATGCGCCGGATGCCGCCAAGGTCCACCTGATATTAAACGGCGTTTCAATCAGCAGCGGGACTTCTGCTCCCATTTACGTTTCCCAGGCGGATAAGGTGTTCCTGACTCTGGCGGAGGGGACGGAAAACGCCCTGTCCAACGGCGGAGTCTTTGAGTCCCAGATAAACGAGAGCATCGACTCCGTTATCTTCTCCAAACAGGATCTGACCTTAAACGGAGCCGGTTCCCTGACCGTCACCTCCCCGGCAGGCCACGGCATCCGCTCCAACGACGACCTGGTGATTACCGGAGGCAGCTATACCATTTCCTGTGCCTCCCATGGGCTGAAGGCCAATGACAGCATCCGGATCACCGGCATCACCACCTTAAACATCCGGTCCGGCAAGGACGGAATCCACAGCGAGCATGACAGCGATACCTCCCTTGGCTTTGTGTATATTTCCGGCGGCACATTTGACATTGAGGCCGACGGAGATGGGATCAGCGCCAGCGGTATGATGCAGATTGAGGACGGAGATTTTAAACTTGTCACCGGCGGAGGCAGCGAAAACGGCGCCCACAGCGGGGCGGAAGCCGCCCGGGGATTCGGAGGTCCGGGACGGGGAGGCGGACGCGGGGGAGAGGCGCCCGAGGAAGCAGCGCCGGCGGAAACAGAACCGATGGAAACGGCGGCGGCGGAGACCACCAGCATGAAGGGCCTGAAAGCGGGCGGGAATCTGCTGATCAACGGTGGGACCTTCTCCATTGACTCTGCCGACGACTCCATTCACTCCAACGTCTCCATTTCCATAGGCGGAGGAACTTTTGAACTCTCCACCGGGGACGATGCCATCCATGGGGACGACACCCTGACGATCACCGCAGGAGATATTTTCATCCAGGAAAGCTACGAGGGGCTGGAGGCCCTGCATGTGGAGATCCAGGGAGGAAACATTCAGCTCACTGCTGCGGATGACGGAATCAACGCGGCAGGGGAGAGCGGAGCGGTCCCAAATCCTCCGGAGAGAAATGGAAGTGAACAGGGGAACTCAGAAGATACGGACTCAGAAACTTTGCCTCAAGGCCCCGGAGGAGGCGGCAGAGGAGGACGGGGCGGAGGCCCAGGAGGTATGGGCATGGGCAAAAGAGGAGGCCCCGGAGGAGGCCCATCTTCCTCAAACGGCACCATTTCCATCTCCGGAGGAACGATATTGATTCACGCTTCCGGTGACGGCATCGATGCCAATGGCTCCGCAGACATCTTAGGCGGCTCGGTCACCATCGTAGGCCCGGCTCACGGCGACACCTCTATTCTGGACTACGACACCACCGCTTCCATCTCCGGAGGAACCTTTATCGGAACCGGATCCTCCGGTATGGGACAGACCTTCGGGGATTCTGAGCAGGCGGCAGTTGCCATCCTGCTGGAAGAGCAGGCTGCCGGAACAGAAGTCAGTCTCCGGGATTCGGATGGCAATATCCTGATTTCCACCGTTCCGGATCAGCCTTTCTCCATGATTCTTCTCAGCAGTCCGGATCTAACGGCAGGGGAAACTTATCAGGTAACGGCAGGGGAGATGGTTTTGGAGGCAACGGCCCAATAGGCATTTTTCATACAGGAATCAAATAAGGGGCAGCGCATCCAGGATAATTCCAGGCGGATGCGCTGCCCCTTCTGCGATCTTATTCTATGCCAAATGGATCATCGTTGCGATAATGATAAATACAATGCTCAGTCCCCACTCGATCAGGGCCAGTTTTCCGGCAAAGCGGAACCACTGGATAAAGTTGACGCCGCCGGCGCCGATGCAGGCGTTGGTGGTGGAACTGGTAGGAATGACACAGTCGGAGAATCCGGCCGCACACTGGAAGGCGATAACCGCCGTCTGAGCCGTGATCCCTGTCATCTGAGCCAGAGGTCCCATAAGAGGCATTACAAGAGCTGCAAGGCCGCTTCCGGAGGGAACGAAAAAGTTGATCACGATATTGATGACAAACATTCCTACGGCAATGAGAGAACTGGGCAGAATGGAAAGGATTCCGGAAAGGGCATTCAGGATGGTGTGGAAGATCATTCCGTCCTCCATTACAACCAGGATTCCACGTCCCATTCCGATTACCAGACAGGCAAACATCATGGATTTTGCTCCGTCGATCCAGGTCTGGCAGATCTTGTTGCCGCTCAGACCGCCGACAACACCGGCGATAATGCCCATGGCCAGGAAGATGGGGGACATCTCGCTGGCAAACCAGTCCATCACCATGGCGCCGTAGATGATGATGGCAAAGCCGATCACCATGGTCAGCAGTACCAGGATATTCCGCAGGCTAAGGGTCGTGGTCGTGGTGTAGTTCAGCTTGTCCGCCTGTCCGCTCTTCAGGTGAGCCTGTTCCACGTTATAGCAGTAGCTCTTGGTGGGGTCCTTTTTCACCCGCTCTGCATACCAGGTGGTGTAGAGCACAACGGCAATCAGGATCACCACATGCATGATCATACGGTACCATGCACCGGAGAAAATGGGCAGTCCTACAATTCCCTGAGCCACGGCGGTCGCATAGGGGTTAAAGGTTCCGACGGAACTTCCCACGAAGGCTCCGCACATAACCATGGCGATTCCCGTAATGCTGTCGTATCCCATTCGTCTGGCCAGCGTGATGCAGATGGGTACAAAGATTACGCATTCCGCATCAAAGCCGATGAGTCCGCCCAGAAGAGAGAAGAGGAACATGATCACAAATACGATCAGATGCTCCTTGCCTTCCAGGGCCTTTACCAGCTTATTGATCACGATATCAATCGTCTGGGTCGCGTTGATGATGGCAAAGGAACCGCCGGCGATCATCACGAAGAAGATCAGGGAAGACATCTCTGAGAGTCCGGTGGGGATGGCGTTGAAAAAGTCGTACAGAGATACCGGATTCTGCTCTACGGCATGGAAGGTTCCGGGGATCAAAATTTCTCTGCCCGTCTCATTGGGGGCAGTGTCAAACTGGCCTGCGGGAATGACATAGGTCAAGATCGCGCAGATGACCAGAATGGCAAAGATCAGAAGATACGTATGAGGCATTTCCATGGTAAACAGTTTGGATAAGCCTTTCTTTTTTTCATGATTGGATGTTTCGTTCATGTATGTACTCCTTTGCAGTATTGGTTTGATCGATCAGTTTACTCAAAAGCACCTTTCAGAAGGACCTGTCCGTCTTTGACCGCCAGCCGGCCCTTCGCATAGACCTGACGGATCGCAAGCTCAGGATCCAGCAGGACCACATCGCCGTCTGCGCCTTCCGCCAGACAGCCTTTCTGAGGATACATTCCAATGGCGGCAGCCGGACTGGAGGTAACGACCTGGAGGGCTGTCTCCATCGGGATCTGTTCCTCCTTTACCAGGCTGCGGAATTCCTTATAGAGGGTATCCGCGGAAGCCGCGCACAGTCCTGTGCAGTTCCCCTGACTGTCATAAACTGCCATACAGCCGTTGGCGTCAGAGCTCATGGTAATCTGCCGGATGTCCACCCCTGCCTCCAGTAGACGGCGGATAGCCTCGCTGGGTTTAATGGTTCCTTCAAAACCGTACTCCGGGCTTACGCCGGAAGTAATATCCACGATTCCTCCCAGTCTGGCGAATTCAATGGACTGGGCAAACAGCCCCTCATCCCGGTTGATGTGAGTGGGAATCATCACATAGGGCGGCAGCTCCGTTTCCCGAATGATATCCATCAGCATAGAAAGACGCCGTTTCCCTGCACCCATATGGATATGGGTGTAGCCCCGTTTCCCGCTGACCAGCCCTGCCGTGTATGCCTGGGAAATCAGCTGCTCCATCTGGGTCCTGGTGGGCTGGGCGGAACGCCGGTCAGACAGAGCCGTCTTTGCCCCAATCACCTGGTCCACAAAGAGAATATCCCGCCGCACAGAGCCGGTAAGGGTAGCGGATGGCATCTCAAAGGACCCCGTCAGCATCCGCGCCGTGATCCCTTCCTGCTCCAGGGCGCAGACCTTGGCATAGAGGGCCTCGATATTGCGGGCCGTACCGTCGGTACCATGAAGCCCTACCACGGTGGTGATTCCATGGGATACAATCTGGGACACCTGCATTTCCGGCGTTCGGCTGTAGTAGCCGGCTTCCCCGCCTGCGCCGATGACATGGACATGCTGGTCCACAAATCCCGGCGTCATGATCAGGCCCGAAGCATCGACCACTTCAACGGGCAAATCTCCGCAGGAGGTTCCCAGATGTTTTTGCATCTTCAGGATCTTCCCCTGGCCGATGAGAACGTCCATCTTCCCCAGATGAGCCGGGGCATAGACGTCTGCCTGCTGAATCAAAAGCAGATTCATCATTTTTATACCTACCTTTCGTATAAAATACCATTTTTTATTATAACACAGGATAGATGGATAGGAAATAAGATGGAGGAATAAAAATGCATCTGGCGATGCCGCAGACCTCCACAGACAGCAGCAGGGCCGGAGGCGGCCGCGGGTTGGAGTAAAGAAATAGTCAGTTGATAAAAAAATAAATAAAAAGAGTATTGGCTCCTTGAGGTATAATGATTTCGACCAAAAAAACAAAACCGAAAGGAGTACCAATACTCATGGATATTATAACATT
>DWYS01000083.1 GCA_019118585.1 Candidatus Enterocloster faecavium | reverse complement strand
GTCGCTCCCCTTGTGGGAGCGTGGATTGAAATAATGAAACCACCCTCAACAATGCTATCCAGCAGGCGTCGCTCCCCTTGTGGGAGCGTGGATTGAAATAGCTGAACTGTTCCACCACTTGCACCTGAAATGGGTCGCTCCCCTTGTGGGAGCGTGGATTGAAATATGGTCTGGAACTCGTCATAATTTGCACCAGTATACGTCGCTCCCCTTGTGGGAGCGTGGATTGAAATGATGAATACATTGACAAGTACCGTAAAATCAAAATGTCGCTCCCCTTGTGGGAGCGTGGATTGAAATCTCCGGGTTTACAGGGAGCAGCACTTTTTGACTGCGTCGCTCCCCTTGTGGGAGCGTGGATTGAAATAATGCAAGGATGGCGGATGACGACGCTGACAAGGGTCGCTTCCCTTACGAGGGTATTAATTGATAAATAAGCAAAACAATATTAAAAAGATTAATCAGAAAAAATTTAAAAATATTCTTTAGCGGAAGAAAACAAAAATAATTGGAAAAATTTTATTTAAGATATAAATATCCGGAAAAACAGCAAATCTGCTGCTTTTTTCAATACGGACAATAGACATGAAATAACCCAATTTCTCTGCCAACACAGAAAGGACCCTAACCATGCTTTCACATTTCAAACAGATCAAATCAGGCCATACCGCAGAATACGTTCTGGAAGTAAGAGGTCAGATTACCGGTGAAGCCCGTGTATCCTTTTCACCTGCGGCGCCGCAGATGACATTGGCCTGTCAGGGAAAACCAGAGATTACAATTACGCCAAACCTCAGTGACTCCGTAAAAAAGATGTACCGCAGAGGCACCTGGCGTACCGCTCCCTGTGATATTGCCGACGGAACTGGAAAGAAGATCGGATCCATTGTCAAGGTACGCCAGGGAACCTTTTTTTCGTCAAATTATTATACGGAGCTTCAGCTTGATGGCCATATTTTGCAGATATACGAAGTGGGCCTGGGCAAAGAGGGAATGAAGTATCCCATATACGATGGCAATAGTCAGCTGGCCCAGGTGGAAAAATCACCGGTTGTCAGGGACAATCTGGACGAGTATACTATATACAGTCTGGATGAATTTGGGGAACTGGCGGCGCTGGTGTTTTCGCTGTTTCTTGACTTTAACAATTACCGCAATGCCGGGGAATACGCAAAGGGAAAAAGAAGCCTTCAGTATGTCTACACGAGACGCAAGGAGATTCTGGACAAATATGACCCGGATTTTCGCTCCCGGTGCTGATTGCCGGGAGAATATTTGAGAAGAAGATGGGATTTTGCATAAAGGAGGGGCAGTATGAAACTGATCTGTTTTGGAGATTCCAACACCTATGGATACGATCCCCGTCCTGGTACGGACGGCCGGTACGGAGCAGACAGCCGCTGGGTGGACATTCTGGCCGCCAAAACCGGCTGGACAGTTTCCAATATGGGCCGGAATGGACGGGAGATTCCTGTGACAGTGCCTGATATTCCGGTGGATGCGGACAGGATGATTGTGATGCTGGGCACCAACGATCTGCTTCAGGGACGCAGTCCCCAAAAAGCCGCCGAACGACTGAAGCATTTTCTCCTGACATTGCACTTTAGTCGGGAACAGATTATGCTGATTGCGCCGCCGCCTATGGAGTTGGGGGAATGGGTGAGGAGCAGACAGCTGATCGATGATTCAAAAAACTTTGCCCAATGCTGCAGGACCCTTGCAGGGCAGCTGGGCATCCCATTTGCCGATTCTGCAGACTGGAATATTTCTCTTGCCCGGGACGGCGTGCATTTCACCACCCAGGGACACAGAGCCTTTGCGGCTGGAATTTTGGAGGTATTAAAATGAAACGAAGCTTACTTTTTCTTTTTTCCCTTTTGGTGCTGCTTGTGGGCTGCAGCAAAAAAGACTCTGAAGGTTCCTACCGGCAGATCAGCCAGGAGGAAGCTAAGGAGATGATGGACACTCAGGAGGTTCTTGTTCTGGATGTGCGGGAGCAGGATGAATACGACAGCGGACATATCCCCGATGCAGTGCTGCTGCCGGTTGGAACCATTGATGAGGACACTGCTGCAGCCGTGATTCCGGACAAGGATACAACGGTTCTGGTTTACTGCCGCAGCGGAAACCGCAGCAAGACGGCTTCCGAAGCATTGGCGGATCTGGGCTACACCAACATCTATGAATTCGGAGGCATTAACACCTGGCCCTATGAAACAGAGTCATGACGCCCTGTGACGACAGGCGGGCAGCAGAGGCAGCCGATAGAGAATTGGAGGGATTGGAATGAGTTTTGATACAGAAAAGCTGGTTTGGACCAGACCGCCGAAACAGTACCGTATTTCGCCGGAACAAATTGAGATCACCACACAGCCCCATACGGATCTGTGGCAGCGCACCTATTATCACTTCCGAAATGATAACGCTCCCATTCTTCAGATGGAGACCCAGGAGCCCTATTTCAGTTTCTCGGTGAAAACAGACTTTACGGACAGCAAGCACCGTTTTGACCAGTGCGGCATTGCTTTGTACCTGGACAGCGAGAACTGGCTGAAGGCCTCTGTGGAATATGAAAACGGGAAATACCAGCACCTTGGAAGTGTTGTAACAAATGGCGGATACTCCGACTGGGCCACTACTGCCATTGACGGCAGTATTCGTACCATGTGGTATCGCCTCAGCCGCAGACAGGATGATTACCGCATCGAATGCTCTCTGGACGGAGTTGAGTACAGCCAGATGCGGATCTGCCACATGCATCAGGGCGGGGGTGTGATTCGGTTCGGTCTCTATGCCTGCTCTCCCGAGGACTCCTCCTTTACGGCAGTGTTTTCCCAGATTCGCCTTACGGAATGCCAGTGGCAGGCCCATGAGGGGCAGCAGCCGGACAAGGACTGGAAATAAAAGAAACAGAAAGGAAGCAGCTGTCAATGAAGATTGCCATTCTCTCCGACACTCATGGCCTGCTGCGGCCTGAGGTGGAGGAATATCTGAAAACAGCGGATGTCATTCTCCACGGAGGCGACATCAACAAACAGAGTATTGTGGATCAGCTTCGGCAGTATGGTCCCCTTTATATTGTCCGGGGAAACAATGACAAGGAGTGGGCTCAGGGGATTCCCCATCATCTTACCATTACCCTGGAAGGCGTGACATTTTATATGGTTCACAACAGGAAAGAAATAGGGGAGAACCTGGATCATGTGGATGTGGTAGTTTTCGGCCATTCCCATAAGTATGTTCAGGAGGAAAAAGAAGGGCTGCTCTGGCTGAATCCCGGTTCCTGCGGACCCAGGCGATTCCATCAGGAGATTACCATGATGATGGCCCAGGTGTCAGAGGGTCGGATTCAGGTGGAAAAGATCTCCATCCCCCATCAGGCTGGATGAGGACATGAAGTGAAATGAAAGGTATAAAGATGGAAGATAACAGAGAAACAAACAAGGAGGAATGTCTGATCTGCAAGGCACCTCTGGAATACCTGCTCCAGGATCAGGTAATGGAGTGCGCGATCTGCCATAAGAAGGAACCAAGCAAAACCCGCTGCGTAAATGGGCATTATGTCTGCAGCGACTGTCATACTCAGGGAATGGACAGCATCTTTGGTCTGTGTCTTTCAGAGACATCTGCTGATCCTGTGGCCATTGTTGGTCGGATGATGGATCTGCCTTTCTGCCATATGCACGGCCCGGAGCACCATGTAATGGTGGGAGCGGCTTTGCTTACTGCCTACAAGAATGCCGGCGGTACACTGGATCTAGAAAAGGCCCTTCAGGAGATGTACAGCCGGGGGAAAGCCGTTCCCGGCGGGGCATGCGGCTTTTGGGGTGCCTGCGGAGCGGGGATCAGTGCCGGACAGTTTTTTGCCATTGCAACCGAGTCTACCCCCCTGGCCCGGGAACCCTGGGGCCTGAGCAATCAGATGACGGCAAAGGCCCTGGAGCGTATCGGCAAGGCAGGAGGGCCACGGTGCTGCAAGCGGGACTCCTGGCTGGCTATTCTGGCTGCCGTTGATTTTACCAGAGAGCATCTGGGAGTAGAAATGGAGTGCAGGGTTCCGGTCTGTTCCTACAGCAGCCGTAACAATCAATGTCTCGGAAAGGGGTGCCCCTTCTCGGCGGCCAGCCGCAAAAAGCCCAGGGTGGCTTTTCTCTGTGTCCACAATTCCTGCCGCAGCCAGATGGCAGAGGCCCTGGGGAAAAAACTGTCCAGTGATGTATTTGAAAGTTATTCTGCCGGTACCGAACTCAAAAGCCGGATCAATCCGGATGCGGTGCGGCTGATGAAACAGGTTTACGGCATCGATATGGAGCAGACTCAATACAGCAAGTCGCTCTCTGATCTGCCTGCTGTGGACATTGTGGTTACAATGGGCTGCAACGTGCAGTGCCCGACTCTGCCCTGTTCCCATCGGGAGGACTGGGGACTGGAGGATCCCAGCGGCATGGGGGATAAGTCTTTTCTCCATGTTATGGCGCAGATTGAGGAGAAGATTCTGGATCTGAGAAAACGGATTCAGACAGATGATCTGAGATAATCCTGGATATTATGCTGTCAATGAAACTGCAGAAGATTGAATCAAAGCACTTGAACTTCGGAGTGATTTTCCGAATTCAGGTGCTTTTTTATATATAATTAATTGTCTGCTTTTAAGTTCGCTTAAGGCAGGGCGTTTATACTGAACCCTGTCATTGGAATATGCTGCAGAGGAGGAGCAATTAAGTGATTCAAAAATTATTTCCGGCATTTGGTACAATCAATTCCATTACTATATCCGGAGAACGTGATCCATCGATATTAGATCCTATCAAAGAACGTATGATGGAAATCCACAATCGTTTTTCTTTTTTCAGTCCGGAAAGTGAGATCAGCCGAATCAATCAGCAGGCAGGAATACAGCCGGTTCCGGTCAGCCGGGAGACACTATACCTTTTGTCCCTGGCACAGAAATATGCAAAAGAAACAAAAGGGACCTTTGACGTGACGGCGGGGGCCATGAGTGAACTTTGGAGAAATGCCATCCGCTCTGCTAAACTTCCATCTCAGGCAGATATAGCATATACTCGGGCGCACTGTAATATCGAAAAACTGGAGCTGGACAAAGACCACAGTACAGCTTTCCTGAGGGAGCAGGGGATGAAGCTGGATCTGGGCGGACTGGTTAAAGGGTATGCTGCCGATGTTGCCCGATCCATGCTGAAGGCTCAAAATATTCAGGAGGCACAAATCAATTTCGGCGGGACAATAGCGGTTATGGGAAAAGGGCAGAAAATAGGAATTCAGAATCCATTTCAGAAAACCGGAACATCCATGGCCAGCATTCTGCTGAAAAACAAAGCAATTGTAACCAGCGGTTCCTATGAACGCTGCTTTTTCCATCAGGGGAGACGATTTCATCATATTATTGATCCCCGGACGGGAAAGCCCTCCAGTTCCGGTCTGATTTCAGTTTCCCTGATTGGCGATCAGGCCGTGGAGTTGGATGCGCTGGCAACCGGCATTTGCTGCCTTGGCCGGGAGGAGGGCCTGTCAATAGCGGGCAGATATGGCCTTTCTGCCATTTTTGTTACTGACAATGGCAGCGTGCAGGTTACAGAAAATCTGCAGGGACAAATTTCCTTTGACGCGTAAATCAATGTATGTTCAGGAGGTTGATAAGATGAAATGGAAACATCGCGGGGCGATACAAATCATTCGTCATATGGTCCAGCTGGCTGCCTTTATTCTTTTTCCGGAATTATTTATTACAGTGCTTCAGGCCCTGGGAGATGTGATTGCGGCACTGGTAAATGGTACTTTTTCGATTCATGCATTGTCCGCTCAGCTGATTACAATTGGAGCTGTATTGTGTATAACAGCAGTATGGGGCCGCTTTTTTTGTGGATATCTCTGCTCCTTCGGTGCCGTTCAGGAGCTTTTGTTCTGGATTTCGAAGAAGATTTATCATCGAAACATAAATCTTCCTACCCGGCTGGACCACGCTCTTCAATATTTGAAGTATGCAGTTCTTGTATTCATTGTGGCAGGACTTTGGATTCTGGCCCTGCCTATGGAGGCATCTCTAAGCCCATGGGGGGCATTCGGCATGCTGATATCCGGAAATCTTTCCGTGGCCGCAGCAGCGGTGCATACCGCAGGTTTTATTCTGCTGCTGGCCCTTCTGGCAGGTTCACTTTTTATAGAACGCTTCTTCTGCCGGTATTTCTGTCCTCTGGGGGCAGTGTTTACTCTGATTTCGGGGAAAAGATGTTATAAAATACAGCGGAATGGATCTGAATGCACGCACTGCGGACTCTGTGAAAGAAACTGCAGCATGGGCATTTCCATACTGGAAAAAGACGCCGTTTCCTCTGGAAAGTGCGTAGACTGCATGCAGTGTCTTACCGTATGTCCTAAGGAATGTCTGTCTGCAAATCCTATGCCTGCGGCAGCAGGAACTACGGCTGCAATTGCCATGTGCGGATTGGTCCAGATCGGCAATCTTACGGTGTCGGAGCCTATTACAGCGCTGGGGGCATACAGTTTTGACCAGTCTGAAACAGGAAACTATATCGATGGAGTTTATACCGGTACCGGTGCCGGCTTTTCCGGTGACACAGAGGTCCAGGTTACAGTGGAAAACGGATATATCACAGATATTACCGTGCTTTCCTATGGGGATGACAAGGAGTTTTTTCAGAAGGCGCAAGCCTCCATACTCAGCCAGATTCTCTCCAAACAATCCATTGATGTAGAAAATGTCAGCGGAGCAACCTTTTCCAGCAACGGCATTATTGCGGCTGTGGCGGATGCGCTGGGCATTGAAAATCAGGAGGAAGGGGAGACAGAAGCACAGTCTGCTGAACAGGCGGCAGAACTTTCTCTTTCGGATGGAACATATGAGGGAGAAGGAACAGGCTTTCGCGGTGCTACAAATGTTTCTGTGACGGTGGAGAATGGAAAAATTACCGATATTACAGTTGTTTCCTACGAAGATGACGAGTCATTTTTTAACCGCGCACAGGATACGATCATCAGTGAGATCATAGATTCTCAGTCACTGGATGTATCATGTGTCAGCGGAGCAACTTTTTCTTCCAATGGCATTCTTGAGGCAGTTGCCAATGCTCTGAATATGGATTTTGAAAATCCGAATCAGAGTCGTTCTGACCGGGGCGGCCATGAGAAGAATAGATTTCCAAAAGGAGAACATAAAGACCGCCGGGAAGAGAATTAAGTGATCCAAAAGTGCAGAAAATCGGACAGGGGCAGCTTCAGATCAGGGCGGCGCTGTCCGATTTGACTATGACTTTTAAAGGCTGAAAAAATATGCTAAAATAGAAAAATAGTTCAGGAAATTTAAGATATTTGAGATAGAGCGTAAAGCCTTTAAGGGAAAGCAGGGATCCAATGATGAAGCGCGGGGATGCGAGTTTTACTTTTCTAAGCAGGATACAGGAGATTGAATGGAATGTGGAAGATGGACGGTGGCAGTCGGCCCTGGCTCTGGCCCTGACGCTGCCGGATATCTGCGGCGGAATCGAGTATCCGGAGCTTGTTAAAAAATACAGAGATGGACGGGTCAGAAAAGACCGGAACGGCGAAATGGTCCGGGATGTGGGAAGCCAGTACATTCAGTGGTTTAACCATTTTGCGGCAGATTATTTTAAGAGAGATGCCCAGGATGCGGAACCCTATCTGTCCGGGGAGCGGTGCTGGCAGCTGCGCTGTGAATATCTGCATCAGAATAAGGGATTTTCCAATGAAGACGGCAGTGAGAATACTTATTTCCATCTGGGAATTAACTGCGGAACCTCCGTGTGCATGTCAGAGGAAGGGGGGGAGGAACAGAACAGCGGACATATCCGGCTGGATATTCAGCAGATCTGTTCCAGAATGTGCCTGGCAGCAAGGGCCTATTATGAGGAAAATCACAACAGAAAAGATTTCAGCCTGTACCATACCCCGGTTCTTGATTTTGTTCAGTGGGCAAACCGAGGGGAGAACCTTGAAAAGACCATAGCAATTGTGTGTTCTGACCGGGATTACGGGGAAGGAATCAAAGGGGCTCTGCGGAAAGTTTCGGGGCTGATTGAGATCTTTAAAAGTCCGGAAGCCGCCAAGGCTTTCCTGAAAAAGAAGAAGCCGGCAGTATGGGTTATTACAGGGGAAATGGCAGAGCAGAAAAATCAGCCATGGAAAATAGACAGGGTTCCGGTTGTGGTTCTATCCCAAAGTGAGCCGGAAATAAAGGATGGAAAATATACATGGATCCCTATTCCTTTTTCCGTCAACAGGCTAAGGGACGATGTTCGGAAATGGCTGTCATAGGAGGAGCAGTATGAAGGATATTTTACTGGTGATTTTTCTTGGATGTCTGATCATTACGGCTTTTTTGTGGATGTGGGACAGGAGAAGATGGAAAAGAAAAGAAGAAGAGCAGGCTGAAAGGCAGCGGAAATATTTGGAACAGAAAGAAAAGGCGGATGCCCATATTGGGAGGCTGGAGCAGGAGCTGGATCAGGCCAAAAGGGAAAAATATGAGATAATGCTTAAGGCCCAGGGAGGAGAAGAACAGCAGGCCAAACGGGACAGGGAGTGCCTGGACAGAAGTGATGCAGCCAGAAGGGCAGCCATGAAAATTCACCTTTATAGCCAGCTTTTAAAAGAACAGTGCCAGACAGAGGCTGCAGAAAAACAGTGCGGCATCATTTTGCGGGAATGCGAAGCCCTGCTTCGTGATCAGTCAAAGCCCCTTTCGGTTTATGATGACCATGAAGGGGAGCAGCAGGAAATTTAAGGAGGTAAAAGATGAAGATTACTGCCATGGAGGATCAGCTTTATATTCTGGATGACGGCCGGGTGCGGACGTTTCTGATTGTGGGAAGTGAACATGCCCTTCTGATTGATACGGGATTTGCCGACAGCGGGGTTTTTGAGGCGGTAAAAGAGATTACAGATCTTCCGGTGACGGTGCTGCTGACCCATGCAGACCCGGATCACTCAGGCGGACTGGGACCATTTGGAGAATGCTTTGTTATGGAGGCAGACTGGCCAATGATTGACAGCAAAATCATCCGGCATCCGCTGCGGGAGGGAGATGTATTTTCCTGCGGGGCCTACAAGCTGGAGGTGATTGCAATTCCCGGACATACCTATGGAAGCGCGGCATTTTGGGACCGTGAGAAGGGGCTTATGCTGTCGGGAGATTCCCTGCAAAAGGAGGGACCGATTTTCATGTTTGGGAAAAATCGGAATCTGGATCTGTATATTGAGAGCCTGAAAAAGCTCCTTCCCTTTGCAGATCAGATTCAAACCATTCTTCCCAGCCACCATGTCTGCCCCATTTACGGGGATTCCATTGAAAAAGACCTGAAGGATGCCGTGGCCTTGCGGGACGGGCAGCTGACCGGGACGCCCCACCCGTCCCTGCCCTGTCAGGTCTACCAGGGAGCCTGGACATCCTTTTACTATGAACCATAAAGGCTGCAGGCCCCGTATATGAGAAGTGGAATGCTACGCGGTATTTGCTGTGTTGTGGATTATGACGGTATATCCGGCATTCGGATAGCTGCGCAAATCCGGTCATAATGGGTTGAAATAGAATGCAGGAGGGGTATAATAAAATTGTACATATGAGCAGCGGATTGATCCGCCGCGAAATAGAATCGTACGAGGAGGAAAATAATGAGAAAAAGAAAAACAGCTGCATTTATGGCAACCCTGATGATCAGTTTGTGTGTGCCTCAGACATTTTTGGATGTTCCATATATGCTTGTGGCAGAGGCCCACAGCGGACGAACAGACAGCAGCGGAGGGCATAGGGATAATAAGAATAAGAGCGGACTTGGCAGCTATCATTATCA
>DWYS01000007.1 GCA_019118585.1 Candidatus Enterocloster faecavium | reverse complement strand
ATGTTATACTGAAAAAGCTGCAGGAGAAGTTTGGATTGAGTGCTGGTCAGGCCAGGAAATATATTTTGTGATGAACTGATAAAGTCGGGCATAGCATAGACGTGCTCTGCCTGAATGACATTTAATGGAGAAAATTTTAGAGCATGGAAAGTGAGGTGTCGTTGATGTGTAATTTGAGCAAGGGTATTGAAGAGAGAGGAATTGAGAAGGGCAGACAGGAGGAACGCCAGAGAGGAATTCAGGCAATGGTGTCGGCGCTGAAGGATTTGAATATTGCGGAGGACGTGATATTAAAAAAGCTGCAGGAAAAGTTTGGATTGAGCGCTGGCCAGGCCAGGAAATATATTTCTTGACAGAATCCGAAAGAGCCGTTACACTAAAGGCAGTGAAACTATCAACCATGAACCAAGAAAGGAGGGCAATTATGAAGCAGAGAACGTTTACAATACCATATTTTACGACAGAAAATAGAGAGCGGATTGCCCGACTTATGGTTTTGGAGCCGGCAGCAGTGGATTTGATCTGACCGGGGGACTGCGCAGCAGGAGACATTTTTCTTAAAACATATTCGGACACATCTTTTGCACCTCTGTTTGAGGTGCTTTTTTTCGTTATCGTTGCGAGCATTCAGCGGGAATACCGCGCTCATTTTTTGCGAAAACACCCAAAAAGAAAGAGGATTATTATGAAAATAGTAGAGGGAGTCTATACTTCCGCAAAAATATTGACTGATGCGGTGGAAGATTATGCCATTGCGCAGATTAAGCAGCTCTGTGACCTGGAGGCATTTCAGGACAGTACAATCCGGGTTATGCCGGATGTTCATCCGGGAAAGGTGGGGACCATCGGTTTTACCGCCAGAGTGAAAGGGAAGATTCTTCCAAATGTGGTGGGCGTGGATATTGGCTGCGGGATTAGCCTGGCAAAGCTCAGACAGAAGCGGGTGGAATTTCAGAAGCTGGACCGGATTATCCGGGAGCAGATTCCAGCCGGCACCCAAATCCGTACAAAAATGACTGCCAGAGGGGAAGCTGCTGCCCTGGAAAATCTGCGCTGCTTTTTCCATATCCAGGAGGAGAAGGCGAGGCTGAGCATGGGGACTCTGGGAGGGGGAAACCATTTTATCGAGATTGACCAGGACGAGGAAGGAAATCTCTATGCCGTGGTTCACTCCGGCAGCCGCCGCCTGGGGAAAGAGGTGACGGAGTATTATTTAAAAGAGGGGCAGAGGCGGTTAAAAGAGTCAGGCTGTTCGGTGCCCTATGAATTGACGGTGCTGGAGGGGGAGCTGCTGGAAGATTATCTCCATGATTTGGAGATTGTACAGGAGTTTGCCGCTCAGAACCGCATGGCGATTTTAAATGAGATGGCAAAGGGAATGAAATGGAAGCTGGAATCGGTGATTTCCATTTCCCACAACTATGTGGAGCAGGACGGGGAGGAACTGCTTATACGCAAGGGTGCTGTTTCGGCAAAAGCCGGAGAGCCGGTGGTGATTCCCGTCAATATGAGGGACGGAATCATTCTGGGAACGGGCCTTGGCAATGAGGACTGGAACTGGTCGGCGCCCCATGGGGCAGGCAGAATCCTGAAACGGGAGGATGTGGGAAAACGGTATACGCCGGCTCAGTTTAAGAAGGAGATGAAAGGGATTTACTGTACCTGCATCGGAAGGGATACCCTGGATGAAGCGCCCTTTGCCTACCGAAAAATGGAGGAGATTGTGGGACAGATTTCAGAAACCATCCGGATTGAACGGATTATAAAGCCGGTCTACAGCTTTAAGGCGGGCAGGAGGTGAGGAAAATGGCAAAGTATCGGGAAATGCCATGTAAATATTATATTGCGCTGGGACAATGCCGCAAGGGACGGAAGGCTGTGCATAAAACGTATTGCCAGCACTGTGACCGGTATGAACCTAGGGCGAAGGGAAAAGGCCTGAATCGAAAAAAGCGGGCCATTGAAAACTTGAGGAAATCAAATTTCGAGGAGTAATTGTATGAATTTATCATTTCAGGTAACTCCCAAAGAACTGTGGGAGGTCTTATTAAGTATTGCGCCGGTGCGCCCTGTGTTTATCTGGGGGGCGCCGGGAATCGGGAAATCTTCCCTGGTAGAGGAGTTCGCGAAAACGGTAGGGCTGCCCTGCGTGTCCCTCTTGGGAAGCCAGCTGGCCCCGGAGGATATTATCGGAATCCCCCAAGTCAGGGATGGCGTATCGGAGTTTCTGCCTCCGAAAATGATCGCCAGAAAGGAGCCGTATGTGCTGTTTTTGGATGAGCTCAACGCCTGCTCACAGGAGGTGCAGAAGGCATTTTACAGCCTAATCTATGAAAAACGGGTGGGAGAGTATCATCTGCCGGAGGGGAGCATTGTAGTGGGAGCGGGAAACCGGACTCAGGACAGCGCGATTGTCAAGACTATGTCCTCGGCATTGGTGAACCGGATGTTTCACGTTCAGATGAAGGCAGACGCCGGGCAGTGGCTGGAGTGGGCCTACGAGAATGGGCTTCATCCCTGGGTTATCGACTACATTACCCAGAGACCGGATCATCTGTTTTCTGTTCCGCCTAAAACGGAGGAGCCCTTTTCCACTCCCAGGTCCTGGCATATGCTGAGCGATATTTTAAAAGAATACGGAGCGGGAGAAAAGGAACTTCCGGAGGATACCGTTCGGATGCTGGTTTACGGCTGCGTATCGGCTTCCCATGCAGGAATGTTTGTGGCCTATACGAAGCAGCTTGGAAACCAGCACCTGTTCCAGGATATCATCAAGGGGACGGCCAAGTGGCCCTCAAGGCCCGACGAGCGGGACGTGCTGTATTTTCTGGCCCAGTCCTTTCGGGCGAAGCTGATTCACGAGCTGCCGGAGCATAAGCAGAAGATGAACCGAGAAGCCCAGTATCTGGCTCATCGCGGCAAGGCGCTTATCAAGGAACTGTCCTCCATTAATTATGAAATCGCCCAGATGGTTGTGGCCGAAGAGGAAGGGGAGTCTCTGCCGGATTGGTTTATGGTAGAAATCGTGCGGGACCTTCCCCGCTTGGTGCGTGCTGCGGGCTGATGGAGTAAAGGAAAATATAGGGAGGAAACATGGGAAAGAGAAACGTGACTGTCTCCCAAAGAAACCGGAAGAATCAGAAATGGGAGAACCTGGAGCAGGGATTGCGGATGGTTCAGAACAATCCCCTATTTTCAAGAATGGGCGGGGATATCCACATCACGGACAGCCGTCTCACAGGAAAAAACGGGGCAGCGGTTGTGTATTCCGATGGCCTTATTTACGTAAATAGTGAAGTGCTGCTTTCGCCGGCGCAGTGGGCTTATACAGTCGCTCACTGTAAGCTGCACCTGGCATTGGGACATTTTGATGGAGAACGAATGCCGCTGGAGGAGAGGGAACCCGGATTATTCGGAGAAAGAGGGAGGCAGGGAAGCTGTGATTTAAAGCGGTGGAATCTGGCCTGCGACATTTTTATAGGAAAATTTCTGGCGGATATGAAATTTGGAGAGCGATCCAGCAGAAATCCGGCAGAACTGTTTCCGTTCAGCCTGACGGATGAACGGAAAATTTATGAGCACCTTGGCGAACCGGGAGCGGAAGGACTGCTCCAAAAGGCTCTGGAACAGGGCTATGGGACCGCCTCTCCTGGAAGCATGGATATGAGGGGATTGGAATATCCCCTTTATTATGATCCAAAGAAAGGGGAATATAACTGGTTTGCCAGACAGTTTGCCTGGGGATTGAGGCGGGCGGTGTCTGAGGCTGTGGGCAAAGTGGGAGGTCATGAGGTGCAGGAAGGGGGCAGGATGACCCGTTCCAAAAGAGCGGCACAGTGGTTTATCAACCATTATCCCCTGCTTGGCAGTCTGGCCGCATCCTTTCAGCTCATCGAGGAGGAATCTATTTGCCGGCAGATGGAAATCCGGACAGCGGCTGTGGATGCCTCAAAAGGAGAGGTTTATGTGAATCCTACTGCCGAGCTTGATGATGAGGAACTTCGATTTGTTCTGGCTCATGAATTTCTTCATGCCGGGCTGGGGCACCACGAGCGATGCCAGGGACGAGATCCGGAGCTCTGGAATGTAGCCTGTGATTTTGTGATTAATGGCTGGCTGGTGGAGATGGAGATTGGAAAAATGCCGGAAATCGGTGGTCTTTACGATGAAAAACTAAAAGAGAAGTCCGCAGAGGAAATCTATGACCTCATGGTGCGGGATTTGAGGAAATATTCCCGGCTTGACACCTTCCGGGGCTATGGAAAAGGAGATTTGCTTGACGGTACGCAGCCGGAAGCACGGTTTTCCGGGAGCAGCCGGGCGGTTTCCCTAGATGATTTTTATAAGAGGGCCCTTGCGGAGGGATTAGATTATCATCAGCAGTCCGGGCGGGGATATGTTCCGGCAGGTCTGGTAGAGGAAATCCGTGCTTTGACTATGCCTCCGATTCCCTGGGATGTCGAGTTGGGGCAATGGTTTGAAGCCCATTTTCCGGAGTTGGAAAAACGCCGGACCTACGCAAGACCGAGCCGCAGACAGGGAGCCACGCCGGATATCCCCAGGCCAAGATGTGTGGAGCAGGATGCCTTCTCGTCTGGAAAAACATTTGGCGTGGTAGTGGACACATCCGGTTCCATGAGTACGGAGCTTTTGGGAATGGCCCTTGGAAGTATTGCCAGCTATGGAGCGGCCCGGGAGGTGCCCCTAGTCCGGGTGATCTTCTGCGATGCCAAGGCTTATGACGCGGGATACATGGCGCCGGAGGAGATTGCAGGAAGGATTCAGGTAAAAGGAAGGGGCGGAACCATACTGCAGCCAGGGGTAGACCTTTTGGAACAGGCGCAGGATTTTCCGCCAAATGGCCCGATCCTTATTATCACAGATGGATTGATTGAGGAGAGAATGGTGATCCGACGGGAGCATGCGTTCCTGGTGCCGAAGGGAAGGAGGCTGCCCTTCCGAGTGAAGGGGAAGGTATTTTATTTTTCGAAGCATTGAAATTTGAGCTTTTTTTGATTTTCAAACAAAATAATGATAAAATATAGGAAAGGAAGCGTATAATATGATTCAAGTTCGACCTGTTTCGGATCTTAGAAACAAGTTCCCAGAAATAGAGTCCTTAGTAAGTGAAGGGCAGCCGGTCTATTTAACCAAGAATGGATATGGAACGATAGTTGTGTTAAGCTTAGAAAAGTATTCCGATCTTACAAATGACGTAGAGATGAAGTTGGATGAAGCAGACAGAATGGCAGAATCGACAGCGGAACGGCGGACCCATGAGGATGTGTTTCGAAATATAAGGAGCAGTATTCATGGAAGATAGAAAGACACTTATAGTATCCCATAAACCTAATCATACAATAGAGTAAAATTTCCCCTGCAGGACGTTATCTGCAGGGACTTTTATTTTTTATCAAGTAGTTCTATATTCAGGTAGGGATTTAGAACCAGGCAGTGTATGACAAATGAGTTATCCTGTTAATATATAGAAATATATTTAATAAATATATGATAAGTATTAATTATTAAATCAAGATATAAGGTATATTCTTAATATAATATATATTGTTAGCGTCGGATAGAAACAGCCACTCAGAGTCGCTTTAAAATAGCCAATCTTAGTCAGAAAGAAAAAGCCATTGGCTTTCCATGTTGTGCTAAACTGATGTGTGTCAATGCAACAGTTAAAATCATAACTATGGAAGGAAAAACCAATGACTTAACTGAGATTCTAACACAAGCAATCAATAAAATAAAGATGCAGCAAGGGGAAAAGTTCGAATTGGACAAGATAAATCTTGCCGAACTGGAACGTCTCACCGGAATTACCAGAGCGAAGCTTCGCAGACTTAAGGAGAATGGGTTTGTTAAGAAACCTCATGGTCTCCTGGGTCGCAAAGCCGATCGTACAGTGCTTACTGGATATACCGGTATTGTAGATACGCTTCTCAAGGCAGGCATTACAAACTCTTCCGTGTGCTTTGACAGGCTCAAGGAAGCCGGTTACCAAGGCGGTCTTACTACGGTCAAAACATATATAGCAGAACATCAAGATCTGATCCCTTCCAAAAGACAGATTGTGGCCCCACAAGGAAATCGTGGGCGGCGTTACCAGACAGCTCCTGGTGAGTCCTATCAGATGGACTGGGGATTTGTAAATGTGGAAACCGAAGATGGCTCCACCTACAAAGCAGCCTGCTTTGCGATGATCTGCCACTGTTGTGGAAAGAGATATATTGAATTCTTTCCGAACGCCCGCCAGGAAAATCTGTTTATCGGAATGATCCATGCCTTTCTGTACATGGGGATTCCCCAGTATGTTCTTACGGACAACATGAGGAGCGTAGTGAATGGCAGAGACAGCGAGGGTCATCCGATCTGGCAGAAAGATTATGAACTTTTTATGGGAAACATTGGCTTTGAGACCAAACTCTGCAAGCCGCGGCATCCTTTTACCAAAGGCGCCGTGGAAAGGCTTGTCCGCTTTGTAAAGGATAACTTCCTTCCGGGGCGTATTTTCCACGAACTTACCGATCTAAACTACGAAGCGATCGCCTGGTGTGAACGCCAGAATAAAGTGTATCACAAGGCCGTGGACAGTATCCCGGATGACAAGCATGAAGCACTCTGCATGCGGCATGCTTATAAACTCGATAACACAATAGAACTGGCGTATTATCTCTGCCCGGAGAGAAAGATTTCCTTCGATGGCTTTGTTAACTATGAAGGGCGCCGCTTTGGCGTGCCTTTCTGGTATACCAGGAAGACCTGCCGCGTAAAGCGTGACGGCTACATCCTTTCCATCTATGATGACAACATGACGAAGATCCTCACCTCCCATAATGTCACATGGAGCCGTAAAGACAGCTACTGTAAAGATCAGTATACAGACAACTGTCCTGAGGAGCATCCTACTGCCCCCGTAAAGATCCGAATCCAACAGATGGAACCCCGTAAGTACAATGAGGGATTCGAAAAGTTCAACTTTGAGGAGGGGCTGTTCAATGAATAATTCCGTATTCGAACAGATCCATTCTTACACAAAATATCTGGATCTGGATCTCGGAGCACAAGAGATCGCACGGTTCTCTGAAGATCAGGCTCTCTCTGATGCGCAGCTTCAGGCAATCGCCTCCGTCTTTTCTTATCTCAGAGACAAGAAAGAAGAAAACATCGTGGCAACGCTCCTTCGGATGAGCCGTCTTTCGATGAAGGAACCGAAGACCTTTGAGAACTTTGATTTTTCCCAGTTACATGGCAAGGACGCGGAAGCACTCAAAAATCTGTCAATGCTATCTGCTCTGTACTCCCATACGAACCTGGCCTTTATCGGACCTCAGGGCGTAGGCAAGACCCATCTTGCCATGGCTTATGGCAGAGCCTGCTGTGAAAGAGGATTAAAAGCATACTTTCTTAAGGCGACAGAGTTGAATCAACGATTGACCGAGGCGCGCAGGCATGGCAGAGAAAGTTCATGTATCAATGGCCTTGTTAAGCCTTCCTGTCTGATCATCGATGAAATAGGACGCTGCGTATTTGACAGAGAGAATACACGCATGTTCTTTGACATCATCGACAGGAGATACAACAAGGAAGGGCCCAACACATTGATCCTTACCAGTAACAAGAGTCCGGATAAGTGGGGAGAATATTTCAATGAAGATTCCTCCCTTCTGTGCTCCCTGGACAGGATCTTCGATGTAGCTACGGTATTTGTAATCAAAGGCAACAGCTATCGCGGCAAGCAGTGCGAAACAATTGCGCTGACTGCCGGAGAGCCTGTGTCGGTGATTAAAAGCAAGAATTAATGAAAGGAGTCAACTGTTGCATTGGCTATTTCTTTCTGGCTGAGATTGGCTTTTTCTCTCCGACTCTGAGTGGTTAATTCAGTCCGACGCTAACAATATTATTTAAAAATCGGGATTTTCCGGGGATTTAATCAAAGATAATTTTAGATAAAACTTCCTGGTAAAAAATAATCAGTCAGGAGGTTAGAACAGTGAAAAAGAGCTGCAGAATTAATGTGCGATGTACAGAGGAGCAGATGAAAAAAATTATGAATAAAGCTGAGAAAGCCAGTTTGAGCATTTCGGAATATGCGCTTAGAAGTATGCTGAATGGGAGGAGCAGGGTGAGAAAAGTGAAGGAGGAAAGCGCTAGGCAGATTGTCCAGCTGCAGCAATCTTTAAATCTTATAGAGAGTGAAACAAAAAAGGGAATGATCCAAGGTATAATGGGAATGGAAGATATATATGAGGGAATTATAGAAATCCAGGAGGAGGTAGATGGATTATGGAACTTGTTAAGATAGTAAATGGGGAATATAAGAATAGAGATGCCTTATCCAATGTCATTCACTATATTACAAATCCTGAAAAAACAGAACATTATATAGGCGCCATAGGAGTCAATCCTTATGATCCACAGAAGATGGTAGACCAAATGCTTTTGGTTAAGAAAGTCTTTGGAAAAGAGGATGGACATAGAAATGTGAGACATTTTATTATTTCTTTTGATAAAAAGGATCATATAACACCGGAAGAAGCACAATGGATTGCAGAAGATGTGGCCAAATTTTACAGCAGCCGTTATCAAATCTGTTATGGGGTGCATTTAAACACGGATGATTTACATATTCATTTTGCTTTAAATACAGTTTCTTTTATCGATGGGAAGTTATTCAGCGAAGGATGGATGGAGCTGGAACGGCTTAAACGGTATGTGAATGAGGTCATTTTGAAATATCGTCTTATAAAGTCAGGGGATGTTTTGAATTAGAGGAAACAGAGGGAAGCAGGGAGTGAGATTTCTCCCTCAGTAGGCAGAATTGAGGACAGAGGATCATCTGGAAAAAGTGTTATGATTTAAAACCGATCTGCTTTAAAATATAGGATTCCAAGGCTTTTTTAGGAATTTTCCAGGTTTTGCCAATTCGAAAGGCCGGGATCCTATGATCCTTTAAAAGAGAATAAGCTGCATTTCGTCCAATCATTAGGATTTCACATAATTCCTCAATAGTAAGGATATCGTCGTATTGTTCAAACATCATCTTTTCCACCCTTCTGTTACTAAAATTATATAGATTTATATGGATGTTGTATGCTGCATCAAAGGAAAATCATGTATAAAGACAGGGATTGGGATAAGAAACAGGTACGAACATCCAAGAAGGTACAAGATAATCAAAGATAACAGAAGGAACATTTAGATAATAATATATGTGGAAGGAGCCCGCTTTTTATGAAAGATAAGGATAATTCCAAGAATCCAGGTACAAGAACAGTAAAGCCTATTCGGACTGGTATCACTTCCAGACGGCAGCTCCAGAAAAACGCCGCACACATCTTTGTGATAAAGGAATGTATCAACCGTCTGCTGCCAATGATCCATGAGGAAGAGGCGAAAGAGATTCTTGCGAAACTTGCAGAGGAGGCAGCGAAATTATGATTACAATTAACCGGAGATCAACGAAAGCTATTAAACCCGATGGGCTGCAGCTAAATTACCGTCAGGAAGAGGATGTCTATGGTTTGGTTCATTATGTTGTAAACGGGAATGAAAGAGAAAGGCCGTTTTTTGCAGGTGGAAAAGGCGTTACCTTGTATCCGCAAATCCAGGCAGGGCAGATTGCTTCAGAAATGCTGCAGGTACAGCAAGTCTATCAAAAGTGCAGGGGCTTGAGAATCCGGCACGAGTTTGCGTATATTACAATGGACGAATTCCCGGATCAGAATCTGAGCAGGATGCAGGTCTGCCAGATTGCGGACTGGTATGGGGATTATTATCGCAGCGGTTTTCAGTGCGCCTATGGCGTATTTGAATCAATAGACCGTTACATAATCCGATACGCGATTAATACGGTAAGTCCAATGGATGGGGCGAAGTATTTATATAATGAACATGACATACTGGAAAGGGAGCAGAGATGCCTGGAATATGTGGTGGGGGAGGTGACTGGAACGAGGAGAGGATGGTTTGATTTCCGGGAGCTGGAATATTATCCCGGATAGAAGGGAAAAAACATAAGAAAATTTTGAATTTATTGAACTCCTTCAGAAGATTGCGGCAGCGGGCAAAATGTGCTATCCTGTTTTTAGCAGATATAAGAATATGGTTTGAGGAGATATGCCGATGGTTACATTGATTCCCCCTTGCTGCGGGGATGAGGGAAAGAGCAATGGGGAGCGGAAAATATTTGAAAGATTGAAAGAGCTGGAACTGGAAAACGGATATGTCCTGCATTCTTTGGGGCTTCCCAAGCATCAGT
Organism: Candidatus Enterocloster faecavium; assembly: GCA_019118585.1. Lineage (GTDB taxonomy): Bacteria > Bacillota > Clostridia > Lachnospirales > Lachnospiraceae > Enterocloster > Enterocloster faecavium. Next base: position 2,214 of record DWYS01000007.1, on the reverse strand, counting down.
CCAAAGTCTACGGGGAGATTGACTTCGTTGTAGTTTGCGAAAGGGGAGTTGCCTGCCTGGAAATCAAAGGAGGCAGGGTAGCCTGCAAAAACGGGGAGTGGTATTTTACCGACCGGTATGGGAAAGAACATAGGAAAGCGGAAGGCCCTTTTGCCCAGGTAATCGGGAATATGTTCAGCCTGAAAAAAGTTTTATCGGAGCATTTTGAGAAACAGCCATGGATGAGGGGAATAATGTTTGCCAGCGGCGTGATGTTTCCGGACATTTCCTTTCAGGCGGAGGGCCAGGAGATGATTCGGGAAATGGTTTTTGACAACCGGACGGAGAATATTACCGCGTATCTGAACGGCATATTCGATTACTGGGAAACGCGCTGGCACGGAACGCCCCGGCTGCTTTCACCGCGAAATCAAAAGGAGATCGCGGACTTCCTGCGGGCAGATTTTACTTATGTGCCGTCCCTGGGAAGCCGTTTGGATGAGGTGGACCAGAGACTTCTGCGGCTGACCAGGGAGCAGGCGATGCTGTTAGACGCGCTGTCCTTCAACAACCATCTGCTCATTGAAGGCGGGGCTGGTACGGGAAAAACAATGCTGGCCATGGAATATGCCAGGAGAGAATGCAGGAAAGGGCGGAAGATTCTCTATCTTACGTACAATAAAAACTTGGCCCGCAATATTGCGGATGCTTTAGAAGAACAGTGCGGCGAAAATATGAAGATCGTGAACCTCCACGCCCTGTTTGGCGAGTATGTGACGGTGGATTTGGAGGCTATGGCCCAGGATCCCAACCAGTATTTTACCCAGGAGCTGCCGGAGGATGTGCTTTCGTATCTGGACGGCCTGACGGAAAAGGAGCGGGAAGAACTCCAATATGACGTCCTGATCCTGGACGAAGGGCAGGATATTTTGAAGCCGGAATATCTTCTGGTTATGGATTTATTGTTAAAAGGGGGCCTTGAAAAGGGACGCTGGGCGGTGTTTTATGATGAAAAGCAGAACTTGTACAATCCGGAATTTGAGGACGGTTTCCAATTTTTGACCGCTTATCCGAGCGCTAGGTTCAAGCTCTGCATCAACTGCCGGAATACGGCCCAGATAGGAGCCTTCAACGCGAAGATGAGCCATACGCAGCTGGAGGAATACTTAAAGGAAAACGGCGAGGAGGTGCGCGTCCTTTCTTATGAGGATGAGCAGGATTTCCAGGAAAAGATCCGGGGGCTTTTAAAGGAGCTTAGGAGCGAAGGCGTTTCTCTGGGTGACGTGACGTTCCTGTCGCCAAAAAGACTGAAAAATTCCATCCTGTCCCAGGTCAATCTTGGCAGGTTCCAGCTGAATGAACTGAAGGATGGATTTCAGAGGGAGGAGAATGAGCCGGTGTACTCCACCATTCAGGGATTTAAAGGGCTGGATTCCAAGGTGGTGGTCCTGCTGGATGTGGAGCGGATTCCGGCGGCGCTTTATTCCAAGTTTGTGTATACAGGGTGTTCCAGGGCCAGGAGCCTGCTGATCGTAATGAGGAAAGAGACAGGGGAAGAAAATGAAATCGGAACTTGAACTTGTGTTCTTCCCATGGATAGGATACAATAAAAGTGAAAGAGCTTACAGCGAATGACAGATTGGAGTATTAGGTGCGATGGAAGAGAATTTAATCAAAAAATGGGAGTCTCTGACTATTTCAAACGACTTCCTCTTTGGCAAGGTGATGAGCCATCCGGGCTTGTGCCAGAAACTGCTGGAACGGATTTTCCCGGATATGGAAATTGACCATATCGAATATCCGGAACTGCAGAAGTCCATCAATATGGATTATGATGCGAAAGGCGTCCGCCTGGACGTGTATGTGAAGGATGGGAATAATACGGTTTATAATATCGAGATGTAGGCCATTGATACAAAAGAACTTCCCAAACGGTCACGCTATTATCAATCCATGATTGACCTGCAGCTGATTGATAAAGGCGCCGACTATCAGGAGCTGAATCAATGTTACGTTATTTTTATCTGCCAGACCGATATTTTCCATCAGGGGGGGCATAAGTATACGTTCAGGAATCTTTGTGTGGAAGATACGGCCACGGAGCTGTAAAAATCGCCGTCTTAGCGCACACTGCACGCTCAACTAGAGCCACCCTGCCGAAGCAAGAGAGCCACCTTGCCGGATGGCTCAACTAGCGGCAAATTATGCTGCCAGGAGCACCGATTCACTCTCTGA
>DWYS01000082.1 GCA_019118585.1 Candidatus Enterocloster faecavium | reverse complement strand
AGAAAAAGGAGCTGGCGGACCAGCTCCTTTTTCTGTTGAAGAAGCGCTGCGGCTTACTCGCCCTTCGGGCCGGCCTCGGCGATCTCCTTCGGCATGTTGGGATATTTCTTCGCGAAGTTGTCGGCAAACATCTTTGCCAGCTTCTTTGCGGACTCATCGTAAGCGGCTTTGTCTGCCCAGGTATCTCTCGGATTCATGATTTCAGAGGGAACGCCGGGACAGCTCTGGGGAACGTCCACGTTGAAGATGTCATCGTGGCGGTACTCCACATTGTCAAAGCTGCCGTTTAAGGCTGCGGTGATCATGGCTCTGGTGTAGGAGAGCTTCATACGGCTTCCCACTCCGTAGGGGCCTCCGGACCATCCGGTATTTACCAGATATACCTTTGTGCCGTACTTCTCGATCTTTTCGCCCAGCATCTTTGCGTATACGGACGGATCAAGGGGCATAAAGGGCTCGCCGAACAGGGTGGAGAAGGTAGGCTGCGGCTCCTGGATGCCTCTCTCGGTTCCGGCTAACTTGGAAGTAAAGCCGGTCACGAAGTGATACATGGCAGCGTTCTCGTCCAGTCTGGAGATGGGCGGCAGCACGCCGAATGCGTCGGCGGTCAGGAAGATCACAACCTTCGGGATGCCTCCCTTGCCCGGGATCTGTGCGTTGTTGATATAGTCAATGGGATATCCCACACGGGTATTCTCGGTGAGAGAGCCGTCGTCATAATCGGGAACTCTGGTCTCCGGATCCACAACCACGTTCTCAACCTGGCTGCCGAAGCGGATGGCATTGTAGATGTCCGGCTCGTTCTCTGCGCTTAAGTTGATACATTTTGCGTAGCAGCCGCCCTCAAAGTTGAATACGCCGTCCTCAGACCAGCCGTGCTCGTCGTCGCCGATCAGCTTGCGGGCCGGGTCAGCGGACAGAGTGGTCTTTCCGGTGCCGGACAGGCCAAAGAATACGGCAGTCTCGTGGGTTTCCGGATCCATGTTGGCGGAGCAGTGCATGGGCAGCACATTCTCCTCCACCGGCATCAGGTAGTTCATCACGGAGAATACGGATTTCTTGATCTCTCCGGAGTATCTGGAGCCGGCGATCAGGACCAGCTTCTCAGAGAAGTTCACGATGATAGCGGCCTCGGAATTGGTTCCGTCCAGCTCGGGAACGCAGTGGAATCCGGGAGCTACCACCAGGGTGAAGTCTGCGTCGCCGTAGTCAGCAAGCTGTTCTGCGGTGGGGCGGATCAGGAGCTGATGGATGAACAGGTTCTGGCATGCCAGCTCATTGATCACGCGGAATTTTCTGGTGTATTTCTCATCTGCGCCGGCAAAGCCGTCAAAGATGAACAGATCCTTCTGCTGCAGATATGCGAACATTTTGTTTTTGATGTTCTGGAATTTCTCCTCGGAGATCGCGACGTTTACACTTCCCCACGCAATTTTGTCATGAATGTCGGGCGTGTCAACGATGAATTTATCCTTGGGAGAGCGGCCTGTATATTTTCCGGTCGTTACGGCGAGAGCCCCGGTATCCATCAGAATGCCCTCTCCGCGCTTTAAAGACTCCTCTACCAGACGGGCCACATTCAGGTTGCGGTAAACCGTTCCGGTATTGGTGATGCCCAGTTTCTCTAATCCATAGGTTTCCATGTTCTTGTCCTCCTGTCATAATATTAGTTAAGGAAGGTTCCCTTTCCATCATTCAACATTATACTTCTTTTCCCGATAGAAGTAAAACAAATCTTTCATATTTTCTCATATGAAAAAAATTATAGTCTCATAAGGGAGAAATCCGGTATAATCAGAATGAAAGGAGAACAGCTGTTTATTGTAAGATTTTTTTAAGAAGTGGCACAGTTTCCTTTTCTCCCGCTTCATGGTATGATATATAGAAACAGACTCACTCATGCAGGAGGAGAGTGCCTATGAGGATATTAACGGGGCTGGCGGCCGGACTGGCGCTGTCGGTGCTGATCTCATTTCCCTCCTATGCGGGCCACTGGGTCCATGACAAGAATGGATGGTGGTGGCAGGAGGAGGATAAATCCTATCCGCGGGATACCTGGAAATGGCTGGACGGAGACGGCGACTGTCTTGCGGAATGCTATTATTTTGACAGGGACGGCTACCTGGTGTCAGATTCCATAGTGGGAAAAGGCTATGAGGTCAATGAGGACGGAGCCTGGGTGGAGGACGGCCAGGTGCAGCAGATCATCGTGCCCTACGGCGGCAATGTGATCGGAACGGACGATTATTTGATCAGCCTTCCGGAGAGCTGGGAAGGAAATTTCTATATCAGTCAGACAGAGGACTGCTTGAGAGTGTATTTTTACCCGTCGGCGGAGAAGCCGAGGGAGATTTTTGAGGTGCACCGGGTGGGCAGTCTGGAGGAAAAAAAGAAGCTGCTCACGGAGATCGAATCAAAGAAGGAGCTGGGCTGGTGCCGGGGCAATTACTACATCAGCGGCACGCCGGAACACCCTTCTCTGACGGGATACGGACCGGGAGAGCGGGAGATGATCCGCCTGATGACGGAGGATTACAAAAAGAATATGACCAAATATTTTGAATTTCAGTGAGAGGTGCGGGATGGAAGGAACGATTCTGCTCTGGATTCAGGAGCATCTTCGCAGCGCCGCGGCGACGCCTGCGATGGAGTTTATCACCCACCTGGGAGATACGGCATTCATCTGGATCGTGATGGCTGCCGTTTTCTTCGCGTTTCGGAGGACGAGGGCAACCGGTTTTCAGGTGCTGGCGGCCCTTTTGGGATCCCTGGTGATCAACAATCTGATTCTTAAAAATCTGGTGGCCAGGGTAAGGCCCTACGAGGTTGTGGAAGGGCTGCGGCTGCTGATCGAGAGGCAGCCGGACTGGTCCTTCCCGTCGGGACATTCGGCCTCGTCTTTTGCCGCGGCTGCGGTGATCTTTTTAAATCACAGGAGGACCGGGTGGCCGGCGGTGGTGCTGGCGGCGCTGATCGCGTTTTCCAGGCTGTATGTGGGTGTCCACTATCCCACGGACGTGCTCTTCGGCGCGCTCAGCGGGATTTTGATCGGAACGGCGGTCTGCCGCGTCTGGGCGCGGACGGCAGAACGGAGAAAGGAGTTTTGACGGAGTATGTACGATGAACTGACAGAAAATGATATAAAGAAGATCCAGGAGGAGATCGATTACCGGAAACTGGTGGTGAGAAAAGAGGCCATCGAGGCGGTGAAGGAGGCCAGGGCCCACGGAGATCTCAGCGAGAATTTTGAGTATCACGCGGCAAAGAAGGACAAGAATCAGAATGAGAGCCGCATCCGCTATCTGGAGAGGATGATCCGCACGGCAAAGATCATTTCCGACCAGTCCGGCGCGGACGAGGTGGGGATCAACAACCGGGTGGAACTGTATTTTGAGGATGACGACGAGACGGAAACCTACAAGATCGTGACCACGGTCCGGGGAAATTCTCTGGACAACAAGATCAGCAATGAGTCTCCCCTGGGGCGGGCTGTGCTGGGCCACAAGGCGGGGGACCGGGTGTATGTGAAGGTAAATGAAAAGGCCGGATATTATGTGGTAATCAAGTCCATCGACAAGACGGCGGGCGATGATACGGACCAGATCCGGAAGTATTAAAAATCCGCAGGAGTTTCCGGGAGGAAGGGAGCAGCCTTCCCCGCAGGAAACCGCCTGCGGATTTTTAATTTTCGCCGGCTTCTCTGCGGCGCTTCTTTTCCTCACATTCGATGGGAGTGAAGGTCCCGTCCGGGTTGGGGGTGAATACGTAGTGTTCTTTCAGATAGATGATGTCATCCCGGTATACGGAATCCAGTTCTGCCAGAACGGCGGCCCGGGCCACGACAGAGGCGCCGGCCAGCTCCGCCAGCTTTTCAAGGGCATTTAAGGAATCGCCTGTGGCGATCACATCGTCGATGATGGCCACCCGTTTTCCGCGGAGCTTCTCCACATCGCAGCCGTCCAGATACAGGGTCTGCTTTGCCTGGGTGGTGATGGAGTAAACGTTGGCCTCCAGAACGTTCTGCATGTAAGGCTTTTTGTGCTTGCGGGCCAGGACGAAGTCCTTCATGCCCAGAAGGCGGCTGATCTCGTAGGTGAGGATGATGCCTTTGGCCTCGGCGGTGAGGAGCACGTCCACCTCCGGCAGGCGTTTTACCAGCTCGGGGGCCACTGCCTGGACCAGTTCTGTGTCGGAGACGATGCAGAAGCTGGCGAGAGCCATGTCATCCTTGATCTTTACAAAAGGGAGTTTCCTTTTCACTCCGCAGATCTCAAAATCGAAATAGGGGGGATTATAGCGCATGATCAAATTCCTTTCTTTTGAACAACAGACAGAATTATTTGTAATCTAACGCTACTATAGCACGTTTCTTTTCGGTTGGAAAGAGGAAAAATGATAAATGATGAGATATTTATAAGAATAACATATAGATGAGACCGGCAGCTACTTACTGGGTTGCGGCATAAGACGGCGGCGCCGTTAGATGGCGCCGCCGGGAAAGAGGCAAAGGGGGCAGAAAAGAGGCAAAGGGGTCAGAGCCGCCGGCAGATCATTCCCTTCACCCGGTAGCCGTCCAGGACCAGGGTGTCAGCCTCCGGCTTTGCGTACATGACAAAATCCGGGCCGAAGGAGAAGGCTGGATCCGGCCATCAGCAAGACAAAGAAAGTGGAGATGTTAAAGGGCGATGTGCCCAGCCCCATCGATTCGCCGAAGGGCTGCAAGTTTGCCACCCGCTGTCCTTACGCCACAGAGCGGTGCGCCGCGGAACGGCCGCTTTTAAAGGACGCTGGGGGCGGACATCTGGTTGCGTGCCATCTCATACAGTGATATGATAGACATTAAATGACAGAAATTGGAGGAGATAGCCATGGAGAAACTGACAGAGCTGATCCGGGAGGACATGAAGCCGGCGCTGGGAGTGACGGAGCCGGGAGCCATTGCCTTTGCGGTGTCAAAGGCCAGATCGTATGTGGGGGGAAAGCTGGACCGGGTGGAGCTTGCGCTCAACAGCGGAATGTATAAAAATGCCTTTACCTGCGGGATTCCCGGCAGCAGCTTCTGCGGAAATGAGTACGCGGCGGCACTGGGAGTGCTGGCAGGCCGTCCGGAGAAGGGCCTGGAGTGCCTGGCGAAGGTGACTGACATGGACAACGCCATGGCGGAGATCCTGGTGAAAACCGGCAGGATTCAGGTGCACATGAGCGAGATCACCAGCCGCATTTTTATTGAGGCGAAGGTGGTGGCGGAAGAAGGGGAGGCGGTGGTGACCATCCGCGACTCTCACACCAATATTGTAAAAATTCAGGTAAATGGTGAGACAGTTTTCTCCAAAGAAGAGGAGGAGAATGGAGAGGAGAGCAGCCATGCGGATATCCACGACTACACTCTGCAGCAGATCTATGATTATGCAGTGTCTGTCCCGGCGGAGGAGATTTCCTTCATCCAGAAAGCCTACGAGATGAACTGGAAACTGTTTGAGGAGGGCTTAAACAGCAGCCGCACCACCTACGCCCCCTATCTGCTGAAGAAGAACGGCGGGCAGGTCATCTCCGACGACGAGCAGAAGACGGCTTCCCTGCTGTGCAACGCAGCCATTGAAGCACGGGTCATCGGCCTGGACCGTCCGGCCATGAGCATCACCGGCTCCGGAGCCCACGGCATCATCGCCACCATGCCGCTTTACGCCGTCAGCCTCCACCGGAATCTGCCGGATGAGAAGCTGTGGCGGGCCACGGCCATCAGCTACCTGGTGTGCATGTACATTAAAGAGTATTCCGGAAAACTGTCCGCGTTCTGCGGCTGCGGCATCGCCGCCGGCACGGGAATGGCCTGCGGCCTGGTATATTTAAACGGCGGCGGCCCGGCTCAGATGGAGAAGGCGATTGACAACATGGCCAGCAGCCTGACGGGAATGATCTGCGACGGCGGCAACCAGGGCTGCACCATGAAGGGGATCGTGGCAGTGGACGCCGCGTTCCAGTCAGTGGACTTTGCCATGCACGGCATCAGTATTGATCCCATCCACGGTATCAACGGAAAGACGCCGGAGGAGACGATGCGCCACATGGGAGAGATTGCGTCTCCGGGAATGGTGGGGACAGAGAAGACGATCGTGGATATCCTTCAGGAAAAGAGCAGAAATTCGCTTTGAGACAGAAAAAGGAGAGCTTGCCATGTCTGACATCATAGAAATCACCGATTTTTCCGCGCCAGAGCTGGACATTTATGCCCGGCTGACGGAGAACCAGCTGCTGAACCGCCATGAGCCGGAGAAAGGCATTTTTATCGCGGAGAGCCCGAAGGTGATCGAGCGCGCCCTGGATGCGGGATGCAGGCCCATTTCCTTTCTGGCGGAGCGGCGGGAGGCAGAAGGGGCGGGAAAGGAGCTGATCCGCCGCTGCCAAGATATACCGGTCTATACGGCAGAGCTGGACGTGCTCACAAAGCTCACCGGCTTTCAGCTGACCAGAGGAATGCTCTGCGCCATGTATCGCCCGCCCCTGCCATCGGTGGAGGAGGTCTGCGCCGGGGCCAGGCGGATCGCGGTCCTGGAAAATGTGGTAAACCCCACAAATGTAGGGGCTATTTTCCGCTCTGCCGCGGCATTAAATATTGACGCGGTCCTGCTGACTCCGGCCTGCAGCAATCCCCTCTACCGCCGGGCCATCCGGGTGAGCATGGGAAATGTGTTCCTGGTGCCCTGGACCTTTATCGGAGGAGTGAAGCCGGCGGAGGACGCCTGGCCGGGGGAAGGCATGAAGAAATTAAGGCAGCTTGGATTTCAGACAGCCGCCATGGCTCTCTCAGACCGCTCCATTCCTATCGATGATCCCCGGCTGAAAACGGCGGACCGCCTGGCCATCATTCTGGGCACAGAAGGGGACGGGCTGGCGGCTAAGACGCTGGCGGACTGCGACTATGTGGTAAAGATCCCCATGAGCCACGGGGTGGATTCCCTGAACGTGGCCGCGGCCAGCGCGGTGGCGTTCTGGGAGATTGGGAAAATGTAAAAAAATATAGAACAGAACAGAGGAGGATGTTCCAAGATTTGATTTTGGGAACAGCCTCCTCTATTTTATTGAATCATTCAATTGAAAAATAATATGGGAAAAGAGATAAATGCTTCAAAATCAGTTTCTTGCGGAAAGCCCCATAGAAAAATCCAGCCATCTGCCGCATTTGGGATTGAGAGCCCGGCCAGGGTATCCGGCAGCTTGCAGTTTTTCATTGGTGAGGCGTATAGCTGTTTCGGTTCCTTCTCCCTGAATCTGAGCACAGAGAGGGAAGAGATACTGGGCTCCGGATCTGGTGAGAGCATCGGAAAAAGTCTCAGCTGTGGCATCCAGATCTTTCATGCTGTGACAGAATACAATATTGGGTTTATACAGATCCAGCCGGCTTAAATTGGGTTCATATCGTCCACCGTCCATCGCCAGAGTCATACTGTTTTCCAAGAACAGGATGAAGTTGCTGTTGTAGATGGTGCCCAGACGATTGACCCATTGTTCAGTCTCTGAACTGCCTACAGCGAACTCGCTGGGGCTCATTGCTCCTACTGCCGGTGTGTGTCTCCCCTGAAGCCATTTGATTTTAAAACCGTCAAAATTATACTCACATCCGTCAGTCATAGGGATGAAAGCGCCTAAGGGCATATCCAGATACCTGGCCAGCGGCCAGGCACTCCATCCGTTTACCAGAATAGGAGCATTTTTAAAGCGTTCATGAACCTGCTTTAAAGCTCCGATGTGATCACCATGAATATGGGTCAGAATAATATAGTCGCAGCCTTCTAGATCATCGGCAGAATATCCGGTGGCATAGCTTTTGGCAATTTCATTGTCTGTCTCATTGGCGTTTTTGATAATCATGGGATCAATTACAATGGTTTTTCCGCTTGGAAGCCGAATCTCCAGGCAGTTCTCAATAAACCAGCGAATACTTATCAGGCAGACATTCTCTTTTTCCGTATAGTTCATACACGTATCCTCCTTGTAAAAAAGTAAAAATCAGGTAAAAAGCACAAATACAAATGGGCGCGGCCTGCGGATTTGTCTGTTTTCACTATAATAGATTCTTCTGAATTTGTCGATTTAAAAAAATTTGAAAAGGCTTAAGATGTGTTTAATGAGAATTGTTTTTTAGTAAATCTGATGAAAAAAAGAAGAAAATTTTGTGGAAAATCCTAGAAGAAAATGTCAGAAAAACGGAATTCGAAGGCCACTTCACAGAAAGTTTCTTCGCATGATTAAGGGGAGCTTATATTTGTTTTAATAATTTAGATTTTACGATTAAAAATCAAGCATCTATAATAAAAATCAGGTAGGAACGCGCGGCCTGCGGTTAATGAAAAAGGAGGAAAAAACATGCCACAGGATATTTTAACATTGCTGATTCTTCTTCTGGTCATTGTAACTTTTGCCTCAGGTAAATTCCGCTTTGGACAGGTGGCGATTTGTATTCCTGTTATTTTTATGCTTACAGGAATTTTGACATCTGCAGAAGCCTGGGCTGGGTTTTCCAATACCGGAGTGATTATTTTTGTGCCTCTCTTTACGCTGGGAGCCATATTAAGAAAGAGCAGCTGTCTGTATCATTTGAAAAATTTTGTACGGAAACTCGGAAGGAGCAGGGGAGGAGAAATCAAAATTTTTGCTATATTTGCACTGATCGCGATCCTTCTCACCAACTTTATGAACGCGACTGCCGCAGTTACCATGATGATTCCGCTGATTGCCGCGGCTTCAAAAGAGGTGAACGTAGACAGGAGGGCTCTGAACAAATTCAGCTCAGATATCGCATCCACGACCAGATTTGTTCTTCCTCTTGGAAGTACTCTCGGCCAGTATTTGACTTACAATGCCATTCTGGAAGCAGCAGGGGCTGAGCAGAGGTTTGGGATTTTTGATGTACTGATCATGAAGACTCCCATTTGCTTGGCCTGGATTCTGGTGCTGATTTTTGTGGGAAGAAAATTTTATAAACTGAATTTTAAAAATTCTGATCCTTATGAATTGGAAGTATTGTCAGATGAGAGCGGAAATGAACTTCCAACAACTCTTTCGCCGGCAAAAGATAAGCTGGCCTATGTACTGTTTTTCGGCGGCATGCTGCTCATGGTTGCGGGAACAATGACTACCAGCATACCGATCATTATCTGGGCATTTCTGCCTGCGATCATTGGGGTGTATGCAGGAATTATCACCTATAAGGATGCCATCAATGCCATGGACTGGGATACCATCCTTTTGGTGGCAGGCACTATGCCCCTGACCACCGCAATCACAAAAACGGGAGCAGATGCTTATATCGCAGGAGCATGCAAAGCCTTGCTTTTTGGAAATACCAGCTTGATTGCTGTGGGAGCGGTTATGTTCCTGATGCCTTTAATCGTCACCCAGTTTATGAGCGATACGGCTACAGCTAATATTTTTCAGGCTCTTGGAGTGGCCATCGGCATACAGGTGGGAATTGATCCGCGTATCCTGATTTGTGCGGCTAATATCGCAGGTCTTGCTTCTATGGCAACTCCTATGGCATCCGGGCAGGCAGCCCTTTCCTACAATACCGGCGGTTATACTATGGGAGAGTACTGCAAGACGTCTCTGATTTCTCTGTTTGCCCTGTTTGTCATCTATATGCTGTGGATGCCTATCGCGGCGGGTTTTTTTGCTTAATGATTTAAGATGGAGAATAGAAATTACTGATTCAATTAAAAATTTGCTCTTAGGGACAAAGCCCATCCTGTATGCTGGACAGGATGGGTATTTTATTTTCTGATTCGGGGAAAATTAATTGACGCTTTCGATCCGTGATATCAGTCAGTTAGATTGTCAGTAAAAAGCTGAATCAAATATTTCTGGGCGTTTGTGAGATAGCTGCCTTTTTTGTGGCAGGCCATGACATTCCAGGTGGGATGCTCCGGCATTGCAAAAAAACGGACATTTCTTGCGTGACGGGAATGAACATAGTGCTCACTGACCAGAGCGCAGCAGAGCTTACAGGAAACCATGTCCAGTATGGAATTTTGCCGTGAACTTTCAAACAAGATCTGAGGCTCTATATGGTTTTGCCTGAAAATCTTTTCTTGAAGGAATCTCAGAGTCGAAAAGCTGCTCATGAGCGCGAAGGGTTCGCAATGAAAATCTGTGATGGAAATGACTGGAAATTTGGAACCTGGATCATAGAGAATATGGTTTTTCAGCGAAAACTCTTCGGGAACAGCTAACAGGATTTCTTCCCTGGCTATGAGAATATAGTCGTCACCGGACTTTTGTTCGTCGGAGAGTGTCATAAGCCCAAGATCCAAACTCCCAGCTTCTATCATTTTCTGCTGTGAGAAGACAGAAGTTTCAATCAGATTAATGCAGATATCCGGGTAACGCTCATGGAATTTCGGATATATGGAGGAAAAAATATCGGCTCCGCGTTCAGGAAAAATTCCTACATTCAGACTGCCGCTTTGCTGATTGGACATATCGTGAAGTTCGTTGTAAGTGTCCTTTTTTATTTGCAGGATCCGTCTGGCTGCATCAATATACTTGGAGCCGGCTTCTGTGGGAATAAATCCTTTTCTGGAACGGATAAACAGAGCGATTCCCACGTCTTTTTCCAGCTGCATTACTTTCTGGGTCAGGGCTGAGGGAGTAACCGAAACTTTTTCAGCAGCCTTTTTCAGATTGCGTTCTTCATCTAGGGCTACAATGTATTCTAGTTCTCTGAGATTCATAAATGCATCGCCTTTCTTTTGTACTGCAAAACTTTGTAACAGATTGTTTTCGTTTATTTTAATCTATCACATAGTTTTCTCGTACCAGTTCTCGTAATAATTTCTGATTAATTTTAACAGCAGCTCTGTGTCCTGAGAAGGCGGAGAATCCTGATGATAAAGAAGAAGCAGATAGCGATAGTAGGGCTTATCTGGCTGGCATACCAGGAGTCCCATGTTTCTGGGAACACAAAATCCAGGAATAATGGAAATATAAGAAGACTGCAGTACCATTCGACAAAGTGCTTCTGTGTCGTTTAATTCACAGGCAACATTCGCATTCATTTGATAATCTTTAATGACGCGAAGCGCAATTCGATAATCAGAAGTATCGCGGGGAGAAAGTACTATATTAGAATTTTGAAATAAGTGCATGTCAGCAACAGGCGGATCATTGTAATTGCAGGAGGCCAAATACGCAAGGGGGTGGGTAGGGGCAAGTACCAGGGAAACGGCTTCTTTTTTTATAATATCCACATGGTAGCTGGGATTTTCAATGATTGAGTCATGACCAATGATAATACAATTCAGTTCCCGCTTTTCCAGTTTTGAGAGCAGGGTGCGTGCACGCCCTTCCGTAACAGTGACATTAATGTTCGGATGCTCGGGTTTAAAGATGGAAAAAGCTTTTCCAAAAATGGACAGTCCGAGCTGAGAGGATATTCCCAAACGAAAAGTACTTTTTGTAGGAGAAGGACCAACAAGCTGCAGATTTTGATAAAGTTCATCCTGGAGAGCCAATATCTTTCTGCAGGTTGAGATGTAAAGTTCCCCTGCAGGTGTGGGGACCAGACCATTTTTTATGCGGCGAAATAAAGGCATATTGAGCTCTTTCTCCAGCTTTCCCAAATAAAGGCTTAATGTAGATTGAGATACATACAGTTTCTGGGCAGCTTTAGTCAGACTTTTTTCTTCAGCAATGGTGACAATATATTTTAAATGTTTCAGGTCCATAAGGCGCTGCCTCCATAAAGTTTCAGATTTTTTAATATAATAGCGCATATTATGAGTTTTTTCAATAGCTGAATATGAGGATTATATATTTGAATAATTGGATAAAATGAGTTAAAAAATAACTATAGAACAATACATTTTGTGCAAACAACACAAAGAGGGTAAAGGAGGACGTATATGAAAAGAGTATTGGCATGGATTCTAACATTGGCATTGACAGTTGGGCTTTGCGCCTGCGGCAGCGGAGAAACGGCAGAAAATGGAAATTCTCAAAGTTCTTCAGGAGAAAATACAAATTTTAAAATCGGTATTATGACGGATACAGTATCAGCAACAGAGGAGAATTATCGTGCTGCGCAAACAATGAAAGAAAAGTATGGAGATATGATTGTGACGGCAACTTATCCGGATAAATCGTCAGAATTGGAGACAACGATCTCTAATGCTTTGAGTTTAGCGTCTGATCCGGATGTGAAAGCGATCGTTTTCTGTCAGGCAATTGAGGGAACGACAGCGGCAATTCAGCAGATTAAAGAAAAAAGACCGGATATGCTTTGCATTGTAGGCGGAATGACAGAAGATCCCGCGGTAATTGGAGCAGAAGGAGTAGCAGATATTTGTCTTCAGAAAGCAACAGAAGAGCTGGGAATCCAGATGGTAGAGGGAGCAAAGAAAATGGGGGCGGAACGTTTAATTCATTATTCGTTTCCGCGGCAGATGGCAATGCAGGTAATCCACACCCGCTATGAGGCTATTAAAGAAAAATGTGCGGAGTTAGGGATGGATTTTATTGAAGTGACGACACCGGATACACAGAGTGATGCCGGTGTTGCAGGAACTCAGCAGTTTGTATTGGAGGATGTGAGGAGAAAAATTGAAGAGTATGGTCCGGATACAGCTTTTTATGCAACAGCAGTAGCCATGAATGAACCGATGATCAAGGCGGTCGTAGAAGGAAAGGCGATTTATGTATTACAGTCAGATCCATCGCCGTTTAATGGTTATCCGGCCGCACTGGGAATTGAGATACCGGAGGACAAGAAAGGTGACTTTCAGTATGGGCTTCAGCAGATTAAGAAGAAAGCAGATGAATTAGGCATGTCGGACAGACTCTCCACATGGAGTTTTGCGGTTTATCCTATGTTTATCTGTGCGGGTGTAGAATATGCCAAAGCATGGTGTGAAGGAAAGACAGATGGAAAAGTTGATATTGATGTTTTGCAGCAGAAAATGAAGGAGTATGCACAGAGTGATATCACTTTCAGCAATTATACGGATAACAGCGGCAACACTATGGAAAATGTAGTATTTGTAACGGGAGAACTTGTAGATTTTACGACCTTTGGACAGAGTGAATAAAAGAAAAGGGATACAATGGAAAGGGAGGGATGAGGGGGTCCCTCCCTTTTGGCTTGGAGAAGGAGGCTGTATATGGAAAACGGCTGTATTTTGGAAATGCAGAATATTGAAAAAGAATATTACGGCAATAAAGTTTTAAAAGGAATTAATTTGAAGTTAAAGCCAGGAGAAATTCTGGCAGTGATTGGAGAAAATGGAGCTGGAAAATCTACATTAATGAATGTTTTATTTGGAATGCCTGAAATATATGGAACGGGAGGGTATAAGGGGAAAATTATATATAAAGGAAAAGAAGTTATGATTCAGTCACCGCATCATGCGATGGAGCTGGGAATCGGGATGGTACACCAGGAATTTATGCTGCTTCCTCAATTTACAGTGACTGAAAACGTTAAACTGAACAGAGAAATCACGAAAAAAACGCCCTTAAGCGCTTTGGGGTATAAAGGACTGGAACTGTTAGACCGCAAACAAATGGGACAGGAAACAAGGACTGCTCTGGATAAAGTTGGTCTAGGCGTCAGTGAATGGTCTTTAGTAGAAGGAATGCCTGTAGGGTATATGCAGTTTATAGAAATTGCAAGAGAAATTGACAAAACTGGCATTCAGGTAATCGTATTTGATGAACCGACAGCAGTATTAACAGAAACTGAGTCAAAGCGTCTGCTGAATGTAATGAAGAAAATTGCTGAAGATGGAGTTGGCATCATTTTTATCAGTCATAAACTGGATGAGATTATAGATGTTGCGGACACGATCATGGTTATGCGTGATGGCGAACAAGTAACGACAATACCTGCGCAGGGAGTGACAGCCATACAGCTGGCAGAACTAATGGTAGGACGGGGAATTGACAGCTCGGAAATTGCTGAAGCCAGAGATTTTGAGAATGCAGAGGCCATCATGGAATTAAAAGATTTTCATGTGGACATGCCGGGAGAAAAAGTTAAAGGAATCGATCTCAGTATAAAAAAAGGGGAAATTATTGGATTTGCCGGACTGGCAGGATATGGGAAATTGGGAATAGCGAATGGAATTATGGGACTATATCCGGCAGCAGGACAGGTTATGTTTGAGGGAAAACCGCTAAAACTGAATAATACAATGGAAGTTCTGAAACACCATATTGCATTTGTGTCAGAAGACAGAAAAGGTGTAGGGTTAGTTTTGGACAGTTCAATAGAAAACAATATAACAGTGCCGTCTATACAGGTTTATCACAAATATCTGAAGAAATATCTTTTTGTGACTCAATTAGACAAAAATGCTGTGTCCAGGCAGACGGAGCGCATGATAGAGGAGCTGAAGATAAAATGTACAGGTCCAAAACAGAAAGTTGGAGACTTGTCTGGAGGAAATCAGCAGAAAGTGTGTATTGCGGCAGCCTTGTCTCTGGAGCCGGACATGTTGCTGGTATCAGAGCCGACGAGAGGAATTGATATCGGTGCAAAACAGATCGTACTTAATTATTTGAAAAGGCTGAACCGGGAACAGGGAGTGACGATTATGGTAACATCCAGTGAATTAAAAGAATTACGCTCTATATGTGACCGTATTGCTGTGATTACCCAGGGAAAAATCGCAGGTATTTTAAAGCCGGATTCACCTGATGCGGATTTTGGTGTGTTGATGTCTGGCGTAGGAAAGACAGCGGAGGTGATTTAAATGCGGGGAAAAGCAAATAAATGTATAAAAATGATAGGGCCATCCAGATTGATTATTGGCGGTTTTACTTTGTTCCTGTTTTTGATGCTGCCTGTGCTTGGTCTTCAGACAGATATGCTGCTTTCTCAGTCCATTACCAGAATTTTTATGAATATGATTTTAGTGCTGGCAATGGTTCCATCGATTAATTCCGGCATTGGAATGAATTATGGCCTTCCATTGGGAATTGTTTGCGGTTTGCTGGGAGGAGCTTTGAGTTTGGAATTTGGAATTAACGGAGCAGCTGGTTTTTTGGCAGCAGTTATTATATCTCTCCCTCTGGCGGCTCTGATGGGATATGGTTATGGCGCTCTTTTAAATAAAGTAAAGGGCTCAGAGGGAATGATTGCTACGTATGTAGGATTTTCAGTAGTGGCATTCATGGATATCGTTTGGCTGATGGCACCGTTCCATAACAGTGCGATTACATGGCCCATGGGTAGTGGCCTTCGTAATATTGTTTCAGTAGAGGGGGCTTATGAAAAGATACTTGATAATTTTTTATTAATTCGATTAACGGATAATATAGAAATTCCCACTGGACTTATACTTTTTTCCTTGTTTCTTTGTCTGATAGTCTGGATTTTTTTCCGTTCTCGTCTGGGAATACGAATGAGAGTGGGAGGAGAGAATCCATCCTATGCAAAGGCAATAGGTATAAATGTGAATAAAACGAGGGTTTTGGGAATGGTACTGTCCACCTGCCTGGGAGCAGTTGGAATCATTGTATATGCTCAAAGTTATGGATTTTATCAGTTTTATAATGCACCTCTGATGATGGCATTCAGCTGTGCAGCGGCAGTTCTGATCGGTGGAGCTACTGTAAAGAAGGCGTCTATATCGAATGTAATCGTTGGGACTGTTTTATTCCAGACGCTCTTAACGATTGCACTTCCCATTGCGAATGAGATTATGCCAGAAGGAAATTTATCAGAAATTATGAGAATCATTATTAGTAACGGTGTGATACTTTATGCACTCACGAAGGCAGGTGACAGGAAATGAAAAATTTAAAGGATTTTTTACTGAATAATATTGTAACTGTTATCTTTATCATACTGTGCACAGTGTCGATTATTCTGGCAGATCAGACAGCAGCGTTTCTTCTTGAACAAATTGTAGTTCGGTTTTTTAGAAACGGAGTTCTGGTATTATCGTTGATTATACCTGTAATTGCCGGGTTGGGATTAAATTTCGGAATAGTACTGGGGGCTATGAGCGCTCAGACCGCAGTGATTCTGGTTACATACTGGAATTTTGGAGGAATTGGCGGCATCTTTTTAATGATACTTTTGAGCACACCGATCTCGATCATTTTAGGGATTTTGATTGGGAAACTGTTTAACAAAACTAAAGGTCAGGAAATGATTACCGGAATGATTCTCGGTTTTTTCGCAAACGGAGTATATCAGTTTGTGTATATGGTATTGGTTGGAACGGTAATACCAGTCAATAATCCGGATATTACGATCTCCGGCGGCGTAGGGCTGGTAAATACCATGCAGCTGACAGAAACGGCCACAGGGGCTTTTGATGATTTTATCCGTCTTCCGCTGGATCAGGCTTTTTTGATTGGATTTATTGTCTATGTAGTGCTGATAGTTGGAAAAACTGTGTATACAGCTAAAATGGGAACAGGCGTAGCAAAAGAGAGCTGGAGCAAAAAACGCCTGATATACTTTGGTGCAGGATTGATATATGGAGCAGCGCTGATATATATCAGGCTGTTCAACCCAAAACTGAATATGGCAATGGCTTTTGTTGACGTACCCGTTTTTACCTTGATCCTGGTGGCATTGGTAGCAGTGGTGATTCAGTTCCTGGTCAATACTAAGTTAGGACAGGATTTCAGGTCTGTTGGACAGAATATGAAGGTAGCAGTATCTGCCGGAATTAATGTGGACAGAACAAGAATAATTGCCATTGTAATATCTACTGTATTAGCAGCCTGGGGACAGGTGATTTATATACAGAATATTGGAAACTTTGCCACCTATACAGCACATGAACAAGTTGCGACATTTGCGATTGCAGCACTCTTAGTGGGCGGAGCATCTATAAAGAAAGCGACAATTGGTCAGGCTTTTTTAGGTATTATTCTGTTTCATATTTTATTTACAGTAGCTCCTATGGCGGGTACAAATCTGTTTGGAAATACTCAGATTGGAGAGTATTTCCGGGTATTTGTGTCCTATGGGGTCATAGCTTTGGCGTTAGTTTTGCATACGGTAAAAACGATGAGACAAAAAATCAGACAGAGTCAGGAAGATGAGATTTAAACGGGAGGAGAGAAAAGATGGAAGGTGAATATCTGATTAACGACAGGGAACCCATTGAGATTTACCATTTTTTTGAGGATATTTCCAGAATCCCAAGAGTAAGCTATCATGAAAAAGAAATATCCCAGTATCTGGTGGATTTTGCTGAAAAAAGAGGACTCTGGTATTACAGAGATGAAATGTATAATGTGCTGATTAAAAAAGAGGGAAGTAAAGGAGATGAAGATAAAGCGCCGGTTCTTTTGGAAGGGCATGTGGATATGGTCGGAGAAAAAATCCCAGGCTCTGCGCATGATTTTTTAAAGGATCCCATTCATTTGATTGTAGATGGCAATATTCTGAGAGCAGACGGCACGACTTTGGGAGCTGATAATGGATGTGCAGTAGCAATTATGCTTGCTGTACTGGCAGATGACAGTTTGAAACATCCGCCGTTAGAGTGTCTTTTCACAGTTCAGGAAGAAGTTGGGCTGTATGGAGCGGAAGGATTCGATGTTAATCACATAAAAGCCCGGCGGGTTATAGGCTTAGATGCTGGGGCAGAAGGGGTATTTAGAAAAGGAACTACTACAAAATACCTGACAGAGTCAGCATTGGAAGTGAAGAGGGAGCAGATATCCGGAAAGGTTTACCGATTTTACGCAGATGGGCTGAAAGGTGGGGATCAAGGAGCGGGAATGCCGAAGGAGAGAATCAGCGCAATCCAGATGACAGCCAGAATTCTTCATTATTTAAACAAAGAAGCAGATGCAAGAATAATATCTGTGGATAAAACAGGAAAAAGTATACCGGAAAACTGCGAGTGCTATTTTTGCCTGGTATCAGGAAATGAAAATCAGATGATGGATATTATAAGAAAGCAGGAGAAAACAATAAGACAGCAGTACAGAGAAAGTGATCCGGGTTTTAAAGTTGAAATTGAAGAAATAATATATCTGGATAAAAGTAGAAAGTTTTCTGGAATGCTTCAAAAACAGGATAGTGACTGCCTGATTAAGGCACTGTATTTAATGCCGTATGGCGGATATCACAGAAGTGTAAAAAGGCCGGAAGAGGTGATGCTGTCAGTGATGGCAAGAGAGATCAGGAGTGAAGAAGAAGCAATAGAAGTATTTACCAGAATTTCTGCAGAAGAAAAAGTGGGAGGACAGGAATTGCAGGAGCAGCTCAGTACATATTTAAAGTCTTCAGGGTTTAAAATTATCCGAAGCGAAGTAGAAGAAGGGTGGGAATGGGAGGAACATTCAGCTATTCGAGATATTATGGTACAGGCGTATGAAGAAATCTTTGGACGGAAACCGATTGTGAATATCAGCCCAGGAGGGAATGACTGTGTGGTATTAAAACGAAAAATTCCGGAATTGGACATGGTGACGACGGCAGCAACTTATGTAGATTATCATACCCCAAATGAACATCTGTATATGGATAGCTTTGAAAAGGTTTATAAGCTGATTGTAAAAACTTTGGAGATGTTGGCTGAGAATTGATATAAAATCACTAAAGAGGGAGTAAAGATTTTCCGGTTTTCATTTAAAAGCGGGAATGAGTATGATAAGATATGGTAAAAGGAGGATCATCCATATGACAATCAAAGACCAGATCATTTACGCTATGGGGGAAGGCCGGGAGAAGGCTGTCCATGTCCCTCAGAATGAGGCAGTCACTTTCTTCACCAGGGACTGCTTCAACAATCAGATTAACTCAGAGGAGTATGTGGTAGACCGACTGGACTGGGACCACATCAACCCGGCCACCGGGCCGGTTTACGTGGAAGGAGCTGCGGCCGGAGATGTGCTGAAGGCGGAGATCCTGGCCATTGAGCTGGAGGACGAGGGGACCATGTGCTGCATCCCGGGCGACGGGGTGCTGGGTCCGGATATTGAGAAGAGTAGTGTGAAAAAGGT
>DWYS01000081.1 GCA_019118585.1 Candidatus Enterocloster faecavium | reverse complement strand
TCTGGCAATGGCGTATCCCATCTTGCCGCTGGAGTGGTTGGTGATAAAGCGCACCGGGTCGATGGCCTCCCTGGTGGGTCCCGCCGTCACCAGGATCTCTTTCCCTTCCAAGTCCTTTTCAAATCCAATTTCCTGGACAATATACGCAAAGAGCACCTCCGGCTCCGGCATTTTTCCTGCCCCTGTATCCCCGCAGGCAAGATACCCGCAGGACGGGTCGATCACCTCCATTCCGTACCGCCGGCAGATGTCCAGATTGTCCTGGAGAATGGGATTCTCAAACATCCGGGTATTCATGGCCGGAGACAGGATCTTTTTGCAGGTGCAGGCCATCACCGTAGTTGTCAGCATATCATCGGCGATCCCGTGGGCAATTTTTCCGATCACATTGGCCGAAGCCGGCGCGATCATCATCACATCCGCCGCTTTTGCCAGGGCCACATGCTCCACGCTGAACTGAAAATTCCGGTCGAAGGTGTCCACCAGACACTTATTTCCAGTCAAAGTTTCAAAGGTAATGGGATTGATAAAGTTTACCGCGTTTTCCGTCATCAGCACGTGGACATTGGCTCCCTGTTTCACCAGCATGCTGGCCAGGGAAGCGATTTTGTAGGCAGCAATGCTGCCCGTTACCCCCAGCGCCACGGTTTTTCCTTTTAATAACATAGGAATTCCTCCGATTGTGTTTCCTCATATTTTGTGTTAAACTTCATTTGAAATGAATTATATCATACTATTGTTTTGATGAAAAGGAGTTCCATTCCATGATTTTAGCAATCGATATGGGCAACACCAATACCGTCGTCGGCGGCATTGACGAGAAAAAAACGTATTTTATCGAGCGGGTCACCACGGACCGCAGCCGGACAGATACCGAGTACGCCGTCAGCTTCAAAAACATTCTGGAGATGAACCACATTTCCCCCTCCCAGATTGAGGGCGCCATTCTCTCCTCCGTGGTTCCGCCCTTAAACACTGCCATCCTGCGGGCGGCTGAGAAGGTCACCGGCCGAATGCCCCTTCTGGTAGGCTCCGGAATGAAAACCGGCATCAATATCCTCATGGACAATCCCAAAACCGTCGGAAGCGATATGATCGTAGATGCGGTGGCTGCCAGCCATGAACATCCGCTCCCCCTGGTGGTCATTGACATGGGAACTGCCACCACCATGAGCGCGGTGGACCAGAAAGGCAACTACATCGGCGGTGTCATCCTGCCGGGCCTGAAGGTTTCCCTGGATTCTCTGAGCGGCAAAACCGCCCAGCTGCCCTACATCAGCCTGGAGGTGCCGGAGAAGACCATCGGAAAAAATACCATTGACTGTATGCGGGCCGGCATCATCTATGGCAATGTGGACATGATTGACGGCATCCTGGACCGGATGGCTGCGGAGCTGGGCTGCGAACCCACGGTCATCGCCACCGGAGGCCTTGCCCGGTTCATCACACCCCTGTGCCGGCACAAGATCATCTACGATGATGCACTGCTGTTAAAGGGGCTTTTGATCCTTTACCGAAAAAATACAGCGGAACACAACTGGAAATAATTTCAAATACCGGCCCCGTATAATTCCGCCCAAAACCGCCCATCATTCATTTATATCAAAAAATGAATGATGCGGAGGGAATGCCAATGGCTGTTTACAAAGTGGAAATATGCGGGGTCAACACCTCTAAGCTTCCTCTTCTTACCAGCGAAGAAAAGGAAGCTTTATTCAAGCGGATTCTTAACGGCGACCAGGAGGCCAGGGAGCAGTACATCAAGGGGAATCTCCGCCTGGTTTTAAGCGTGATCCAGCGTTTCACCGGCAGCCAGGAGAACATCGACGACCTCTTTCAGATCGGCTGCATCGGCCTCATCAAAGCCATCGACAATTTCGATATTACCCAAAATGTTAAATTTTCCACCTATGCCGTTCCCATGATCCTGGGGGAAGTGCGCCGGTATCTGAGGGACAACAATTCCATCCGGGTCAGCCGCTCATTAAGGGATACGGCCTACAAGGCCATCTATGCCAGAGAACAGCTCACCAGGACGAACTCCAAGGAACCTTCCCTGTCGGAAATCGCCCAGGAGGTAGGCGTCACCAAGGAGGAGGTAACCTACGCCCTGGACGCCATCCAGACGCCGGTAAGCCTCTACGAGCCGGTCTACACGGACGGAGGCGACCCGCTCTACGTCATGGACCAGATCAGCGACAAAAAAAATCTGGAAGAAAACTGGGTGGAAGACCTGTCCTTAGGGGAGGCCATGAACCGCCTTCCGGAACGGGAGCGCCACATTATCGACATGCGCTTCTTTGAGGGAAAAACCCAGACGGAGGTGGCCCAGGAGATCCACATCTCCCAGGCCCAGGTTTCCCGTCTGGAGAAAAATGCCTTAAAATCCATGAAGAATTATCTGACTTGACCTTCTCCTGATTCCTTTTTCACGAAATTTGTCGATTTCTCCCCGGAGGAATCTGCAAAAAGACATTGGACTTTAGCCGGGTCTATGGTAATATATGGATGTAGCCATTCTTTAGAAGGAGGGAAATACAGCCATATGATTACCCGTGAAAATACAAAAACCATCTATGACCTGGTCCAAAATGCAGGCCAAGCGTATGGAAACGCAACTTTTCTGCGCTATGAAGAAAACGATGTTATCTATGAAGTGTCCTTTGCCCAGTTTGCCGCCCAGTGCCAGGCCATCGCTTCCTGGGTACGGGCTCAGGAGGCAAGGCTTGGAAGAAAAGTCCATGTGGCCCTGCTTGGCACCAGCAGCCATCACTATCTGGCGGTTCTTTTAGGCATTATGTGTGCCGGAAGCGTGTCCGTTCCCCTGGATATCCAGGTCAATCTGGATACCCTGACCGACTGTCTGAACCGCTCGGATGTGGACATTCTGTTCTATGATTGGGAGCAGCACACCCTGGCTGAGGCAGCCTTTGAGCGCTGTCCGGGCCTTTCTTCCTGCGTTTCCCTGCAGCACGGCCGCCATGCCTACTGCTCGGACAACATTCTGAAGGAATATGCCGGCCAGACCATTCTTCCTGACGCCGGCCCCGGCGACCTGGCCATGATCCTCTTTACCTCCGGCACCACCGGAAAGGGAAAAGGCGTTATGCTGTCCCAGGGAAATCTCATCGACAATACCTTCTGCACCACGGAGAACATCAAGCCAGGTGAGGAGGTTTATCTGAACATCCTTCCGATTCACCATGTATTCTGCATCAACGGAGATATCCTGCTGTCCCTGCGCTACGGCAATATCCTGTGCCTGAACCGGGACCTCTCCAAACTGACCGACCATCTTCTCTTGTTCCAGCCCACTGTGTTCCGCTCCGTACCCATGATCGCAAAATCTCTTCTTGGCCGTATTGCCATACTGGCAAAGCAGAATCCGGACAAGCCCATCGAGGAGATCAGGGATTCCGTTCTGGGGAAACGCCTTCACCGCATCATCAGCGGCGGCGGTTACCTGGCCCCGGATTTAGCCCAAAATTACCGGAAGCTGGGTATCTCCATCGCCCAGGGCTATGGAATGAGCGAGTGCTCTCCGAAAATCTCTGCTCCTGACTGGTCCCGGCCGGACACCATCGCCTCTGTGGGCCATATTGTGGACGGCTGTCAGGTGCGCATTGTGGATGGGGAGATTCAGGTCAAGAGCCCTTCCGTCATGATGGGCTACTATAAAGACCCGGAGCGCACTGCAGAAGCTCTGACGGAGGACGGATGGCTCTGTACCGGAGATTTGGGCTATGTGGACGAGGAAGGCTTTCTCTATCTCACCGGCCGGAAGAAAAATCTCATCATTTTAAGCAACGGGGAAAATGTAGCTCCGGAGCAGCTGGAGTATATGTTTGAGGATGAGCGCCTCATCTCCGATATTCTGGTCTTTGAGGAAAATGATGCCATCGCCGCCGAAGTGTATCCCAACTTTCCCTACGCCCAGGCTGCCGGCATCACCGATCTCAACGGAGCGATCCAGGAGATTATCAAAAAGCACAATCAGGACCTTCCTTCCTATAAGAAGATCATGATCTGCCATTTAAGAGACGTTCCTTTCGAAAAGACCTCCTCCAAGAAGATCATCCGTCCGGCTTATTTTACGCAGAAGAAGGAGGAGGCCCAGCAGATGGCCAGCCTGAAGCTGCCTAAAAATGAGCTTCAGGCCAAGCTCTACGACCTGGCGGCAGCAGCCCTTGGGCATCGCCGCTTCGGCGTTGATACGGACCTCTATGAGGCTGGGCTGGATTCCCTGGGAAGCGTCCTGCTCCTCTCCGACCTGTCCTCCGCCCTGAAGGTTTCCATTACATTGGATGATTTAATGAGCTGCTCCACTATTGAAAAGCTGGAGGCACTTTGTCTGTCTTCCGGTGAGACAAGCCAGGTGGACTACCGTGTACGGCCTGTTTATCCCCTTACCAATCTTCAGATTTACTTTGCTTATGTAATGAAGGGAAATACCACCGCCAACCTGCCCTTCTTTTTCCGCCTGGACCCCTCTGTGGACCTGGAAAAGCTGAAAAAATCCATAGAAGAGCTGTTTGAAATCCATCCCGGTCTGAAATCCGGCATCTGGATGGGAGAAAAAGGCTATCAGAATTTCCGTGACGACAGCCGGAAGGTGGACATCCCCATCGTCACTCTCACGGATGCCCAGTGGGAGGAAGTCCGCCCCACCCTGCTGAAACCCTACTACTATCTGGAAGGGGAGCCCCTCTACCACATCGGCATCTACCGGACGGATTCGGCCAACTATCTGTATTTCGACATTGCCCACATTGTAGGGGACGGCATGACCATGAACATCCTCCTGGAGGATTTAAACAATCTCTATCTGGGAAATCCTGTGGAGAAGGAATCCTACACCCTTTTTGAGTATGTACTGGATGAGAAGGACCGGGAGGCCAGAGGCATGCGGGAACGGGATGTGAAATACTTCCAGGACCTGATGAAAGGCTTCCGTATCCGCAAGAGCATCTTAAACCGCCGGGATTTCCACAACCTGGACCAGGGCGTCGATGCAGCCTTGAAAGGACCCTTCCACCGGCTGAACCGCAGGAAGGTAACTGCATTCTGCCACCAGAACGGCGTGTCGGAAAATGTGGTCTTCCTTACCGCCTACAACTACTGCATCGGAATCTTTTCCGGCGAGAAAGATACCATCTCCTCCAGTATCCACAGCGGAAGGACGGACAGCCGCTGGACCAGACTGGCAGGCCCCCTGTTCCTTACATACCTGTTCCGCTATACCAACATTCCACACGAGACCGTTCCTCAGCTGTTAAAGCGGATGGGACGCCAGATTATGGAGAGCATGCGCTGCCACATCTCCACCCTTCACGGGGACGAAATGTTTTTCCAGTACCAGGGGGATATCCTGAACATTGATACCATTGGAGGAGCTCCCGCAGAGCGTCAGAAGGTACAGTTGGATTCTCTGCCCTTCCATCTCCAGATCTTCTGCAGCGATGAGGGCTATACCTATGAACTCCGATACTGGGAAAACCGCTTTGACCGGGAGCAGCTAGTCATCTTTATGACCTGCCTGGAGCGGATTGTGGAAGCCATGCTGGAGGAGCCCTCCGTACGGCGGTTAAAGAAACATCTGCCGGAGATCCTCTTCCCCAGGCACTACACCATCAAGGCCAGCGCCCTCAACCGTCTGGTGGGCTTCCGCCTGATCAACGATGTAGCGGAGGATATGGATGTAAAAGCTTATGTCCTGGATGATTCCTGCTTAAAGCAGCCCTACGGCGGATGGGGAAGCCTTTACATTCTGGACCACCCCACCCTGGGATGGAAGGACAAGGTAACCAGTCCCTACAGCTCCGGAATCCTCTATCAGACCGGGCTGACCGCACGGATCCTGCCGGACGGAACCCTGGATTTGCTGGAGCAGGGCGGACGCACCGTCATGGTAGAGCGCCTCACCGGCAGGAGCTTCATCGACCTCTACGCTCTGGAGCGGGTTCTCTCCTCCCTGGAGGGCATCCACAAAGCCGAGGCCTATGTACGCTGGGGCGAGGAACACAAGCCGGTGCTGACCGCAGACCTCTACTGCAGCCAGGAGCCGGATCTGGAGCGGATTAATAAATATCTGGAAAGCCGCTGGGACAAGAGTCTGCTGCCGGTGGAGTTTCGGGTTATTAAAGATTAGAAAAAAGCGGGGCTGACCCAAATCCGGCAGCCCCGCCTAAACCGCCCAGGTGTCGGAGCCGTCATCCGTTCCGATGGAATTTTTTACTTGTAAAATTCCCCGAATATGATATAATGAAGAAAGCAGACGCCAAAGCTTTTACAGGCTTGGCACTGCCTCATGGAAACATAGCTCAGCTGGGAGAGCATCTGCTTGACGTGTAGAGGGTCGCAGGTTCGAGTCCTGTTGTTTCCAGATTGAAAAAACCACGTATCTACGTAAAAATAACGTATTTACGTGGTTTTTTGATATTTTCCAGCGCCTTATCCGGCGAAATTCCCCGGCTTAAAGGAAGGAAAAAACGGCAGAGTATCACACGAAGATCTGAGGCCCAAAGCACTGAAGCATCCTGAACTCCTGCTCTCCCTCATTTTTCAGGATAAGGTGTCGGACTGAAGCGGGAATCAGGATCTGGTCGCCTTTTTCTACTTTCATTCTCTCTCCGGAAAAATTGCTGAAGCTTCCATTTCCCTCCAACACCAGTACAATGGAAAATGTATCCGGACGGTCCATCGAAAACTTCTCTCCCACCGTCAATTCCTCCATCTTGAAATAAGGCGTATCCTCATAGGTAACCAGCGGACGTTCTATGGTCCCTTCATCCAGGATTTCCGGTTCATGGGACAAAAACCATCGCTGCCGGAGTTCTTCTTCCGTATAGGTGTCATAATGGAAGCAGTCGAACATACGCTCAAATCCCAGCCCCTGATGGCACATAGAGTCTGCGATGGCAAGTCCCGACGGCGTTACCCGCTCCACCCGGATGGTATAGTCTGTTGGCTCCTGAATCTCCGTCAGGAAACATCCGGCTCCAATGGCATGGGGAATGCCTCCTTCGATCAGAATTACCTCGCCTTTCTTCACCGGTATCTGGTGAAGGCATTCCAGCATTCCGGCATAATTCTGCTCCTGGAACAGCTTTTCCCACTGCTTTCTGGTCACCCCCGGTTTAAATCCCATATAGATGCAGGGCGGTTCCCCATTGACAGTTCTTCCTCCCAGTACATACCAGCACTCCGTTTTTCCATATTCCGAATGGAACAGTTTCTTTGCCATTTCCCGATCCGGGTGAACCTGGACCGTCAGCCGCTCCCCGGCATCGATCAGCTTTACCAGCACGCCAAGGGAGGCTCCGAACCGCTCCCAATGGTCATGCCCCAGAGCCTTCTCCCCCATTTGCCCAATCCAATCCTTTAAAAATTCTTTTGGCAGCCCATTCTCATCGACTATCCGGCTCAAACCTTCGTCCGGAAATTCTTCTCTGCCCGCATTTCTGGCCCGCACCAGGGAGGCAATCCACTCCTCCGGGAAATTCGTATCCTCTCCTTCCCCGCTGTTCCCCTTTCCATGCCACTTATCCAGCATTTTTCCTCCAATATAAGTCCGCCAGGCTCTTGCATGGTCCAGCTTTAACGGCATAGTACCATCACACATAACATTCGATTCCCCTTTCCATGTCTTACTCTGTCACAAAACGCACTCCGAAATCTTTTCTCTTTTCCCAACGGCGTTTTGGATCTCATAACTAATATATTAGTTCTGATATATTAGTTTGTCATTGAGCGATGTACACAAATCTTTTTGTGCATTCTGTCCGGGGCGGGCAGAGGCTGACGTATTTGTTCCAAACTGTATTAAAATGCGTTAAAAAGGCATCGCCTCCCCTGGTCCTAACATTCCAGGTTCAGCGATGCCTTGTTCACTTATAATGCTAATTTTTGGGCAGCCGTTCAGGGCGGCGGGAAGACCGGGGCCCTGAACGGTTACTTTTTTGAGCTTCTACTGGTGGTTCCACCGTCCGTTTCCGTCTACCGGATATCCGTCCGGAGTCTGCTCATTCTGATACATGGAACCATAAGGTCTGGAACTGCTTCCGTTAAAGTACCAGCCTCCATTGGCTTCATCGTAATTCCATGTAACTGCTGGTGCATAGGGATTAAAGTAGTACCATGCCCCGCCGATTTGCTGCCAATCCAACAGCATCTCTCCGCTTCCCGGATTCAGGTAATACCACTTTTTATCCTGATCATCGAAATGCCAGCCCTCAATCATGGTTCCCAGCATTCCATCGGATGTTCCATGCAGATAGTACCATT
The DNA here is from genome assembly GCA_019118585.1 of Candidatus Enterocloster faecavium. Classification (GTDB taxonomy): domain Bacteria; phylum Bacillota; class Clostridia; order Lachnospirales; family Lachnospiraceae; genus Enterocloster; species Enterocloster faecavium. The sequence continues at coordinate 14,398 of DWYS01000081.1, read as the reverse complement.
TTCCAGTATTGGTATCCAGGAACCAGCCGTACTGCATGATGCCCTCATTGTTAAAGTAGAACCAGCCCTCACCAGGCTGACCGCTTACCGCATATGGATTGCGGATGTAGGCCCATCTTCCCCACAGCATAGTGCCGTTGGTTAAGAAGAACTTCCACTGATGATACTCCGGATTTGTTTCCGGCTTCGCCCACTCCGGTACTTCTACGGTAATCGGGATGTTGGAATTCTGCGGGTCCATATGTACCCACTGTCCATCCAGTCCCGCAAGGTATGCGCTGCTGGAACTGCTGCCGGTCCGGGTGCCGCTTCCGCCGTCATCGCCTCCGGAATGGCCGGGTTTTGACGGTTCCTGAGGTACTTCCGGATTATCTGTGTTCAACTTTTCAAAGTAAACGTTGATTGTCATATCACCGGTAATGGTTCCGGCAGCCGGCTGATCCATGGAAACATACTGGTAACCGCTGATCGCCTTATGAACGGTATATTCTGTTACATCATAGGCTGTATTTACATTGTAAGATACGGTTACCGGAGCCATGCCTTCAATCGGCTGTTTTGTTGCGTTGTCCAGGTAATGAATCGTGATCGTATAGTTCTTCTCTGGCTCTTCTGGTGTTTGTTCTTTCTGCCATGCAAGTGCAAAGGGACTGAATCCTTCTGTTTCGATATGAAATTGGATTCCATTATCCAGCTTTACAAATTTTCCTTCTGCCAGGCTATCTCCCTCTGTCAGAACATCCACTCTAGATTGAGCAATCGCCTCATCTACTTCCATTTCTCCGTTAATACCATATTCGCGATGAAGATCACGATAATGGAGTACATGAAATTCTGTTGTTCTGTCTGTTCCTTCTGGATAAGGCATGTAGATATCGCTTCCTTCACTACTTGCTACCCAGGCATTTCCATTATTGGTATCAATCAAATCAAGATAATGGAAATCAAACTTCAGATTGTCACTTTCTAACTCTGATACATTTCCATTCTGTGTCAGCACCTGCTTTCCTTTATCCTGGAGTTTAACAGTTCTGTCTACTTCCTCTCCTGGGAATGCGCTGGCTGGGAGAATATCATCGTCCAAAAGAGCAATTCCTGTCTCATTCGCAATTTGCCTTCTTTCATCTCCGTTTGTGGTATAACTGCTGTTTTCTTCTACCACTGCTACAACAGCATCTGAGGTGTCAAGAGCTGCGAGAGCTTCTTCATGGGTATCCAATACATCCGTTGATAATGCATCTTTCTGAATTGCCAGTTCCGGATCGGAGATATAGCGTATAATCAGAGTACCGTCATGAAAATCAATATTCTGCGGTATGTCATTCAAGCTGAGCATTACCTGGTTCAACTGAACCCCTTCTTTGGGAACAATTCTCGCAATATACTCGCCTTGTTTGCACCTTGCCAAGTTTCATCCGGAAACGCCGTGAATCCGCTCGTCCTTGGCCAGCTCATAAATCAGCTGGTTTTTTTCATATTGAGGCGGGAACAAAAGATCGAATTCTACTTTCGTCTCCTCTTTTGCCTTATTCTTGGTAATTTTTACATTGACCTCCCGTATCCGCTCCCGCCGGAACTGTTGACGCAGCTCCTCGATTACCTGTTCATAATCACCGGTCGTCACCTTTAAAAATCCCCGGTACGGTTCTGCTGTCAAAAAAGAAGTCATATGCAGGACCATCTGCGTAATCACGATCAACACCCCCGAACAAATTCCCAAAAGACAGGAGCCGGCGCCGATGGCCATTCCAACTCCTGCCGTAGCCCAGATTCCTGCTGCCGTTGTGAGACCGCTGACTGCATTATTGCGGATAAAGATAATCCCCGCTCCGAGGAAGCCGATTCCCGATACGATCTGAGCAGCTACCCGGGAAGCATCATAATCCGGAATATCGCGGAAACTGTACTTGGAGACAATCATGATCAGTGCAGAGCCCATACAAACAATGGCGTGGGTTCTCATACCGGCATTCTTTTCCCGATTTTTTCGTTCATATCCAATCAGGTATCCCATAAACGTGGCCAGTACAATTCGCAGGAACAATTTTCCCTGATACAAAAGTTCGTATTGCTCGAACAGTTCCTCCAGTTCTATGGTCTCACCCCCCGTTCAGGGCCAAATCGGACATTAATAGGAGTCGGCTGCTTCCAGTCCTTCCATAATTCCTACGCCGTTGCTGGTTCCCAGTCTTGCGCAGCCCATTTCCACATATTTCTTTGCTTCTTCAGCGGTCCGGATACCTCCGGATGCTTTCATTTTTACCGGTGCATCCTTCAGATATTTCTTAAACAGCGCGATATCTTCATAAGATGCCCCTCTGCTGCCGTATCCCGTGGAAGTTTTGATGAAATCTGCCCCTGTCTCTGCCACGATCCGGCACATAACCCCAATCTGTTCTTCTGTCAAATAGCAGGTTTCAATGATCACCTTCAGGATCCGTCCTCTGCTGTGGCATACCTCCACCAGAGCAGCCACCTCCCGCTTGACAAACTCCTCATTTCCTTCCACCAGCTTGCCTACATTGATTACCATATCAATTTCATCGGCTCCGTTTTCAATCGCCTGGGTAGCTTCAAAGACTTTTACCTGGGTGGTGTGGGTTCCAAACGGGAACCCAACCACACTGCAGGTATGAACATCGCTTCCTTTTAACTCCCTGGCCGCCACCGGCACATTGCACGGATTTACGCAGACCGATGCAAAATGATATTTTTTCGCTTCACTGCACTTCTGCACAATATCCGCTTCCGTGGCAAAAGGCTTTAAATAGGTGTGATCGATATATTGATTTAAGCTCATATGTTCACCCTTTCCTTCCATCTCATGAGCCCAGAAGAGCTCTGGTCTGATCCGAAATCGCCTGTACCGCTTCTTCCGGCGTATAATCCGGCTCCTCGATGCAGCGCTGGATTTCCGTCATCATAATCTCCGAATGGATCTGGGGATAATTCTCATTGACCGGTCTGGGAATGTCTGTGTATTCCATCTGCTCCAGAGCAGTCTTTGCATTGTCGTTGGCGCTGATATACTCCTGGTAAACATCACTGTCCGCGGCCGCCTGGCTGCTGGGAAGATAACCGGTCTGGCTGGCCCAGTAGGCAGATACATCAGGACTGGTGAGATACTTCAGGAAATCCATAGTGGCAGAGGCATCCTCCTCATGGCCTGCCATCATCACTACATTGGCTCCTCCGGTAGGAACGCCGAAGCGGGTGTTCTTGGGCAGGAAACAGGTACCGATGTTGAAATCGCAGGAAGCACTTAATGTTCCCAGATCACCGGAGGAGGTTACAATCATTCCGGTAATTCCGGCAGCGAAATCAGAACGGGCAGCTTCGTAAGAATTGTACTCTTTTCCTGGAGGCGCCTTCATGATCCCTTCGCTTATCATATTTTTCCACAGCTCCAGAGGCTTGGTTCCCGTTTCATTATTAAATGCGATATCCGTCTCGTCATCATTGAGGATCCGTCCATCGGACTCCATGATAAATGCTTCGTAGAACCAGGCATCGATAGGCATTTCAAATCCCCAGCGCTCGTCCGGAATCGACAGCTGAGCTGCGTACTCCTGAAGCTCATCCCAGGTTTCCGGCGGGTCCTCCGGGTCCAATCCCACCTCGGTAAACATGTCCTTGTTGTAATAGAACATCGGTGTACTCCGGTTAAAAGGAAGCGCATATACGCCTTCTCCCCAGTCGCAGCTGTTCATCAGTCCCGGATAGAACATGCTCAAATCCAGTCCCTCCTCCGCTGCAAGGTCCGTCATATCCTGAAGGACTCCGTAATTTGCAAACATCTTGGTCCGGCCCATCTCCAGCTGTGCCACATGAGGAATCTCCCCAGAGGTCACCGCTGCCTGAAGCTTTGCTGCCATATCGTAGTAATTTCCCTGGAATTCCACCGTTACATGTACGGCATCCTGGCTTGCATTATAATCGCTTACAATCTTATCCAGAGTCTCTCCCATTCCGCCGCTCATGCTGCTCCAGAAAATGACCTCTGTGGCATCTCCTGCCGGGGCCGCTTCCTGGGATCCTCCTTCCTCTGTTGACGCGGTATCAGCAGAAGACCCCGCTGTATCTGCCGTCTCCCCTCCTGAACAGCCTGATGCCAGAGCTGCCGCCGCGAGGACTGCCATCATCCATGACATTCTTTTTCTCATAAACTTACCTCTCTTTCTTTTCCCTCTTCAGGGTATTTGTGTATCTTCAGGCGAAACAGATCCACTCACCTGTTTTCCTTAGTTTAAAAGTTCCTCCATGACTCTCCCCTTGGCCTGAGGCATCGGAAATCCGAGTATTTTTGCAAAAGTCGGCGCCTCATCGATGATCCGCTGCCGGGGAATCACCACATTTTCCTTCACATCCGGTCCTGCCATCATAAACACCGGCTGCGGTCCCTTATGCGGCAGATGTCCGTGGGAAGCCACAGAAAATTTGTAATCGGAATTATCCGGCCTTACGATCAGCTCGCCTGTGCAGGCGGCTCCAAAACTGGTGCTGTCCTTCCCCTCCAGAACATAGTCGAAATCTCCGGTCAAATGCTGCTCCCGCTCTGCTTCCTCTTTCGTAAATACGCTTTCCACGCCGTAAGCAGGATTTTTTCTCATCTGATAGAGCAGATTCTCCAGCTTTTCCCGTATTTCCTGGTTATCAGGGTCTTTTAATACAACCTGGCAGGAAAGAGAGGTAGAATTGCAGTAAGCATCCCAATCCACGATCTTTCCTTCCTCATTTAAGCGGATCAAGCCTTCCTTCACCAGAAGGATGTTCGGATTAAACAGCTGCTTAACGGCCAGATGTCCATGGTCGCTGATAACTGCGAAATTGGTATTTTCATATACCCCCGCATCCATCGCAGCTTCCATCAGGCGTCCCAGCCAGTCATCATTGGCAATAATCGCCTGCTTAACTGCATCTCCGTGGATGCCGTTGGAATGCCGGGTGTGGTCCAGATGAGCCAGATGGATAAACATGACATCCGGCTGATACCGCCTGATAATGTCACAGGAAGCTCCCACCATCATGTGGTCCATGAAAGGCTGTGTGGTTTTTCTCAGCTTGTGCCAGTGGCGCTCCATCACTCCGCCTGGTTCAAACATATTTGCACTGCAGCCGGTTTTCAGTATAGGTCTGGGGTCCACTTTGTCATTCTCTGGCCAGATCTCCGCCACCAGCCAGTCTACCTTGGGATCTGCTCCCATACAGGGCCAGCCAACACATGCGGTCGTATATCCTGCATCATGTGCCAGATCCAGAAGGGTATCCACTTTCAAATCCTTGTGGTACCAGTACCAGTCCGGAGAGGGATTTCCCACATCCAGCTTTTCATTGTGGAAAATGCCGTGATACATCGGCCAGGTTCCGGTAATGATCGAAGCATGGGCCGGGTAGGTAAAAGAGGGATAGACACTTCTCATCCCGCCTTTCACCCAGCTCCCCCGCTCCAGAATCTTTTTAAAATTTGGGAGCGTTTTCAGCATATCCATATCTTCGTCAAAAAGGGAGTCAATGGACAATACAATCAGCTTTTTTTTCATTTTCATCCTCCTTTATCACTTGATTCCCGAATAGGCAAATGCCTTCCGGATCTGTTTATTGGCAAACAGGTAAACGATCAAGATCGGTACCACCAGGAACATATTTCCCGCCATCAGCACATTCCAGAGCCTTCCTCCCTCCTGGCTGTTGAGCATTGCCACTCCAATGGGAAGAGTCCGGTAGGCATCCTTTGTGGTCATGATCAAAGGCCAGAAATAGGAATTCCAGCTGGAAATAAAGCTTAAAAGTCCAATGGTAAAGATGGCCGGTCTTGCCATGGGAATCATGATCCGCAGAATGATCTTGAATTCTCCCGCATCATCCAGTCTTGCGGCTTCAATAATCTCCTCCGGTATCTGCATGAAATACTGGCGCAGCAGGAAGATTCCAAAGGCATTGGCGATGAAGGGAAGGATCTGGGGCAGCAGGCTCTGCAAAATTCCCGCTTTGCTGAACATCAGATAGATTGGAATAAACGTAACCTGCTGCGGGATCATAAATCCCAGCAGAACGATTCCAAAAAACAGATTCTTAAAGCGGAATCTGCACCTGGCAAATCCGTATGCTGCCGGAATGATGACAATGTACTGCAAAATCAAGACCGCAAAGCTGACGATCAGAGAGTTCTTCAAAAACAGGGGTACATCCACCATTTCCAGCGCCTGGGCATAGCCCTCTGTTGTCCAGGTATGAGGCAGCAGCGTAGGCGGATACACCGTGGTTTCTTTATATGGCTTAAAGGATGTAAGCACCATCCATATAAAGGGATAGGCGATCAAAAAGATGACGAGGATCTTCAAAGCCGCGTTGAGGATGGCCGCCAGAACATGACCGAATTTTTTCATTTGAAATTGTCCCATAATATGCCTCCTCTATTGATAATGAACTTTCTTTCCCAGGAATACAAAGTAAAGGATCGTCAGAACTCCCACCAGTCCCAAAAGCACTACTGCCTCCGCTGTAGCAGGACCCAGCTTCAGGTATTTAAAGGCATCGGAATAGATCTGATACACCAGCGTATTGGTGGAGCTGACCGGTCCTCCCTGAGTCATCAGGTTAACCGTATCAAATACCTGGAAGGAGCTGATGGTTGCTACAATGGTTGTAAAAAACAGCGTGGGGCTGATCATCGGCAGAGTAATCCTGAAAAAGGTCCGTATTTTTGGCGTATCGTCAATCTCTGCCGCCTCGTAGATATCTTTTGGCACTCCCTGAAGAGCCGCCAGGATCAGCAGGGAATAATACCCCAGACTCTTCCAAACCATCATTCCCACCAGGGATGCCAGAGCCGTTTTGCTGCTGGCCAGGAAGGGAAATGGTTTCAGTCCTATGGAACGCAGTACATAGTTGATGGCTCCGATTTGCGGGTCCATAATCCACAGGAATACCGTAGACACGGAGACCAGCGATATGATATGGGGCGTAAAAACGGCCGCCAGCGTCAGGCTGTTCAGATGTTTCTGCGCTTTCGAGTTTACCCACACGGCAAACAAGGTGGCCAGCACCATCAGGATTGCTACCAGTCCGATGGAGTATATGATGGTATTTTTCAGGGTAGTGTGAAAATCCACACTCTTAAACAGCGTTGTAAAATTTTGAAGGGCTACAAAATTCCGCTTTTTGCTCAGCAGGCTTCCGTCTTTTAAGCTGGAATCCAGGAGATAAAAAATAGGATAAATGGTAAAAATACATAGCAGTACGATCGCAGGCAGAATCAGCAGATAGCCCTTTATGGCCTCTTTTCTATTCATCCGAATTTACGCTCCTTTCTCAAGGTTTCTCAAGCCTTCCTTCATCTGGTCTGTTACCGGAATCCGGCTGCCATCAGGAGCAAAGGCAAAAATGTGTTCCTCCTTCACAAAAATCCGGCAGTTCTCCCCGTCTATGTCATCCTCTGTTTTTACCATGATCTTTCCATAGGCAGTCTCAATGGAGTAATTCATCTCCGCTCCCAGCTGCTCCTTCGTCACGATACGCCCCTTAATCTGAATCAGCGCATTGCCCGGATCGATGAGTGCGGTTTTTTCCGGGCGGAACCCGATTTTTGCATCCGGAACCATCGTATCCAGAATATTCATAGGAGGTGTTCCGATAAACTGTGCCGTATAGGCATTCTGGGGATTATGGTACATCTCTTTCGGCGTGGAGCGCTGCATGATCACGCCTTTATCCATTAAGATAATGTTGTCACCCATACTCATGGCCTCCACCTGGTCATGGGTTACATAGATAAATGTCGCCTTCAGCCGCTTATGAAGCTCGATCAGCTCCACCCGCATCTGCTGCCTCAGCTTTGCATCCAGGTTTGACAGGGGCTCATCCATCAGAAATACTTTGGGATTCTTGACCATTGCCCTGGCCAGTGCGACTCTCTGGCGCTGGCCGCCGGACAGTTCCGAAGGCTTTCTGCTCAGATAAGGAGTCAGGCCCACGATCTCACAGACATCCTGAATCAGCTTGTTTCTCTCTTCCTTGGGCACTTTCTTGTTCTTCAGGCCAAATTCAATGTTGTCTCTGACTGACATAGTAGGATATAAAGCATAGTTCTGAAAAACCATGGCAATTCCTCTTTTTCCAGGGGCCACATCCACCACGTTCTGGTCATCGATCAGGATTTCCCCTGAGGTAGGTTTCTCCAGTCCGGCAATCATACGCAGTGTGGTGGATTTTCCGCATCCAGAGGGACCTACCAGCACCGTAAATGAATTGTCCTCGATAGTGAAATTCAAATCAGGAATGATAACATCCTTTCCATACGCCTTATGAATATGCTTTAGTGTAATCGAACTCATCTGTTCTGCTCCTCTCTTTCGCTCTCCGCCGGACCATCGTCCGCCTATCGCTCCATGCGTTACAGCTCCACCTTATGTTCTCTGATAAACTCCTGGATTTCCTCCCATGAAGGCATCGCCGGAGCCGTTCCCATTTTTGTAACCGCCAGATTGGAAACCACATTGCCGTACCTTGCCGCGGAAAGCAGGTCCATTCCCTGGCTTAACCCGGCCAGAAGACCGCCGTTAAAGGCATCCCCTGCTCCCGTGGTATCCACCACCGGGACATCGTAATTGGAGATGATCTCTTCTCTCTTTCCGTCGTTGTAGTACACTCCCCGCTTGCCGATGGTGATAATGACATGCTTCACACCCTTGTCAAAGAAGGCCTGGGCGGCTTTCCTGCACCCTTCCGGGTCATCACAGGCAATTCCGGTTAAAATCCTGGCCTCCACCTCATTCGGCGTGACCAGCTCCAGCATAGGATAAAGCTCCTCTGACAGTTTCTGGACCGGAGCTGTATTTAAGATCACTTTAATGCCCATCTCATTTGCCAGCCGGATCAGTTTCTCCGTGGCATCCGGATTAATCTCCATCTGGAGCAGCAGGTACTCACACCCCTTTAATGCTCCCTCCAGCTTTTTGATATCCTCATCCGCAAACGTGCTGCAGGCCCCCAGCACTACCACGATCTCATTTTGGCTGGTACCCTCATCTACGGAAATCAGCGCCGCTCCCGTTGGCGCCTGGCTGTTCTCAAATACATACTCCAGAGAAATCCCATTGGATTCAAAGGAATTTCGTGCAATCTCAGCGAAGCTGTCTGTTCCGATCTTTGTAGAAAAGACCAGCTCACTGCCTGCTTTTTTTGCCGCTGCAGCCTGATTGGCCCCTTTGCCTCCAGGACCTGCTTTAAAATAGCTCCCCATGACCGTCTCACCTGGTTCCGGCAAATGAGGAGTACGGGCCATCAGGTCTACTACGAAGCTCCCCACAACTGCTACTTTTTTCATTCTCTGTTCCTCCTTCCAATCTATTTGGAGCACAGCTGCTCCGAACCTCTTACGATCAATTTCGGCGTCAGGATGATCCTCTGCTCTATCCCGCTCTTTCCTCCTTTTAAGAACTTGGACATCAGCTTCATGGCCTGATATCCCATCTCCCTGCTTGGGCGGTCCACCACAGTCAGCTTGTAATGGAACATATTCACGATCGGAAGATCATCAAATCCTACCAGAGCCATGTCATTCGGTATTTTGACTCCGGCTCCCACCAGCTCTGAAATGCAGCCCAGCGTCATGTGGTTGTTGCAGGAAAAAATAGCCGTTACTTCCGGGTAGTCGTTTAAAATATGTCTGGTTATCAGCTTCCCGCTGGTGATGCTGAAATCTCCGTTAAAGATCAGTTCCTCCCGGATTGGAGTATTCATAAATTTGAATGCATCCTGATATCCTTTCCGCCTTCCTCTGCCCGGCACGGTGTTGAGCGGTCCGGCAATTAATGCAATGTTTCTGTGGCCGTTTTCCAGCAGCAGCTTGGTCGCCTCAAAAGCCCCGTACTCGTTATCTACAAATACCCCGGCATGCCTGGTATATTTCACATCCCGGTCCACCAGGACCACCGGGATCTTCATATTGGACAGCAGGTTCAAATATTCGTTATTGATGTTGTCATCGTCATCTGATACCGGCGTGATAATGATTCCAGCCACCTGAAGTTCCTTCATCAGCCTCAGATACTGTATCTCCGTCCGGTCAGAATCCTTCGTATGGCATATGATCACTTTTATCCCCATCTGCTCTGCTCTTTCTTCAATGCCCTGTATCACATCAATAAAAAAGCTGTTGGTCAGATCCGGAATCAGTACGCCAACGGTCCTTCCGTCTCTCTTTGCGCTTCGAACCAGGTCCTCCGGAGAAAGGCCCATCTCTCTCATGGCCTTCTCCACCTTCTCCCTGGTTTCCGCCTTGACATTTTCTGCCTGATGAAGAACTCTTGAAACAGTAGCAATCGAAACATTTGCTTTCGCGGCAATCTCTCTTACATTTCCCGCCATAATCTCACTCCCTCTGTCATGTTTTGCTGTGACAATGTTGCTGTAACAATGTTGCTGTAACAATGCCGTTGTAACAACGCTATTGTTTCAATAATTGTATCATATTTTCTTCATCTGTTACATCTATAAAACCACAAAACCAGGAGAAAGTATATGTGTATTTATTACAAATTTTTCCTCGTGTATTTGTCTACCATACTCAAAAACGCCCATAAAAATTGATTGTTTCATTCTGTTTCAAAAAATTTTTAATATTTTACATCGTTTTTACATGTTTTAAATTTGCATTTTACACAAGAATATGCTATGGTAATTTTCAGAAGGATACAGAACTCTATTTCAAGAAAGAAGGATGATGTGTATGGTAAATTATTCTGAAAACGAGAAACTCTATCACATTCAGGTTGCTCCCGGAGCCTGCGGAAAATATGTGATCCTCCCAGGTGACCCCGGACGCTGCGAAAAAATTGCCGCTTATTTGGAGCACCCTCAGCTGACAGCACATAATCGGGAATATGTGACCTACACCGGGACTCTGGAAAACGTTCCCGTCAGCGTCACCTCCACCGGGATCGGAGGCGCTTCTGCCGCGATCGCCATCCAGGAACTGAGCATGTGCGGCGCCCACACCTTTATTCGGGTTGGAACCGCAGGCGGAATCGACATTTCTGTAAAAAGCGGAGATATCGTCATTGCAAACGGGGCAGTCCGGATGGAAGGGACCTCAAAGGAGTATGCCCCCATCGAATGGCCTGCCGTAGCGGATTTTGACGTTGTCAGCGCTCTGGTCCAGGCCGCAAAAAAGCTGGATCTTTCGTACCATGTCGGTGTTGCCCAGTGTAAGGATTCTTTTTACGGCCAGCATGACCCGGATTCCATGCCCGTAGGATATGAATTGAAAGCAAAATGGAATGCATGGAAAATGCTCGGCTGCAAGTGTTCGGAAATGGAGAGTGCCGCTCTCTTTACTGTTTCCAATGTCCTTCGTGCCAGAGCTGGTGCCGTCCTGCAGATCCTGGGCAACCAGGAGAGAGCTGCAGCCGGCCTGGAAAATCCCATTACACATGATACCGACCGGGCAATCCGCACCGCTGTTGAGGCAGTACGCATTTTAATTTTGCAGGATCTGGCCGGCCAGCAAAAATAGACCAAACACTTTATTAAACGAGGAGGTTGTATATGTTAAGAGGAATACCGAATTGTCTCTCACCGGAGCTGTTAAAGGTGATCGCGGAAATGGGCCACGGAGACACCCTGATCATCGCGGACGCCTTCTACCCTTCTGCTTCCAGCGCCCGCCACAGCATGCTGGTGCGCGCTGACGGAGTGCGGGCCACAGAACTGATGGATGCGATTTTGCAGTTTTTCCCACTGGACCGCTCCATCGAAAAACCGGTTCTCATCATGAATAAGCAGGAGTGCGACAAAGATGTCCCCACCCCCATCTGGGACGAATACCGCGAAATCGTCTGTCGGCATGATCCCAGAGGCAACGACTGCATCGGCATGATTGAGCGCTTCGATTTTTATAAGGAGGCAGAACACGCTTATGCCGTTCTGGCAACAGGCGAGACTGCTCTTTATGGATGCGTTATCCTTCAGAAAGGAACTCTGTAACAGCTAAAAGAGACGATCCCATAAGATCCGGTTGAAATTCCGAAATTTTATGGAATCGTCTCTTTTTTTGCTGAATACATGAATTTACAGCATCCCGATGGGTAAATGAGTGCAGCACTTAATCGTACTTCTCAATCTTCACCGTCGCGATGGCAGATGGATTCGGCTCTCCGGTCACAAGGTCCCGAACTGATACTTCCCTCTCTTTATAAACTTCCCGGCCTTCTCCAGCACCACCTGGCCTTCAGAAACCGCCAGCTGGCCCCGCAGGAACACCTTCTCAATCCGTGCTGTCACTTTCGTTCCCTCAAAAGGTGCATAGTCGATGTTGCTGAGCTGGTTTTCCGCGGTAATCACATCTTCCGCTCCCGGCCGCAGAACCACGATGTCCCCGTCACTGCCCGGAGCAATAACGCCCTTCTGAGGGTACATTCCGTAAAGCCTGGCAGGATTTTCCGACAGTACACGGCACATCTGTTCCAGAGAGATCCTCCCCTGGTCTACCCCGTAGGTATACAGCAGGATTCCCCTGGTTTCCACTCCCGGCATTCCTCCGGGGATCTTCGTAAAGTCATCTTTTCCCAAATCTTTCTGCTCTGTGGTAAAGCTGCAGTGGTCGGTGGAAACAGTCTGAATCTGTCCGGAAGCCAGCCCTTCCCACAGGCATTCGCAGTCCTCTTTTTTCCTGAGAGGGGGAGCACACACATATTTTGCGCCCTCCATGCCCGGCAGGTCATAGAGACTGTCCTCCATCAACAGATACTGGGGACAGGTTTCCGCGTAAACCTTCTGGCCCCTTCTTCTGGCCTCCAGGATGACGTCATAGCCTTCCCGGCAGGTCAGATGGACCACCACCACGGGAATATCCACCACTTCCGCCAGCCTCAGCAGACGGCCGATGGCCTCCGCCTCTGCCGCCGCAGGCCGGGTAGCCGGATGACTGGAAACGCCCATGTGCCCCGCGGCCTTAGCCTCCTCCTGGAGAGCCGCGATCATGCCGCTGTTCTCACAGTGAACACCGGTGATGCCCCCCACCTCTTTCAGCCTCCGCAATATGGAGAAAATGGTCTGGTCATCCACCTGGGTATCATAGGTCATATACAGTTTAAAGGAGGTGATTCCTTCGTCCATCATGTCCTGGACCTCCCGGCTGACTGCCGGATTCCACTCCGTGATGGACATATGGAACCCGTAGTCACAGGAGCATTTCCCGTCTGCCTTTTCATGCCAGTTGGCCAGCCCCTGAGCCAGGGTCTCGCCGGGATACTGGGTGCCGAAGTCCACAATGGTGGTGGTCCCTCCCTTGACAGCAGCTCTGGTCCCGGTGTAAAAGTCGTCCGCCGTCACCGTTCCCGCCACATGCAGGTCAAAATGAGTGTGGGCATCGATAAATCCCGGAAACAGCAGGCAGCCGGAAACATCCACAACCTCCGCGTCTGCTCCTGCCAGCTGCGCCATCTCCTCCGGAAGCCCCACAGCCGTGATCTTCTCTCCGTCTAAAACCACATCGGCCAATACAGTCCCGCCGCCTGATACCACGGTTCCGCCCTTCAACAGTTTTTTCATGATTCTCGCCCTCCTATTTCTTTCTGGCATAAGGCGTCCCCTCCAGGGGAAGGGATGTCTGGAACTGTCCGTTCCACTTGTAGTAAGCTCCCGCAATGGCCGGCGCCGTAGGGATGGAGGTAATCTCTCCGATTCCAATGGCCCCGTAAGCTACATCCACTCCGGGTTTTTCCACGATGATGCTCTCGATCTCCGGCGCCTTGTCCGCACGGAACAGCCCCAGGGTACCGAATTTTGCTGTGGGGACACAGTCCTTTAAGGGATACTGCTCCGTCAGGGCGTAGCCGCAGGACATGAGGACGCCGCCCTCGATCTGCCCCTCCACGCTCTTGGGATTTACCGCCTTTCCTACATCGTGGGCTGCCACCATCTTTTTGATGGTTCCGTCCTCATTCAGCACACACAGCTGGGTAGCGTAGCCGTAGGCTACATGGGAGACAGGATTGGGCACATCAGCTCCCATCTTGTCGGTTTTTGCCAGATATTCCGCGTAGTATTCCCGCCCGTTGGCCAGGGCCAGCTCCTCAGCCGTAAAGGTCACATCACGGGTATCCTCATCCTCTACCTCCAGCACCACATTTTCCAGATAGCGCTTGTCGTAGCTGTGAAAATGGTAGGCCCTTCCCGTCATCTCAAACAGGTCCCGGCGCAGCTTTTTAGAGGCCCTTCTGGCTGCCTCGCCGGTTACCAGAGTCTGGCGGGAACCGGAGGTGGTCCCGGAATCCGGAGCCATGGAGGTATTGGGACTGTGATAGACGATGCAGTCCGACGTCACCCCAACGCTCTCGGCCACCATCTGGACCAGCACCGTTCCCAGGCCCTGGCCGATGCAGGAAGCTCCTGCGTG
>DWYS01000080.1 GCA_019118585.1 Candidatus Enterocloster faecavium | reverse complement strand
TTAATTTTACCACAAATGGATGCTCTTTTTTCATTCACTTGATAGGTGAAAAGCAATATTCAGTTAAAATACAGTAACTATGTGGCTTTCAGCCACATTCGTGGCAAAGTCGTGAATAATTCAGGATTATGCTAAGTCTGTCAAACATTTCCAGCGTTTACATTTATGGAATGTCAACAAATCATTCTACAAAAGGAGGAAAGCGGATGATAGACTATTCGCCGTTCTGGCGCACATTGAAGGAATCTAAGGAAAACTGGTATACGCTGACCAAGAAGCATCACATTTCTGACAGCACCCTGCACCGTCTTAAGCACAACCGCGATATTTCCATGAAAACAATCAATGACCTTTGCCGGATCTTAAACTGTAATATTGATGATATTGCGGTTTATGTGCCTTCGGACCAGGACCAGATTCTCTGACTGGCGAACGGAAAGGACTTGTAAAGGGTCCCGGCTTCATGCTATGATGAAGCCAGTGAGGCCTTCGGAGCGCAGACTGCTTTGCAGCGGCATTGTACCCTGTGGGGATGAACGACCTGCAGGGTATTTTTTCGATGAAGGCAGAGTATCTTTACTTGAAAGACGGATGGCCGGGAACGGCTTGGCAGCTGGAACGGTGGACAGATGGCTGCGTCTGGAAACGCGGCAGAAGGAGGCAGGCGATGGTAGAAGAGATGAAAATTGGAAGTTTTGCGGAGGCATTGTCCTCCAAGGCCCCTATTCCGGGGGGAGGAGGGGCCAGTGCCCTGGCAGGTGCCCTGGGAAGCGCTCTGGGGCAGATGGTTGGCAATCTCACGGTTGGAAAGAAAAAGTACGCGGCTGTGGAGGAGGAGGTCCGGGCGCGGATGGAGGAACTTTCACGGCTGTCCGGGGAATTCCTGCGGCTGGCGGACCGGGATGAGGAGGTTTTTAAGCCATTGGCCGAGGCTTACGGGCTCCCGAAAGAAACGAAAGAGGAGCGGGAATACAAGGAGGCGGTGATGGAGGAACGGCTTTTGGCGGCCACCATGGTTCCCCTGGAGATTATGGAACGGGCGGTCCAGACCATGGAAATTCTGGAGATCCTGGCCGAGAAGGGCAGCGTGATGGCGGTCAGCGATGTGGGAGTAGGCATTCAGTTTGCCCGGACCGCGCTGCTGGGCGGAGTGATGAATGTGTATATTAATACAAAATCCATGAAAGATCGTCAGAAGGCGGAGGAGCTGAACGGCAGGGCAGGAGAACTGACTGCGAAAGGCATAAAGCTGGCGGACCAGGTTTACGGAAGGGTACTGGAAGGATTAAAGAACTGAGGAGGAAGAAGATGGAGATTTTAAAGGGAGGAGCGGCCTCCGGCAGGATTAAGGAGGAGGTTGCCGCTATGCTGGAAAAAATGGGAGGAACGGCCCCTAAACTGGCGATCGTGCGGGTTGGGGAAAATCCGGATGATCTTTCCTACGAGCGGGGCGCGAAGAAGAAAATGGAGAATTTCGGGCTGAGGGTTCAGTCTTTCGCCTACCCAAAAGAGATTTCCCATGAGGAGTTTATGAGGGAATTCCAAAAGGTGAATGAGGATCAGGATGTGACCGGAATTCTGCTGCTTTGCCCGCTGCCCGGGCAGATTGACCAGAAAAAGGTGGCGGCGGCTATTGACCCGGCTAAGGACCTGGACGGAATCAGCCCGGTAAACGCGGCAAAGGTGTTTGCAGGGGACCGGGAAGGCTTTGCACCCTGTACGGCGGAGGCAGTGATGGAGGTGCTGAAAACGGCCGGTATCTCCGTGAGAGGAAAACGGGTGGTGATCGTGGGCCGCAGCATGGTGGTGGGACGTCCTCTTTCCATGCTGATGCTCCAGGAGGATGCGACGGTGACCATCTGTCACACCAAGACGGTGGATTTGCCGGCGGTGTGCCGGGAGGCGGATATTCTGGTGGCTGCCGCCGGACGGGCAAAGATGCTGGACGGAAATTATGTAAGAGAAGGGGCCGTGGTGGTAGATGTGGGGATCAACGTAGATGAGAACGGTTCCCTCTGCGGCGATGTGGACTTTCAGAGTTTGGAAGGAAAGGCTGCTGCGGCCACGCCGGTGCCGGGAGGTGTCGGGACGGTGACGACTGCCATCCTGGCAAGGCACCTGATGCGCGCCGCTCAAAAGAAATGAATAAAAATTTAAAAATACACTTGATTTTCCTGGAAAATGCGTTATAATGGGAGAAAATTGATTAATAGTTATGCATTTATATTTGATATATATGCATAAAAGAGGAGAGGAGAAAATTATGAAAAAGAAATTAACTGCATTGACACTGGCGGTAGCGATGGCGGCAACGATGGCTGGCTGTTCCGGTTCCGGCTCTCAGGCCGAGACGGAGGCTGCAGAGACCACTGCAGCTGCAGAGACAGAGGCTGCGGATCCGGCAGCAGAGGACGAGAGCACGGAGGCTGCTTCGGAGGAAGCGGAGACGGAGGCTGCTGCAGGTGAGCTCAAGACAGCTCAGGAGGGCAAACTGGTCATGGTGACCAACGCGGAGTTCCCGCCCTACGAGTACCACGAGGGAGATGAAATCGTAGGAATTGATGCGGAGATCGCGGCGGCTATTGCAGATAAACTGGGGCTGGAGCTGGTAATCGAGGATATCGCTTTTGATTCCATTATTCCGGAGCTGGTCAGCGGCAAGGCAGATTTCGCCATGGCAGGCATGACGGTTACAGATGAGAGAAAGCAGTCTGTTGATTTTTCCAATACCTATGCGAAGGCTTCTCAGAAGGTCATCGTTCAGGAGGGAAGCGATATTACAACCCCGGATGATCTAACAGGCAAGATTGTAGGTGTTCAGCTGGGGACCACCGGAGATTTGTATGTAACGGATTTGGAGGCTGAGGGAACTACAGTAGAGCGCTTCAGCAAAGGCTTTGAGGCGGTTCAGGCGCTGAGCCAGGGCAAAGTGGATGCAGTGGTGATCGATGAGCAGCCGGCCCAGGTTTTCGTAAGCCAGACCGAGGGACTGGTGATTCTGGATGATTCCTTTACCGATGAGGAGTATGCAGCAGCGGTTAAGAAGGGGAATACCGCTCTGTTAAATGCCATCAATGATGCGCTGGCAGAACTGGACGAGGCCGGAGAGCTGGATGCGATTGTAGCAAAATATATTACTGCTGAGTAAGCAGAGCTGTTTTTCAACCAAAAGCTGCCCATGAACACAGAGGCGGTGAGAGCCGCCTCAATCCATGAGGCAGCTTTTAAACAGTAAAGGACGATGAATTTATGTGGGAGAATTTTGTTAGTACCTTTTATCTGAATTTTATCGAGAAGGACCGGTGGAAATATCTGGCCGTAGGCCTGCAGAATACCCTGACCATTACGTTTTTTGCCTGTCTGGTCGGCATTGTTCTGGGTTTTTTAGTGGCCCTGGTCCGCTCCACCCATGAGCGCACCGGAAAATTGAAGCTGCTCAACGGGATATGTTCCCTTTACCTGACGGTAATCCGGGGAACTCCGGTGGTGCTGCAGCTTCTGATCATCTATTTTGTAGTATTTGGCAGTGTGCGCATTGATAAAATCCTGGTGGCAGTGATGGCCTTTGGAATCAACTCCGGTGCCTATGTGGCGGAAATTTTCCGCAGCGGCATCATGGCGGTGGACCAGGGGCAGATGGAAGCGGGGAGAAGCCTGGGATTTAATTACCGCCAGACTATGTGGTACATTATCATGCCCCAGGCATTAAAAAATGTACTTCCGGCTCTGTGCAATGAGTTTATTGCCCTTTTGAAGGAGACCTCTGTTTCCGGATACCTTGCCATTCAGGATCTGACAAAGGGCGGAGACATTATCCGCAGTCAGACCTGGACGGCTTATATGCCGCTGCTGGCGGTGGCAGTGATTTATCTGGTCATTGTGCTGATCTTTACCAGATTGGCAAAGCTTTTGGAGAGGAGGCTGAGGCAGAGTGAGCGCTAATCAGATGGAAAAACCTCTGATTCATGTGGAGGATCTGGGGAAAAGCTTCGGAAGCCTGAAGGTTCTGCAGGGGATCAATGTGGATATTTATAAGGGGGATGTAGTCTGCGTGGTAGGACCTTCCGGTTCCGGAAAGAGCACATTCTTGCGCTGCCTGAATCTGCTGGAGGAGCCTACGGAGGGACATATTTTCTTTGAGGGCGTGGATATCACGGATAAGGCTACCAATATTGACCTGCATCGCCAGAAGATGGGAATGGTGTTCCAGCAGTTCAATCTGTTCCCACATATGGATATCATGAAGAACCTGACCATTGCCCCCATGAAGCTTCAGGGAAAGACCGAGGAGGAGGCAAAGGCGCAGGCTATGGAGCTTTTGAACCGGGTAGGACTGGCAGACCGTGCCCAGGCGTACCCCAGTCAGCTGTCCGGAGGCCAGAAGCAGAGGATTGCCATCGTCCGGGCACTGTGCATGAAGCCGGATGTGATGCTGTTCGATGAACCCACATCTGCCCTGGACCCGGAAATGGTGGGTGAGGTGCTGGCTGTTATGAGAGATCTGGCCAGGGATAAGATGACCATGGTGGTGGTGACCCATGAGATGGGCTTTGCCAGAGAGGTGGCCAACCGGGTAATGTTTATGGATGGAGGGAACTTCGTGGAGGAGGCGGCTCCGGAGGAGTTTTTTGCCAATCCGAAAAATGAGAGGCTGAAGGTGTTTTTAAGTAAGGTATTGTAGAGAAAAATGCAGGAGGCGGCTGCCGGGGGGAGGATTGGAAATTGCATTTCTGATGGAAATATGATATGCTTGTTCTGCCGGGAGAAACGCCCGTTTCAAAAGAGATTGAACATTCGGAGGTACATGAGGATGGGACGAATACTGGAAGAACTGTACTGCGGCGATCTGCAGCCTGCGGAGAACCGGAACTGGGATAATCCGGAGTATGAGGAGAAATGCGAGGCTTCCTTGGAGGAGGTCCATGCCTTCTGCGAGCGCCTGGACCAGGAGAGCAGAGAGGCGTTTGATGCAATGATGGAGAATTATCTGGAGCTGTGCCATATTGAGAAAACCCAGGCATTTTCTGACGGCTTCCGGATCGGAGCGCGGATTATGTGGGAGGTATTTGGCAGAGATGTGAGCGGCCAGTCCGCTCAGTAAGGCGCAGTGAAATATAACAGTTCAGGACGTCCTGAACGGACAGAAGGATTCATGTTCAACCCTGAGATTTTGGGCAAAGGGATTGCCTGGAGTTTCGGGGTTTTTGACGGCCTTTTGGGCGGACGGCTTTGGATGAAAAAATTATGGAAATTATCGAACAGATGTTTGCAAAATGAAAAAAAGATGATATACTTAGTGGACACAGCAAATGTATGCAAAGATGAAGTACAGTTTCGATACAAGGTTTTCAATATAAGGAGCATAGTTCATGGCAAAGCAGTTTATTAAGATACGGGGGGCAAATGAACACAATTTAAAGAATATTTCTCTGGATATCCCCAGAAATGAGCTGGTGGTCCTCACCGGCCTTTCCGGCTCAGGAAAATCGTCTCTGGCTTTTGATACCATTTACGCGGAGGGACAGCGGCGTTATATGGAATCCTTGTCTTCCTATGCCAGACAGTTTTTGGGCCAGATGGAGAAGCCGGATGTGGAGAGCATCGAAGGGCTGTCTCCGGCCATTTCCATTGACCAGAAATCGACCAACCGGAATCCCAGGTCCACCGTAGGAACCGTGACGGAGATTTACGATTACATGAGACTTCTCTATGCCAGAATCGGCATTCCCCATTGTCCCAAGTGCGGCAAGGAAATCCGCAAGCAGACTGTGGACCAGATGGTGGACCAGATTATGAGCCTGCCGGAGCGGACCAGAATCCAGCTGCTGGCGCCGGTGGTGAGAGGGCGCAAGGGCGAGCATGTGAAGATCCTGGAGCAGGCCAGAAAGAGCGGCTATGTGCGTGTCCGGATTGACGGGAATCTCTACGAGCTTTCGGAGGAGATTAAGCTGGAGAAGAATATTAAGCACAATATTGAGATCGTGGTGGACCGTCTGGTGGTGAAGGAGGGGATCGAGAACCGCCTCACTGATTCGATTGAGACGGTGATGGGATTGACCGGCGGCCTGATGGTGGTAGATGTCATCGGCGGGGAGTCTATGACCTTCAGCCAGAGCTTTGCCTGCCCGGACTGCAACATCAGCGTGGACGAAGTGGAGCCCAGGAGTTTTTCCTTCAACAACCCCTTCGGTGCCTGCCCGGAGTGTTTCGGCCTGGGATATAAGATGGAGTTTGACGAGGATTTGATGATTCCGGATAAATCTCTGTCCATCAATCAGGGAGCCATTGTGGTACTGGGTTGGCAGTCCTGTACGGACAAAGGGAGCTTTACCGGTGCGGTTCTGGATGCCCTGTCGAAGGAGTACCATTTCAGTCTGGATACGCCTTTCCAGGATTATCCAAAAGAGATTCACGACATACTGATTTACGGTACCGGCGGGCGAGAAGTGAAGGTCCACTACAAGAGCCAGCGCGGAGAGGGCGTCTATGATGTAGCCTTCGAGGGGCTTTTGGAAAATGTGAACCGTCGGTACAAGGAGACTTTTTCGGAGAACAGCAAGGCGGAGTACGAGACTTTTATGCGGATTACCCCCTGCCCGGTGTGCAAGGGGCAGCGTTTGAAGAAGGAATCCCTGGCGGTAACGGTAGGCGGCCTGAATATTTATGAGGCTACGGACATGTCCATTGTCCGGTTCCGGGAGTTTTTGGAGAATCTGAAGCTGACCCCCATGCAGGAGACGATCGGCGCCTCCATTTTGAAGGAGATCAAGGCCAGGATCAATTTCCTGATTAATGTGGGACTTGACTATCTGTCCCTGACCAGAGCCACGGGCACTCTGTCCGGCGGTGAGGCACAGCGGATCCGTCTGGCAACCCAGATTGGCTCCGGTCTGGTGGGAGTGGCCTACATCCTGGATGAGCCCAGCATCGGCCTTCACCAGAGGGACAATGATAAGCTGCTGCGGACCCTTTTGAACCTGAGGGATTTGGGAAACAGTGTTCTGGTGGTGGAGCATGATGAGGATACCATGCGGGCTGCGGACTGTATCGTGGATATCGGACCCGGCGCAGGAGAGCACGGCGGAGAAGTGGTGGCCATGGGAACTGCCGAGGAGATCATGGAGTGCCCTCAGTCCATTACCGGAGCTTATCTTTCCGGCCGTTTGAAGATACCGGTGCCAGAGGTGAGAAGGACGCCCAGCGGATGGCTGACGGTGAAGGGGGCAGCGGAGAATAATCTGAAGAATATCACAGTCCGGTTCCCGCTTGGGGTGATGACCTGCGTAACCGGCGTGTCCGGTTCCGGAAAGAGCTCCCTGGTCAATGAGATTCTTTACAAGGCGCTGGCGAAGAAGCTGAACCGGGCCAGAACCATACCGGGAAAGTACAAGGAAATCCTGGGTGCTGAGAATCTGGACAAGATTATCGCCATCGACCAGTCGCCCATCGGGCGGACCCCACGCTCCAACCCGGCTACCTATACCGGAGTCTTCGACCTGATCCGGGATCTGTTTGCCTCCACCACCGATGCGAAGGCCAGGGGATACAATAAGGGGCGTTTCAGCTTCAATGTCAAGGGAGGACGCTGTGAGGCCTGCAGCGGAGACGGCATTATCAAGATCGAGATGCATTTTCTGCCTGATGTATATGTACCCTGCGAGGTCTGCGGCGGAAAGCGCTACAACCGGGAGACCCTGGAGGTAAAGTACAAGGGGAAGAACATTTACGATGTGCTGAATATGACGGTGGAGGATGCTCTGAAATTTTTTGAAAATGTGCCTTCCATTACCAGAAAGATCCAGACCCTCTACGATGTGGGCCTGGGCTATATCCGCCTGGGACAGCCATCCACGGAACTCTCCGGCGGCGAGGCCCAGCGGATTAAGCTGGCTACGGAGCTGTCCAAGCGGGGGACGGGCAAGACCATCTATATTCTGGATGAGCCGACTACGGGCCTTCATTTTGCGGACGTTCACAAGCTGATTGAGATTCTCAGGCGTCTGTCCGACGGAGGCAATACGGTGGTGGTCATTGAGCACAACCTGGATGTGATCAAGACTGCGGACTACATCATCGACATCGGACCTGAGGGCGGGGACAAGGGCGGTACGGTCATTGCCCAGGGGACGCCGGAGGAGGTTGCGGATAACCCTGCTTCTTATACCGGGCAGTATGTGAGGAAATATCTGGAAATGGATAAAAACGTCGAAAGCACTTGATATTTGGCGAATCATCCTCTATAATGGAGACATACGGAAGATAAAAAAGAGATTGTGCGTTTCTGTACAATCTCTTTCAATTTATCTCCAGAAGAAATCCAAAGGATGGAGGAGAAATCTCATGGAGAGAGAACGGATTATTGTCCTGGACTTCGGTGGGCAGTACAACCAGCTGATTGCCCGGCGCGTCCGCGATCAGGGCGTATATGCGGAGGTTTACCCCTTCGATATGGGATTGGAGAAGATCCGCCAGTTAAACCCCAAGGGCATCATTTTTACCGGAGGCCCTAATTCTGTTTACCTGGAGAGCAGCCCTCATATTGATGAGAAGGTTTTTGACATGGGGATTCCGGTTCTGGGAATCTGCTATGGCAGCCAGCTGATTGCTTACGAGTTGGGGGGCAGGGTGGAGACAGCGCCTGTCAGTGAGTACGGCAAGACGGAGGTGGAAACGGTTCCGGACAGCGTTCTGATGAAGGGCGTTTCCCCGGTTACCACGACCTGGATGTCTCACACCGATTATATTTCCAAGGCTCCGGAGGGCTTTCGCGTAACCGGTCATACACCGGTGTGCCCGGTAGCGGCTATGGAGAATCCGGAGAGAAAGATTTATGCGGTGCAGTTCCACCCGGAAGTGCAGCACTGTGTGGAAGGCGATAAGATTTTACACAATTTCGTTTACGATGTATGCGGCTGCGCAGGGGACTGGAAGATGGATACCTTTGTGGAGGATTCCATCCGTGCGATCCGGAAGAAGGTCGGGGACGGCAAAGTGCTCTGCGCTCTTTCCGGCGGCGTGGATTCTTCTGTTGCGGCAACGATGATGGCCAAGGCCATTGGAAATCAGCTTACCTGCGTGTTTGTGGACCACGGCCTTCTGCGCAAGAACGAGGGGGACGAGGTAGAAGCAGTATTCGGACCGAATGGCCCATACAGCCTGAATTTCATCCGGGTCAATGCCCAGGAGGAGTTTTACGAGAAGTTAAAAGGCGTGGAGGAGCCGGAGAAGAAGCGCAAGATTATCGGCGAGGAGTTTATCCGCGTATTTGAGCGGGAGGCTAAGAAAATCGGTGCGGTGGACTATCTGGTTCAGGGGACCATTTACCCTGATGTGATTGAGTCTGGTCTTGGAAAGTCCGCTACCATCAAATCCCACCACAATGTGGGAGGTCTGCCGGATTACGTGGATTTTAAGGAGATCATTGAGCCTCTGCGGCTGCTGTTTAAGGACGAGGTGCGCAAGGCCGGCCTGGAACTGGGACTGCCGGAGTATCTGGTCTATCGTCAGCCTTTCCCGGGTCCCGGTCTTGGGATCCGAATCATCGGTGAGGTGACGGCTGAGAAGGTGAAGATGGTCCAGGAAGCGGACGCCATTTACCGGGAGGAGATTGCGAAAGCAGGGCTGGATAAAAAGATCAGTCAGTATTTCGCAGCTCTGACCAATATGCGTTCCGTGGGCGTGATGGGAGATTTCCGGACCTACGATTACGCGGTGGCCCTGAGAGCTGTGGTAACCAATGACTTTATGACTGCCGAGGCGGCAGAGATTCCGTTTGAGGTCCTTCAGAAGGTGATGAACCGGATTGTGAATGAGGTGAAGGGGGTCAATCGGGTGATGTATGATCTGACTTCTAAGCCGCCGGGGACGATTGAGTTCGAATAATGCATGTTCCCACCCGCCCCAATTCCACCGACCTCTCCGCCCGAAATCAAGTGGCTTAATACAATCGGTCCTGGTTTTGGAGTGAGGTAAAATTAGGAAAATTAAAAGCAGAGAGCGAGAAGGATTAACACCCTTCCCGCTCTTTTTCATACCGTAAGCGCTTAATAAAATAATGGCTATCTTTTCACAAGGTATTCCGCTATAGTTAAAGTAAAATACTCCAACTTCAACTTTTCGATTTGATCCGGCATCTTTGCTGTATCATGTCAGACCATGGCATCAGC
>DWYS01000079.1 GCA_019118585.1 Candidatus Enterocloster faecavium | reverse complement strand
CGGACCGGTGCAGCTTCAGCCGCCTATGTTCACCAAGGTGATCCCGGTGGAGAGCGCCCAGGAGATGTTTGAGGCGGTGCGGGATTACAGCCGCAGCCAGGACGTCATCATCAAGGCCGCCGCGGTAGCCGATTACCGGCCTGCCCAGGTAGGAACGGAGAAGATTAAAAAGAAAGAAGGAGAGATGTCCATCCCCCTGACCAGGACGACGGATATATTGGGATGGCTGGGAGAACACCGGCAGCCGGGGCAGATCCTCTGTGGATTTTCTATGGAAACGGAGAACCTTCTGGAAAATTCCAGGGCCAAGCTGGAGAAAAAGCATGTGGACATGATAATTGCCAACAATTTGAAGGTAGAAGGGGCAGGCTTCGCCGGTGATACCAATGTAATCACCATGATTACCAGGGATGAAACGAGAGAACTGCCCCTGATGAGCAAGGATGAGGCGGCTCACCGGATTTTGGATAGGATTTTGGAGATGATGGCTGCAGGAAGCCAGCCTTGACTTTATGTTCCGTTCATAATAGAATGAAATAGACCAGATGGGCGTTCTGGCATTTTGCCGCATGCGTCCATCTTTTCATGAGAATAAACAGGGAGGACATAACCATTGCCACAAACCTCAGAACAAATGATAGAAGAGATTAAGAAGCGCCGTACCTTTGCCATCATTTCCCACCCGGATGCGGGAAAAACGACACTGACAGAGAAGTTCCTTCTCTACGGAGGAGCCATCAATCTGGCGGGAACGGTAAAGGGCAGAAAGGCTGCGAAACATGCGGTATCTGACTGGATGGATATTGAGAAAGAGAGGGGAATTTCCGTTACTTCTTCAGCCATGCAGTTTAATTATGAGGGATACTGCATCAATATTCTGGACACACCGGGACACCAGGATTTCTCCGAGGACACCTACCGTACGCTGATGGCGGCGGACTCGGCGGTCATGGTAATCGATGGCTCCAAGGGTGTGGAGGCCCAGACCATCAAGCTTTTTAAGGTCTGCGTCATGCGCCATATTCCCATCTTTACCTTTATCAACAAATTTGACCGGGAGGCCAGAGACCCCTACGAGCTGCTGGACGAGATTGAGGAGGTGCTGGGCATCCGCACCTGTCCCGTCAACTGGCCCATCGGCTGCGGAAAGAGCTTTAAAGGCGTTTACGACCGTTTTACCAGAAAGATTACCACCTTTACCGCTGCTATGGGCGGAGCCAAGGAGGTGGCCAGCCAGGAGTTTGAGCTGGATGGAACCGATGTGGATGCGGTCATCGGACAGGACTTCCACAGCCAGCTGAGGGATGATATTGAGCTTTTGGACGGTGCCAGCGATGAGCTGGATATGGACCGGGTGCAGAGAGGAGACTTATCTCCCGTATTTTTCGGTTCTGCTCTGACCAACTTCGGTGTGGAGACTTTCCTGGAGCATTTCCTGAAAATGACCACCCCGCCTCTTCCCAGAAAGACTCTGGACGGAGAGATTGACCCATTCCGTCCGGATTTCTCTGCCTTTGTCTTTAAGATTCAGGCGAATATGAACAAGGCCCACCGGGATCGGATCGCATTTATGCGCATCTGCTCCGGAAAGTTTGAGGCCGGTATGGAGGTCAACCACGTTCAGGGCGGAAAGAAAATCCGGCTTACCCAGCCCCAGCAGCTGATGGCCCAGGACCGGAAGATCGTGGAGGAGGCCTATGCAGGCGATATCATCGGTGTTTTTGATCCGGGCATTTTCTCCATTGGAGATACCCTGTGCCAGTCCAATGAAAAATTTGAATTCGAAGGGATCCCCACCTTCGCCCCGGAGCATTTCGCCAGAGTGCGCCAGGTGGATACCATGAAGCGCAAACAGTTTATTAAGGGCGTCAACCAGATTGCCCAGGAGGGTGCCATCCAGATCTTCCAGGAGTTTAACACCGGCATGGAGGAGATTATTGTGGGAGTGGTGGGAGAGCTGCAGTTTGAGGTCCTCACCTACCGTCTGAAGAATGAATACAATGTGGAGGTGGCTCTGGAAAAGCTGCCCTTTGAGTATATCCGCTGGGTGGAGAACCCCCAGGAGGTGGATGTGGCACGGATCCAGGGTACATCTGATATGAAGCGGATTAAAGACCTGAAAGGAAATCCTCTGCTGCTCTTTATCAATAGCTGGAGCGTGGGGATGGTGCTGGAGCGCAATCCCGGCTTGAAGCTTTCCGAATTTGGAAAGGCGTAGACAGAAGCAAAAATTCAGGCACAGTGAGTTGGAAAAATTGAGAAAGGAGATTCATATAGATGAGCAAGATTGATCAGGTAAGAGCCGCCATGGTGGAAGCAATGAAGGCCAAAGACAAGGAGCGGAAGGATTCTCTGTCCATGCTGCTCTCCGCGCTGAAGAACGCACAGATCGACAAGCGGGAGGATCTGACGGAGGCAGAGGAAAATGCTGTCGTAAAGAAGGAGATCAAGCAGACACAGGAGACCTACGACTTAGCTCCGGCGGACCGCCAGGATATCCGGGACGAGGCGGCGGCCAGAATCGCCGTTTATAAAGAATTTGCCCCGGAGGATATGTCCGTGGAGCAGATCAAAGAGGTGATCGGCCAGGTTTTGGCTCAGCTGGGGATCGAGACTCCTTCCCCCAAGGATAAAGGTGCGATTATGAAGGTGCTGATGCCCATGGTAAAAGGAAAGGCCGACGGCAAGGTGGTCAATGAAACTTTGGCCCAGATGATGAAATAACATCAAAGGAGAAGGATATGTATCGAGAGAAGATTGAAGCATATATAGACAGCCACAGACAGGAGATGCTTGATGATATCTGCACCCTGTGCCGCATCAACAGCGAGAAGATGCCCTACAGTGCCGGGAAGCCCTACGGCGAGGGCGCTTTTATGGCGCTGAACGCAGCGCTGGATCTGGCGGAGCGGTATGGCTTTTCGGTCAACAATTATGACAATTATGTGGGAACGGCAGACTTAAACGACGGACCGGCCCAGCTGGATATCCTGGCCCATCTGGATGTGGTTCCGGCCGGAGAGGGCTGGACGGTAACAGAGCCCTTTGAGCCGGTGGAGAAGGATGGAAAACTCTACGGCAGAGGCACGGCAGATGACAAGGGACCGGCAGTAGCTGCTCTCTATGCCATGCGCTGCGTAAAGGAGCTGGGGATCCCTCTGACAAAAAATGTCCGCCTGATTCTGGGAACGGATGAAGAGTGCGGCAGCTCTGATATCGAGCACTATTACGATTTGGAGAAGGAGGCTCCCATGACCTTTTCTCCGGACGGAGAGTTCCCGGTGGTCAATATTGAAAAAGGCCGTCTGGAGGGCCACTTTGACAGCAGTTTTGAGGCCTCAGCTGCCCTGCCCAGACTGGTAAGCTTTTCTTCCGGCACCAAGGCCAACGTTGTCCCCGGAAAGGCGGAGGCGGTTCTGGCAGGACTGCAGGCCGAGGAAGTTGAAAAGGAAGCCGGACAGGTGGAGCAGGAAACAGGAATCCATTTCACCGTTACCGCTCATCAGGAGGGGGTTATGGTGCTGGCCCAGGGCCACGGAGCTCATGCCTCCACGCCTCAGGAGGGAAAAAATGCTCTGACCGGACTCCTGAAACTGATCGTAAGACTGCCTCTGGCAGACTGCCAGCAGAAAAAAGCGGTAGCGGCATTGTATGAGCTGATGCCCCACGGGGACGTATGCGGAAAAGCGATGGGCGTTGATTGGAAGGACGAAATTTCCGGAGAGATGACCCTGGCATTCAGCATGCTTACCGTAGATGGCCAGCATCTGGAAGGTGTATTTGACAGCCGCTGCCCGATCTGTGCCAACGAGGAAAACACCCTGAAGGTGATCAAGGAGCGGATGGCAGAAAAAGGGATCGTTCTGCACAACGATTCCATGATCCCGCCTCATCACGTAGACGGGGACTCCCATTTTGTAAAGGTGCTGAATCAGGTTTACGAGGAGTATACCGGACTGCCCGGAGGCTGTCTTGCCATCGGCGGAGGAACCTATGTCCATGAGCTGGAGCATGGGGTGGCCTTCGGCGCCGCTTTCCCGGGAACGGACAACCGTATGCACGGAGCCGACGAATTCGCAGTAATCGATGAGCTTTTGGCCAGCGCCAAGATTTTTGCCCAGGTGATTGTGGAGCTGTGCAGCTGATCGGGAATTTTGAAAGAAAAAGTCTTGACAAACCAATCGTTGTAGTGTATCTTCTTAGATAAGATAAATCCTAGTTATGCACTATGATAGGAAACCATTACAGGAGGAAGTTCATGAACCAGTTTCAGGCCATGGAGATGAATATGGGTATGATGAATGGCATGTGCATGCTGATGTGCCGTTCCTTTCCGTGTGCCAAAAACTGAATGCAGTTTCTTTTGTATGGATTGTTGAGAATTGATTGGTGTCGCTTTACGTAAGGAATAAAGGGTCGCAGGTCTGAGCAAGACATGCGGCCCTATTTGTTTGGGCGCCTGCGTGAGCCGCTGATTCTACAAAGTGAAGAAAGGAATGGATGGGAGTATGGAGGAACAAGGCAGAGAGACGATCATCCGGCTGGAAAACCTGGGCAAGCAGTTTAAAACTGCCAACGGGATGGTAACTGCCCTGGATGATATCAATCTGGAGATTTTCAAAGGAGAGATCTTTGGGATCATCGGTCTTTCCGGAGCGGGGAAGAGTACCCTGGTGCGATGCATCAATTACCTGGAGGTTCCTACCTCTGGACGGGTATTTTTTGAAGGAGAGAATCTGTCCGCCATGACAGAGAAACAGAAGCGTCTGGCAAGGCGGTCCATGGGAATGATTTTCCAGCAGTTCAATCTTCTGGAACAGAGAAATGTGCTTCAGAATGTGTGTTTCCCCCTGGAGATTGCAGGGGTATCCAAGCCGGAGGCAAAGAAGCGCGCGCTGGATCTTTTGAAGATGGTAGGGCTGGAGGAACGGGTGAAAGCCTATCCGGCCCAGCTGTCAGGGGGACAGAAGCAGCGTGTGGCCATCGCCAGGGCCATGGCCACCAATCCCAAAGTGCTGCTCTGCGACGAGGCCACCAGCGCCCTGGACCCCAATACCACAAAATCCATTTTGGCCCTGTTAAAGCAGATTAACCGGGAGATGGGAATTACGGTGATCGTGATTACTCATGAGATGGCTGTGATCGAGGCGATCTGTGACCGGGTCGCCATCATTGACCAGAGCCATATCGCGGAATTCGGCAAGGTTTCAGAGATCTTCTCCGGTCCCAAGTCCCAAATCGGACGCAGATTGATCCTGGGCGATGCAGATACCCAGCGGGCTAATTTTGGAAAATCGGGCCAGATCCGCATCATTTTCGATGGAAGGGAATCCTCGGAGCCGGTGATCGCAAACATGATTCTGGCCTGCAAGGTCCCGGTGAATATCATGCATGCCGACACCAGGGACATTGAGGGAAAGGCAATGGGACAGATGCTGATTCAGCTGCCGGAAGATGAGATGGATGCAAACCGTATCCGCAATTATCTGAAAACATCCGGTGTGTCCTTTGAGGAGGTGGGATAAATGGAACTGAACGCAGTTACAATTGATATGTTAAAAACAGGTACGCTTGAAACGATTTATATGGTGGCACTGTCATCAGCGCTGTCTTACCTGATCGGAATTCCTCTGGGAATCCTTCTGATCGTGACGGACAAGGACGGAATACGGCCCGTGCCGGCCTTTAACCGGATTTTAGGTCTGGTAATTAATCTGCTGCGGTCCATTCCCTTTATCATTCTGTTGATCATGATCCTGCCCCTGACCAAGCTGATCGTGGGAAAAGTAACGGGGGCAAATGCAGTTGTGGTGCCGTTGGTCCTTTCCGCTTCCCCATACATTGCCCGTATGGTGGAGTCCTCCCTGAAGGAGGTCAACGCCGGGGTCATCGAGGCGGCCAAGTCCATGGGAGCATCCACCATGCAGATTATCTGGAAGGTACTGCTGCCGGAGGCCAAGCCCTCTCTGCTGGTTGGAGCGGCTATTTCCATTACCACCATTTTGGGATACTCCACTATGGCCGGCTATGCCGGAGGAGGCGGACTGGGAGATATTGCCATTCGTTACGGCTATTACCGGTATGAGGAAGAAATGATGCTCATAACGGTCGTGCTGCTGGTGATCATTGTACAGCTGATTCAGATTGGATTTATGCACTGGTCCAAGGGAACTGACAAGAGAATCCGCTGAGGTCTGGCTGAAAGACAGACGGAGGCTGATCATAAATGGACACATCTGTGTCCCAAAAATTCTTTGATTAGAGGAGGATAACAATTATGAAGAAGAAAAATCTGGGAACCATTGCCCTGGCTGCCGCTTTGGCCTGTGCTGCACTGGCAGGCTGTTCCGGAAGCGCACAGGAGCAGACCACAGCCGCCGCATCTGAGGGAACAGAGGCGGCAGGAGAGGAAACCGAAGCAGCAGGTGCTGAGGATGAGGCTTCTGAGGCGGAATCCGCTGATTCCGGAGAAATGGAGACTCTGATCGTGGGCGCAACCGCAGCTCCTCATGCAGAGATTCTGGAGGTAGTAAAGCCCATTCTGGCGAAAGAGGGATATGACCTTCAGATTCAGGAGTTTACAGACTATGTGCTTCCCAACCGAGCTTTGGAGGAAGGTGAGCTGGATGCCAATTACTTCCAGCACATTCAGTATCTGGAATCCTACAATGAGCAGAATGGGACTGACCTGGTAAGCGCCGGGGAGATTCACTATGAGCCCTTCGGAATCTATGCAGGAAAGACCACAGATTTATCTCAGCTTCCCGACGGAGCGACCGTATTTGTTCCCAATGATATTACAAACGAAGCAAGAGCCCTTCTGCTGCTTCAGGACCAGGGACTTCTGACCCTGAAGGAAGGAGCAGGACTTGAGGCTACGACCAATGACATTGTAGAAAATCCCAAGAACCTGGATATTGTGGAGATGGAAGCGGCCATGATCCCCAGAACCATGAGCGACTGTGACATTGCCATCATCAACGGAAACTATGCTCTTGAGGCAGGCATGAATGTGTCTGATGCCCTTGCTGCAGAAACCTCCGATTCCCTTGCTGCCCAGACCTATGCAAACGTGGTGGCGGTGAGAGCCGGCGATGAGAACAGCGAGAAGATCCAGGCTCTGGTCCAGGCTCTCCGCAGTGATGAGGTAAAGGAATTTATTGAAACTACCTACAACGGTGCAGTGGTACCGCTGTTCTAAACGATCAGGCAGATTGAGTTTTCCGGCATCCTGTGGTATACTTTAAGGAATCTGGATGACGAAAGGAGAATGCTGGATGGAAGAAGAGAAAAACGGCCTGAACCCGGAGCCGGGGATGGCCGAGTCTGTTTCAGATGGTACAGTTTCAGACAGCAGCACAGAAGAGGAGAGCGTCAAGGCGGAGGAGAGGCATCCGGAACCGGAGCAGCCGCCTGTGACGGAGGATAAACAGCCGGAAGCACCGCGGATGGAGTCAGTGGAGCCGGTTCGGCCGGCAGCGGAAAGTTCTCAGGGACCCTGGCAGGGAGGCTATGGGGATACCCGTGATACGGCTTCCCCGCCAAAAAGATCAGGAAACGGCATGTCCATTGCCGCTCTGGTGATGGGAATCCTTTCGCTGGTCTGCTGCTGCTGTGGTTATGCGGGCATTGCTTTTGGAGCGCTGGGGATTATTTTCGCCCTGCTGTCCAGAGGGGAGGAACCTATGAATACCCAAGCAAAGGTGGGATTGGTTCTTTCATGTATTGGTATTGCCCTGGCAGTGATTTCCATTATCGTGCTGCTGATTGGAAACGCCGGTAATCTGATGGAGATTACGACTCAGATTAGCAGGAGGTGATCCGGTTATGAAAGGTGCTTCAGAGTACCGCCGCCGGGCGAGGATTTCTATGAGAGGCCAGATGGGTACAATGGCGGCCACAAGCTTTATGAGAGCGCTGTCAGAATCCCTTATAGGAGTGGCTCTGGTGGCAGTGATGACAGTGGGGCTGGTTCTTCTGGGAATCCAGACGCTGGTCCTGGCTTCCACAGGCTACGGCGCTGCCATGATCATGATCATCCTCTTTGTGCTTGTAATAACGCTGCTGATCGTGTTATCCGGCGCATTTTACTGGCTGTTGGAGGGCGGGCTTATTAACCAGGCCCGTAATGCGGTTTACGGCAGAAGAGTTTCCATGTCCGACTTGTTTTCCGGATTCAGCGGAGGGCTGGCCGGGTGTCTGATCGTCATTGGCTTCCTGAAGCTTCTGATGATGCTGTTTTTTGCCATTCCTTATGGAATAGCTGTATTTGTCAACAGCTTGTGGGACGGATTTACGCTGCTCGGAACCGGGGCGGTTCTGCTGTCCTATCTGTGGTATATGGCAGGGATCCTTCTGATATTTCTGTTTTTTGGGCTTGCGCCTTATATTTTGATGGATAGGCCCTCTCTGGGACCTGTCCAGTGCATGAAAGAAAGTCTGCTGCTGACCCGAAAGCACAGATTCGGATTGTTCTGCCTGTGCTGCAGCTTCATTGGCTGGTATATATTGGGAAGTATTTCCTACGGAATTGGAATGTTCT
This sequence comes from Candidatus Enterocloster faecavium, assembly GCA_019118585.1. Classification (GTDB taxonomy): domain Bacteria; phylum Bacillota; class Clostridia; order Lachnospirales; family Lachnospiraceae; genus Enterocloster; species Enterocloster faecavium. The sequence continues at coordinate 707 of DWYS01000079.1, read as the reverse complement.
GGATCCAGCCATATATGCGCTGTGCGCTTTACCATTTTTATGACGATCTGAAAAAAGAGAGGGCGGCCGTTTAAAGGCAGCCTTCTTTTTTTGCATGCTCCTTCATATATTATTAAAAAATGGAATAAGGCGGCTTTGGATGCGCATCAGTGAATTGAAACAGAAGGAAATTATCAATGTTAAGGACTGCAAGCGGCTGGGGTTTGCGGGAGATGTTGATTTTGATATGAAAACAGGCTGCCTGCTGGCTTTGATCGTGCCGGGGCCAGGCTGCATCTGCGGCTTTCTGGGAAGGGAAAAGGAGTATGTGATCCCATTCTGCGACATTTGTCAGGTGGGGGAGGATATTATTCTTGTAGATGTGAAGGAAAAAGAAGTAACAGGTAAAATTGTGTAAAAAAATAACAGGGAAAAAGAGGAAATTAAAAAGTGAAAACGTTATATAACTGAAAGGAGGGGGAGAAATACTTGCAGATGACCGGTTCATGAAACTGGTCCAGGTGTCTTTTGGGAAAAGCTGCCGTGCAGTCAGGTGCGAAAGCCTGGCGGACGGCAGCTTTTTTGTTTAAAGCTCAGTCATAAAACACATCCCTGCTCATATATTGAGATAAAGGAGTGAGGAAAATGGATAGGAGAGAGGAGATTTTAAAAATTTTCCCCAGGGATTTGAGACAGATCTTCAGCAGGATTCCGGTGGGATTCGACTA
>DWYS01000078.1 GCA_019118585.1 Candidatus Enterocloster faecavium | reverse complement strand
AATCAAGTCAGCAACTGCGTAACCTTAACTTTTTAATATTCAATTTTTAAAGCAGCCACCGAAAGATGGCTTGTTTGTCATGCGATTAAGGGAATGGATACCCTCTACTTTTCATTTTCAATCTTCTCCTCTCCTTTTCCTTATATAATGTCAAATTACTTCTGCATCTTTATCGATAGAGTTTATCACAAATCTCCCGTCTCCACAATCTCCTTTAAAAGCCATGAAAACATTTTGCCACTTCTGTCTTTTTATGGTATGATACCGGTATCACAAGGCCTCTGCGGCTGTCCCGCAAAAGGGGCCCGGAAACAAAGGAGCCTGACTCTTATGGAAAAAATCACCATGGCCGACATCGCCCAGCTGGCCGGGGTCACCAAAAGCACGGTTTCACGCTACTTCAACGGCGGCTACGTCCGCCAGGAAACCCGGGAGCGCATCCAGGAAGTCATCAAGAAATACAATTATACCCCCAATACCTTCGCCCGCCTGAAGGCCAGAAACAGCCGGGTAGTAGGTGTCGTGGTCCCCGCCCTGAATTCGAAAATCACAGGCCGTGTCATTACCAGCATCGACCGGTATCTGCGGAAGGAGGGCTATGAAACCCTGATCAAAAATTCTGACCACGATGTGAAGCAGGAGCTGGAAAATATCCGGCAGCTGATGAGCCTGAATGTGGATGGAATCCTGCTCAGCGCCATTACCATTACCCCCGAACACCTGGAACTGACCCAAAACAGCCCCGTGCCCATCGTCGTTCTGGCCCAGGAATGTCCCGGCGGATTCAGCGTGGTGGACGATGACTACCAGGCAGGCTTTGCCATGGGCCAGCTGGTTGGCCGGTCCCATCCCTCTCATCCCGCCTACCTGGGAGTGGAGGAAAGCGACATCGCCGTGGGAATAGAACGGCGGCGGGGCGTTCTGGAGGGGCTGAAAAGCTGCGGTATTCCGGATGTACGGATTTTCCAGGGAGATTACAGCTATGAAAGCGGCCAAGAAATGACCAGAAGGGCCCTCCGGTCCGGCCCTGTGGACGCCCTCATCTGCGCGACGGACCGTCTGGCCTACGGCGCCTACCGGGTGCTGGGGGAAATGGGGCTTTCCATCCCCGGTGATGTGGCCGTGGCCGGATTCGGCGGCTACGATGAGAGTGCTCTCCTGACTCCCATCCTGACCACCCTGAAATTCGATTCCTATACCCTGGGATACCTGGGAGCGGAAACCCTCCTGAAACTGATCCGACAGGAACCGGTTCCGCAAAAACAGGTAGTGGGATTTCAAATGATTCCCGGCGGCAGTCTCCGTTCCTGAAAAGGCTGCCCGGAGCGGAACAAAACCCAGCATCTGGGAGTACAGCTTGTAAAACAGAGGTTCTTGTGCAATACGCACAAATTTTACCTCTGTTTTTCTACGCACAAAACTGGCACCGGTTCCATTTCTCTATTGACTTTTTCTCATCAAATACACTATTATTTATATATGGAACCGATGCCATATCCGCTATGAGATCAACACAAAGGGAGGTTACAAATTTATGGATTATGCAGAAATTGCCAGACAGGTCATCCAAAATGTAGGCGGCAAAGACAACATCCGTTCTGCGGCCCACTGCGCCACCAGACTTCGCCTTCAGCTAAAGGACAATGACCTGAGAAACGAAGAGGCCATCAGCAACATCGAAGGGGTAAAAGGCGTCTTTCTGACCCAGTCCCAGTTTCAGATCATTTTTGGCTCCGGCACCGTAAACCTGGTATTTGCGGAGGTGCAGAAGCAGCTGGGAACCGAGGAAAAATCCCAGGAGGAGCCGGAGGAAAAACAAGGCAATCCGCTCCAGCGCTTCGTCAAGATGCTCAGCGATATTTTCGTTCCCATCATTCCGGCCATCGTGGCAGGCGGCCTTTTGATGGGCATCAACAACATTCTGACCTCGGATCTGTTTGGCGGCCAGTCTCTCATCGAGGCCTATCCCCAGTGGGCGGGCCTGGCAGCCGCCGTCAACCTCTTTGCCAGCGCTCCCTTTACCTTTCTGCCGGTGCTGATCGGGTTCAGTGCAGCCAGGAAATTCGGCGGAAACCCCTATCTGGGCGCGGCCATGGGCATGATCATGGTACACCCGGATCTAATGAGCGCCTACCAGATCGGAATCGCAGATCCGCCCGTTTGGAATATTTTCGGCCTCGCCATTCCTGCTATCGGCTATCAGGGCACTGTCCTTCCGGTACTGGCCGTTTCCTGGATCCTGGCCAATATCGAGAAGCGCCTCCACAAGGTCACTCCTTCCTGGCTGGACAATCTGACAACGCCCCTGATTTCCATTCTGGCTACCTCCTTTTTGACCTTCATCTTTGTAGGACCTGTTTTGCGTGAAGCTGGAAATCTGCTGGCATCAGGCATCACCTGGACCTACAACACCCTGGGAGCTCTGGGCGGAGCCCTCTTCGGCCTGGTTTACGCCCCCATCACCCTCACCGGCATGCATCACAGCTTTATTGCCATTGAAACACAGCTGATCGCAGACAGCGCCACCACCGGAGGAAGCTTCATCTTCTCCACCGCCAGCATGAACAACGTGGCCCAGGGTGCAGCTGTACTGGCCGTGCTGATGCTGACGAAAAATGACAAGATGAAATCCATCTGCTCCGCATCCGGCATCTCCGCTCTGCTGGGTATTACGGAGCCGGCCATGTTCGGCGTAACCCTGAAGTTAAAATATCCCTTCTACGCTGCCATCATCGGCTCCGGCGCCGGAAGCGCCTGGCTGGCCGGCACCCATGTGCTGGCCCAGGCTCTGGGTGCTGCAGGGCTTCCCGGCTTTATCTCCATGAAGCCGGCCGATTATCCCAATTTCGCCATCGGCATCCTGATTTCCATGGGCGTTTCCTTCCTGCTGACCGTGGTATTCTGGAAGAAATACCGCCTGGGTGAGCAGGAGGCTCCTTCCAAAGCAGCTCCGGAGCCATCCGTCTCCTCTGATACGGCTGCCTCAGAAGCAGAGACAGAACCGGAACCTGCAAAGGCTGCAGATGAAACGGTTACCGAAACCTTCTACAACCCTGTAAAAGGCCAGATGCTCCCCATTTCAAAGGCCAATGACCCTGCTTTCGCCTCCAAAGCTCTGGGAGAAGGCTGCGCTGTCAATCCGGAGGATTCCACCATCTGCGCCCCCTGCGATGGGACCATCAGCCTGATTTTCCCCACCAGGCACGCCGTGGGCATCACCTCTTCTTCCGGCATCGATGTTCTGATCCACGCCGGCATCGATACGGTAAAGCTGGAGGGTCAGGGCTTTGAGGCCCTGGTGGAAACCGGAGCTTCCGTCAAACAGGGACAGCCCATCCTGAAAATGGATGTGGAATTTGTCCGGAGCAAGGGCTACGATCCCCAGGTTATGCTGCTTCTGCCCCAGGTTCCCCAGGAACAGGTGACGGCCCTGGAAGAAAACCAGGCCGATACCAGCACCCCTGCCCTGATCGTGCGCAGGCCGGCATAAGGAGTTCTCTCACAGAAAGGACGGTCTTTAGGATTGATTACCATTCAGAAATATCACAAAGTAACGAAAGAAGATTTTCTTCAGTGGCGCAGGGAACATGAGGATTACCGTCAAAAGGTGGCTCTGGACCCCCGACGCCTCCATTATCATCTGATGCCGGAAACCGGCTGGCTCAACGACCCCAACGGCCTCTGCCAGAAGGACGGGGTATACCATATCTGCTACCAGTATACCCCCTTTGAGCCCACCGGACAGGTCAAGCTGTGGAACCACTGTACCACCAGGGACTTTATACACTATGAGGACCATGGCCCTGTGCTGTTCCCGGACCAAGATTTTGACGCCCACGGGGTTTACTCCGGCTCCGCCTTTTTGAAGGACGGAGTCATCCACTGCTTTTACACGGGAAATGTAAAATACTTCGACCGCCCGGACTACGATTATATCCTCTCCGGCCGGGGCAGCAACACCGTACATGTCTCCAGCCGGGACGGGGAACATTTTTCTGAAAAAGAGCTGCTGATGACCACGGCAGACTATCCGGCAGACATCAGCTGCCATGTGCGGGACCCGAAAATCCTGGAATACCAGGGTTCCTTCTATATGGTGCTGGGAGCCAGGGACCGGTCCGACCAGGGGCTGGCCCTTCTCTACCGCTCCCAGGACCTGAAAAGCTGGACCTATGCCGGACGCATCACCTCCCCAAAGCCACTTGGCTACATGTGGGAATGCCCGGATTTATTTGTCATGGACGGCCAGCTGCGCCTCATCTGCTGCCCTCAGGGCGTTCCCAGGCAGGGAATCGATTTTGCCAACATTTATCAGTGTCTGTCCATGGAAGTTCTCCCCGATCTTGAGGGAGGCAGCTGGAAGGTCAATCTGGAGTCAGGCTTCTCCCAGGTGGACCGCGGCTTTGATTTCTACGCTCCTCAGACCTTTCAGGACCAGAAGGGCCGCCGGATCCTCATTGGCTGGATGGGAATTCCGGATGCAGAGTACACCAATCCCACCGAAGCCGATGGCTGGCAGCACGCCCTGACCATTCCCCGCGTTCTGTCCCTGCGCAATGGGCGGCTCATCCAGGAGCCGGTTCCGGAGCTTACGCAGCTGCGGGGGGAGATTCAGGAATTTTCATCTCCGGAACAGTTTCATAAAGCCGGAATCCGGGAACTGGTATACGAACTGAACGTGGAGTTTGAGAACTGCTCCTCGGCCTGCCTGACCCTGCGGGACGGCGCATTCCTTCGCTATGAGAACGGCCTTCTGACCCTCCGTCTGGAAAAAGGAGGATTCGGGCGGGACCGCCGCAGCGTAAGGCTGGAACACCTGAAGAAACTCCAGATTTTTTCCGACACTACCTCCCTGGAGATCTTCGTCAACGGAGGGGAGGAGGTCTTTACCACCCGGATATACGGGGAAGCCGGCCCCCTGAAAGCAGAAGGAAGCGGCCTTTGCCGTCTTAGCTTCTGCCCGCTAGATCCTATTTCCGTTCAAAGCTTTCTTCCCTGAACCGGAGGCCAAAATCCAGCTCATAGTAGCTGCCCGCCGTATCCCGGTAGGCATAGGCCTTCCCGTTTTCATCCTTCAGGGAATCCGGCAGATACCGGTCCTTGTCATAGCCCGGCACATCGTTAGGGCTTACGCACACCCCATGGGCGTCCACCTTCAGCACCTCATCCCCTCTGGGGAAAGTCAGGGGCAGACGGCCCGTGGGGGCAAACCGGCCGAATATCACATCCAGCACTGCTGCCTGGCAGGTGTCAAAGCCGCACAGAAAGGCATCGCAGAAGGGCTCTGCATTTCCCACCTGCCAGGCTAAGGTCACGTTCAGGCTGGCGATAACCTTGCCCCCTCTCCCGCGGACTGCCCGGGAAATCTCCCGGATGCGGCCTGCTCCGGCCAGGGTGGTCTCCCGGTGGGTCCGCTGTGTGGGCCTTCCGTCTTCATCCACATCCGGCACTTCCTTGCCGTCGCAGAGGTCCAGCTCCAGATATCCAGGCGTAGCGTTAAAATATTCTCCCGATGAGGGGTTCAAAAACAAAATGGCATAATCTGCTTCCCGCCAGTCCTGCGTCAGACAGACCTGGCCCTGAAGCTGCTCCCGCAGAGAGGCACTGGCCCGGTCTGCCGCCTCCTCATCCTTGCAAAAACACTCCGCGTAAACCTTCTTTCCTTCCAGTTTTTCCTTCGTCAAGGGCAGTGTTCCGTCATTCTTCAGCAGCACCACGCTCTTCCGGTGGGCTTCCATCGCCTTCTCCCGGTCTTTTGGATCGGCAATCACGTTTGCCGCCTGTCCCGGGTCCCGGTACGGATTCTCAAACATTCCCAGAGCAAACATCTCCGTCAGAGTCCTGGAAACCGCCCGGTCCAGGGCCTCCTCTGTCAGCACCAGCTCCTCCTTTGAAAATCCTGCCGGAACCGGATGCTTCTCGTAATGATCGTTATAAGCCCGTTCATAGGCCTGACGTCCGTACTGGTTGTCGAAAAGCCCGCTGATCAGGTCCACTCCTCCATGATTCACCGCAAATCCAATCCGCTCCGCCTCATCCAGCATCTCCACGCCCCAGCACATATTGTGGACAATGCCGGTATCGGAATTAATATACCCCTGAAATCCCATCTGACGGCGCAGAAGGTCTTCCATAAAAGGCTTGTTGTAGGCAAAGCCGTAAGGCTCCATGGTCATGTCCTTTCCCTCCAGGTCCTTCTGAGAACTGCTCTTGCGCCCTGATGGCTTTGCGTAGTAGGGCATAATGGAGGAAGCCCTGCAGTCCACCGCTGCCTGGAAGGGCGGCAGATGGTAGCGCTCCAGCGAATCCCTGGTCGGATAGACATTCCACTGCCCCATCTTATAATGAGGGTCAAATCCATTTTCCCTGGCTCCTCCTCCGGGAAAATGCTTAACGGTCATCGCAACTCCCTCTGCGGTGACTCCCTCCCTGCTTCCCTGGATTCCCGGAATGATATGGCGGAACATTTCCGCGATCAGCTCCGGGTCCTCCCCGAAGGTTCCGTAGGTCCGCTGCCATCTGGGGTCTGAAACCACATCGGCCATGTACATATATCCCTTTCTCAGCCCGACGGCATTCCACTGCCGGCGGACACAGCCGGCAAACTCATCCGCCAGTTCCATGGAGTCCCCCTTCACCGCCGCCGCGATTCCCAGGGTACCGGGCCAGGAGGCAAAAACCCCTCCGGCATCATTCATGCCGAATACCAGCTCCCCGCTTTCATTCCGGGAGTTGGAGGCCACCTGTACCGGGACAAAATGCCTGCACTCCTCCGCCACGGCCTGGAGCTGATTGAGCCAGTCCGTCAAATCCTCCGGCGTGGGATTGGCTCTGAGGATCAGGTGTCGGGCGAACCACTCTTTCAGCAGGACCGTAGTGCCGGGAAGATGCTGCTCCCCGAAAATGGTCCTCCCCGTAAACTCCGCCTCATCCAGGGTCCCCGATCCATCCAGCTTTGGCTCGTGCTCCGGAAACTGGCTCAGATATTTTCCCATTCTCCAGTCGGAAATAAAAAGCTGGGCGATCTTCTCCTCCGTGGTCAAAACTTTCACATATGCCCTGGCCCTCTCCTCCGGCAAAAGACGCCAGTCATCATAATCCTGAAACTTGCCGCTGCCGTCCAGGTCCTTAAAATACAGCCCGTCCTTCTCAATGACCGTTCTGGAAACGGTTCCGATCACCGGACCATCTGCATTCTCATAATATCGCACACATTTGGATGCGTTCTTTGCCATTTACGTTCTCCTTTCCCTGCTATGCATTTCTCCGCCTGGCCAACTCCTCCGCATTTTCCTCCACCCGTTTTCTGCTCAACGGATAAATGAAAAACAGGGACAGGGCAGCAGCAGCCAGCCCTATGGCCGGGATGATACAGGACAGATTGAAGATGTCCTCCAGCACCTGCGGGTAGGCGGATGGATCTAGCGCCACTCCGTCCGAATAGCCGATCATGGTCATCAGTCCCCCGATCATCCCCGATGACAGGGCCTGTCCCAGCTTTCTGGCAAAGGAATAAACCGAATAGATGGTCCCGTCCTCCCGGATGCCGTTTTTCACCTCCGCGTCATCGATCACATCCGTGATCATAGCCCAGATTACGGTGTTGAACATGCCAATCCCGATATAAGAAACCGCATAGAACCCCACAAAGGCCAGGGGATTCCTGGGCCGGACTGCCAGACAGGCCAGCCACACAGCTGCAGACAGCAGGCAGGATACGGCGGACAGCTCCTTCTTGCCCGTCCTGGCAGCAATTTTGGCTGCCAGGGGCGCACAGATGAGAAGCACAGCCAGGTTGCTGGCCAGGGACGACAGGGACTGGGCGGAAGCGCTGTTGTAGAAGACCGGGAACACGAAGGGCGCCATGCCGCTCATGCCCAGCATGCCTAAAAGCAGCATGATGGCCGCCGCAATCATGCCCAGAAGAGCCCGGTTGGCCGCAATGCTCTTTGCCATCTTTCCCGCATTCAGCTTGCTGGTATTCTGTGGGATCTCCACCCTCTCCTTTACCAGATGGCAGCAGAGAAGCTGGCAGACAATGCCGCATACCGCAAAGACGCCGGCGATCAGCGTCATGCGGCTTCCGGACAGTACCGTGGCTCCCTCTGCTGCCTCATAAGCCAGGAGCGGCGTGCCGGTTCCGATTACCAGGCTGGCCATGGTCGCTCCGATGCTCCGGTAGGTGGACAGCTGGGCCCGGTGGTTGGGGTCCGCAGATACGGCGGATACCATGGAACCGTAGGGGATGTTCACCGACGTATAAAAAACGGAGCCCCACAGCAGGTAGGTAAAAAACATCCAGAAAATCTTAAAGCCCATGGGCATCCCGGCAAGGCCGGACTGGAACATCAGGAAAGCTGAGATCCCCAGGGGGCCGCACATCCGCCGGATCCAGGGCTTAAACTTTCCGTCTCTGCCGGGCCGGGAGCGGTCCACGATCTGCCCCATGGTCACATCCGTCACCGCGTCCACAAAGCGGGCTGCCATCATCAGCCCGCCTACGATTCCCGGTGCAACTCCCATCACATCGGTATAAAACTTCATCATAAACATAGAGGACAGCATAAAGGTAAAATCGTTTCCGAAATCACCCAGCGCATATCCGATCTTGTCTGCCATGCCGAACGGCCTGACCGGCTGTTTTGTATCTGCCGCCATTTTCTTTCTCCTTTTAAAGGTCTGAATTCTTTACCTTTTCATTCTTTCATTTTGGCAGATACTTTATACTCTTTTTACGGAATGACTTTTTCTTTCCCCAGTTTCAGCCTTCTATACCACAGCCATCAATACCGTTCCGGCCGTCAAAAGTGCCAAGCCCGCCGCTGCCCTCCTGGTCAGCCGCTCACCGAAAACCACATAGGAAAATGCCGTGGTCACCAGAATACTCAGCTTGTCCACCGGTGCTACCGCGCTGGCCGGTCCAAGCTGCAGGGCCCGGTAATAACACAGCCAGGAAGCTCCGGTGGCGATGCCGGAACAGCAGATGAAGGCCAGCTCTCTTCCGGGAATTCTCCGAACCTCCTTCCGTTTTCCCTCCGCCAGCACCACCAGCCAGGCCATTACCAGCACTACCCCGGTGCGGACCGCAGTCCCCAGGTTGGAATCTATCCCGGAGATTCCGATCTTACCCAAAATGGACGTCAGACTGGCGAAAAAGGCAGAACCCCAGGCATAGAACATCCAGCCCCTTTTTCCTGTTTTCTCTTCTCCTTCCTTTTTCCGCTCGATCATCATCAAGATCCCTGCCCCAATAGCCAGGGCCGCCAGAAGCTTGGGCAGACTGATCCCCTCCCGGAGGAAAATCAGGGCCAGCAGGATGGTCAGGACCGTGCTGGACTTGTCGATGGGAACCACCTGGTTGACCGTCCCAAGCTGCAGGGCCTTAAAATAGCACAGCCAGGAAGCTCCGGTAGCAGCGCCGGATAAAACCAGGAACCACATCGTTCTGCCGTCAATGGAGAAAATCCCTGATTCCGAACCAGTCAAAAACACCATGATCCAGGAAAATATCAGAACCACAATGGTCCTCACCGCCGTTGCCACATCGGAGTCCGTTTTCCGGATCCCGCATTTTGCCAGAATAGACGTCACGCCCGCAAAAAAGGCGGAGCCCAGTCCATAGATCAGCCACATATTTATGCCTTCTTTCGCTCCATGATTGGCCGTTTTGTTTCTCATCTATCATAGCGCGGTTTTTCAGAGTTTTCCAGAGACAGAAATCGGATTCCATGATTTCCTATTTTTTTCTGTCACATTCTGACATTTTTATTAATTCTGTTTATTTCATCGCCTGCATATGATACCATACAATTATCACAGGATTTTTACATCAGATGTTCTGAACAACTATTATTTTTCTCAGAAAGGAGAATTCCATGACTGAACTGATCCTTGCCTTTCTTCCCTTCATTTTGATCATCGTCCTCCTGATCCTGCTCCTGACTCAGGGGTATGTGAAGGCACCGCCGGACCACGCCTACATCATCTCCGGCATCCGCAGGGAGCCAAGAGTTCTCATTGGCCGGGCCGGCCTGAAGCTTCCCTTCTTTGAACAGCTGGATAAGCTGTATCTGGGCCAGATTACGGTGGATATCAAGACCGATGAGTACATTCCCACCAACGACTTTATCAACGTCATGGTGGATGCGGTGGCAAAGGTTCGGGTAGCAGAGGACCCGGAACGGATGAAGCTTGCCATGCGCAACTTCTTAAATAAGGAACCGGCCAAGATCGCGGCTGACCTGCAGGATTCCCTCCAGGGAAATATGCGCGAGATTATCGGGACCCTGACCCTGCGGGCCATCAACACTGACCGTGATTCCTTCTCTGACCAGGTAATGACCAAGGCCTCACGGGATATGGAGAAGCTGGGGATCGACATTCTCTCCTGCAACATCCAGAACGTCACCGATGAGCACGGTCTGATACAGGATCTTGGTATGGACAATACCTCCAAGATCCGCAAGGACGCCTCCATCGCCAAGGCGGAGGCGGAGCGCGATATCGCGATCGCCAAGGCAGCGGCCGACAAGGCTTCCAACGATGCCCGCGTTCTGGCAGAGACAGAAATCGCCCAGAAGAACAACGAGCTCGCCATCAAGAAGGCAGAGCTCCAGAAGGCTTCGGATACCAAGAAGGCGGAGGCGGACGCCGCCTATGAGATCCAGAAGCAGGAGCAGGAAAAGACCATTCAGACCGCCACCGTCAACGCCCAGATTGCCAGAACCGAACGGGAAGCGGAGCTGCGCAGGCAGGAAGTTACGGTGCAGCAGCAGGCATTGGAGGCGGAAATCAACAAGAAAGCGGACGCGGACCGCTACGCCATCGAGCAGGCCGCAGCCGCAGACCTGACACGGCGCCAGCGCGAGGCAGAAGCCCGAAAGTACGAACAGGAGAAAGAAGCCGAGGCCAAGAAAGCGCTGGCAGAAGCGCAGAAGTACGCCATGCTCCAGGAGGCCGAGGGCATCCGGGCCAGGGGAGAGGCGGAGGCCGCCGCCATCCAGGCGAAGGCCCTGGCAGAGGCAGAAGGTATGGAGAAAAAGGCGGAAGCCTACCAGAAGTACAATCAGGCAGCTATCGCAGAAATGATGATCAAGGTACTGCCGGAAATCGCCGGAAAGATTGCCGAGCCCTTATCCCAGATTGACAAGATTACCATAATCGGCGGGGACGGCGGATCGGAAAAAGGAGTTGGTTCCGTGGCCGGCAATGTTCCTGTGGTCATGGCCCGGCTCTTTGAATCCATGAAGGAGGCCACCGGCCTGGATCTGGCTGACATCATGAAGGCAGACTCCCTGGAGGCCAATACCACCCGGAATATCCATCTCACCGGAGCACCGGATGTTGTCATCGGAAACACTGCCAAACAGGAGACGGCAGCTGAGGCTCCCCAGGAAGCCCCAGAATCAGAAAACCCATAAGGACTATCCCGTTTTCCCGGATATGACAGTAAGCGCTTAATAAAATAATGGCTATCTTTTCACAAGGTATTCCGCTATAGTTAAAGTAAAATACTCCAACTTCAACTTTTCGATTTGATCCGGCATCTTTGCTGTATCATGTCAGACCATGGCATCAGC
>DWYS01000077.1 GCA_019118585.1 Candidatus Enterocloster faecavium | reverse complement strand
CGTTACTTGGATTTAAGCATAAAAATCCACAACACATGTATGATACCAGAAACTCTCAAAATTTGCAAGCGAAAATAACAAAAAATTTATTTCTTTTTTTCTGAAAATAGTGTATACTGTGTCTAAGCATTTCTCTCTGGGAGGAAATTGCGTGACACACTGTTGATCGTTCAGGTAAAATGAGAGGGGAGGACAGGAATGAAGGGGAAAATCAGCAACCAGCTGGGAGAAATTCAGATAGGGCCGGAGGTAATCGCGCTTTATGCCGGAACCACTGCAGTGGAATGCTTCGGAATCGTAGGAATGGCTGCGGTCAGCATGAAGGACGGCCTTGTAAAGCTGCTGAAGAAAGAGAGCCTGACCCATGGAATCAATGTCCAGATTAAAGACAACCGGATTTCCGTGGATTTCCATGTGATTGTTGCCTATGGAGTCAGTATCTCGGCTGTCTGCGACAACCTGATTGAAAGCGTAAAGTACAAATTAGAAGAATTCACCGGCATGGAAGTTGAAAAGATTAACGTCTATGTGGAAGGTGTGAGAGTGATTGATTAAGGAGGAAGTGACCAGTGGTTACCAATACGATTGACGCTGGCCAGCTGCGGCAGGCATTTCTGGCTGCTGCAAAGGGGCTGGAGGCGAAAAAGGAATGGATTAACGAGCTGAATGTTTTTCCTGTGCCGGATGGCGATACCGGTACCAACATGACGCTGACTATCCTGTCAGCGGCAAAGGAGGTTGCTGCGCTGGACAATCCGGACATGAAGACATTGGCAAAAGCCATTTCCTCCGGTTCCCTGAGAGGAGCCAGAGGCAACTCCGGCGTTATCCTGTCACAGCTTCTCCGTGGGTTTACAAAAGAGATCCAGGAAACGGATCTGATCGATGCAGCTGTGCTTTCCCGGGCCATGGTGAGGGGAACGGAAACCGCCTACAAGGCCGTTATGAAGCCCAAGGAAGGGACCATCCTTACTGTTGCAAAGAGTATGTCCGATAAGGGAGTGGAGCTGGCAGAACAGACAGAGGACATCCTGGAAATGATCCAGGAGGTCATCAAGGCAGGAGAGGAAGCCCTTCGCCGGACCCCTGAGCTTCTGCCGGTTCTGAAGGAAGCCGGAGTAGTGGATTCCGGCGGTCAGGGATTGATGGAGGCGGTGAAGGGGGCCTATGACGGTCTTACCGGAAAAGCGGCGGAGTTTGACCTTGCCCCGTCAGAAACCGTTTCCGCTAAAAAAGCTGAAGTTCCTCAGAATATGCATATTTCAGATGCCCCCATCCAGTTTGGGTACTGCACAGAATTTATGATCCGTCTGGATCCGGGCTTTACGGACCACGATGAACAGGAGCTGAAGGACTATTTGTCTTCCATCGGTGATTCGCTGGTCGTGGTATCCGATGATGAGGTGGTAAAGGTTCATGTCCATACCGATCATCCCGGCCTGGCCTTTGAGAAGGGCCTGTCCTATGGAGCTCTCTCCAGGATGAAGGTGGATAATATGAGGGAAGAGCACCAGGAACGCCTGATCCAGAATGCTCAGCAGATTGCCCGGAGCCAGAAGGAGGAAAACAGGCGCAGCCCATACGGCTTTATCGCTGTTTCCAGCGGCAGAGGACTTGGGGAAATTTTCCGCGGAATCGGAGCAGACCTGATCATTGAAGGCGGTCAGACGATGAATCCCAGCACAGAGGATCTTTTAAACGCGGCAGTAAAGGTTTCCGCAGATACGATTTTCATTTTGCCCAACAACAAAAACATTATTATGGCGGCCCGACAGGCAGCTCAGATGATGGAAGACAAACGGTTGATCGTAATCCCTTCCAAGACCATTCCGCAGGGAATTACAGCTCTTGTGAATTTTATGCCGGATTTATCTCCGGATGAAAATACTCAGAACATGATCCAGGAGATGGAACGGGTGAAAACGATCCAGGTCACCTATGCGGTGCGCGATACAGTTATTGACGGTCACGAGATCCATCAGGATGACCGCATTGCCCTGGGGGATGACGGGCTGCTGGCAGCCGAAAATTCTTCAGAGAAAGCGTCCCTGGAGGCCTTAAAGAAACTGGTAGACGAATCCAGCGAACTGATCACCGTTTATTATGGCTGTGATGTGACGGAGGAGAAGGCAGCAGCCCTTGCCGATGATATCCGCAAGGAGTTTCCTGGTGCGGAGACAGACCTTCAGGAAGGCGGCCAGCCGGTATATGACTATCTGATCTCAGTAGAATAAAATGATAAAGGAGTGTTGAATTATGAATGAAATGATGAACCAAACCTATTCACAGGCATCATCTTATGGTGAATCCCTTGGAAGATACACCGCCAAGACGTTTGGCTGGATGTTTGCCGGCCTTTTGTTTACCTTTGGGATTTCCGTTGCCATGGTGGTGACCGGCGGACTGTTCTACCTGTTTTCCATTCCGGCGCTGCCCTATGTACTGCTGGCTGCAGAGCTGATCGTTGTGATCTTCCTCAGTGCCCATATTGAGAAGATGAGCGTAGGGATGGCAAGAGTCATGTTCTTTGTTTATGCTGCGCTGAACGGTATTGTATTTTCCGCCTATTTCCTGCTGTTCGATGTGATGGTGCTTATGGGCGTTTTCCTGATTACCGCACTGTTCTTTGGGATCATGGCTTTGATCGGCTATTTTGGAAATATTAATTTCAGCTCTATTCGCCCCTTTATGATGGGCGGACTGATTTTCCTGTGCGGATTCTGGCTTTTGAGCCTGTTTATCAACCTGAGCCAGTTTGAAACCATGATATGCACCATCGGTATTTTCCTGTTCCTTCTGTTTACGGCTTATGATACCAAGAAGATCCAGGCTTACTATGTCCACTATGGAAATATGCCGGAAATGGCAGCCAAGGCTTCCATTTTCTCTGCTCTGCAGCTGTACCTGGATTTCATCAATCTGTTCCTGTACATTCTGCGGTTTGTGGGAAATAAGCGCAACTAATTTCAGGAGGTATGAAACATGAAAATCGGAGCATTGGAAGCCGGCGGCACCAAGATGGTCTGTGCGGTAGGGCAGGAGGACGGCACTATTCTGGAACAGATTTCCATTCCTACCACCACGCCGGAAGAGACGATTCCCCGGATTCTTTCCTATTTCCGCGGAAAGGAAATAGAGGCCCTTGGGGTAGCGGCCTTCGGACCGGTAGATGTGAAGCCGGATTCCCCTTCCTATGGACATATCCTGGATACACCGAAAGTTGCGTGGCGCCACTGTGACCTGTTGGGACAGCTGAAAAGCGCTCTGCCCATTCCCATGGGACTGGATACGGATGTAAACGGCTCCTGCCTGGGAGAGATGACTTACGGCTGTGCCAAAGGACTTGACAGCGTTATCTATATTACCATTGGGACCGGAGTAGGCGTAGGCGTCTGCTCCGGAGGAAAGCTGGTCCACGGCATGCTTCACCCGGAAGGCGGGCACATTCTTCTGACCCGCCATCCCCAGGATCCCAAGGGCGGTATCTGTCCTTATCATAAAAACTGTCTGGAGGGCTTTGCCTGCGGTCCGTCCATTGAAGCGCGCTGGGGAAAGAAGGCGGCCGATTTAAAGGACGCTCCTCTGGTATGGGAAATTGAAAGCTATTACATTGCTCAGGCACTGACGGATTATATTATGATCCTTTCTCCTCAGAAGATCATTCTGGGAGGCGGTGTCATGCATCAGGAGCAGCTGTTCCCCTTGATCCGCAGCAAAGTCAAGGAGTTCATAGGCGGTTATCTGAATACGCCGGAGTTAAATGACCTGGACAATTATATAGTTCCTGCCAGTCTGGGAGGCGACCAGGGCATCATGGGCTGCATTAAACTGGGCCTTGACGCTTTATGCTGAATACAGAGTCCATCCGTTCCCTGAAGGGCATAGGCGACAAAACTGCCAAGCTGTATGAGAAATTAGGGATTTTTACGGTCGGTGACCTTCTCAGCCACTACCCAAGGGCATATGAATCCATGGAACCGCCGGTGCCCATTGGAAGTCTGAAGGAAGACCAGGTGATGGCCGTCTCTTCGGCTCTGACCAAGGCACCGGATTTGGTGCGTTTTAACCGGATGCAGATGGTGTCCGTGTATTTAAAAGATCTGACGGGTTCCGTCCAGGTCGTATGGTTCAATATGCCGTACATGAAAAACAATCTGAAGCCCGGTACGGTTTATGTATTCCGGGGAAGAGTGGTGAAAAAACGCGGCCGCCTCATGATGGAACAGCCGGAGGTCTTTACACAGGAAGCTTATGAGGCGGTTGCACCTTCCATGCAGCCGGTCTACAGTCAGACGAAGGGGCTGGGGAATAAGGCGATCGTCAAGGCCGTCAGCCAGGCCCTGGAATCCCGCACTCTGGAACGGGAGTACATGCCCTCCTACATACGAAAAAAGCATCAGCTGGCAGAGATTAACTATGCGGTGGAGCATATCCATTTCCCGGAGAATCAAAGCCAGCTGCTTTTTGCACGAAAGCGGCTGGTGTTTGACGAATTTTTCCTCTTTCTTACCGGCGTGCGCAAGCTGAAAGAAAAGCGGGCGGACCAGACCTCCGCCTATGTGATGAAGCCGGCAGCTCAGGTAAAGGAGTTTGAGGACAGTCTTCCGTACAAACTTACCCCGGCTCAAAAGCGTACCTGGGAGGAAATTGCAGGAGATTTGAGCAGCGGGCTGGTGATGAACCGTCTGGTTCAGGGAGATGTCGGCTCCGGAAAAACCATTGTCGCACTTCTTGCTCTTTTAACTGCTGCGTACAATGGCTTTCAGGGGGCTCTCATGGCTCCCACGGAGGTCCTGGCCAGGCAGCATTTTGAATCTGTCAATCAGCTGCTTTCCCAGCGGAACATGGAAATCCGGACTGTGCTGGTTACCGGCTCCATGACAGCCAGGGAAAAACGCCAGGCTTATGAGAAGATCCGCACCCACGAGGCCGATTTGATCATCGGCACCCACGCTTTGATCCAGGAAAAAGTGGAGTATCACAATCTGGCTCTGGTGATTACCGATGAGCAGCATCGGTTCGGGGTAGGACAGAGGGAGCTTTTCTCCGGAAAGGGAGAAGATCCTCATGTGCTGGTGATGAGCGCTACGCCCATTCCGCGGACCTTGGCTATTATCCTTTATGGAGATTTGGATATCTCGGTCATCGACCAGCTTCCCCAGGGCAGACAGCCGATTAAAAATTGTGTGGTAAATCCCCAGTGGCGTCCCAAGGCCTATGAATTTATCCGCAAACAGGTGGAAGAGGGGCGTCAGGCTTACGTCATCTGTCCCATGGTGGAGCCAAGCGAGCTTTTGGAAGCGGAGAATGTGCTGGATTACACAAAAACTCTGCGCAAAGAACTGCCGTCCTCTATTACAGTGGAGTATCTGCACGGACAGATGAAGGGAAAAGAAAAAAATGCCATTATGGAGCGCTTCGCTTCCGGCGATATCCAGGTATTGGTGTCCACAACGGTGATCGAGGTGGGGGTCAATGTGCCGAATGCTACGGTCATGATGATCGAAAATGCTGAGCGCTTTGGCCTGGCCCAGCTTCATCAGCTTCGCGGACGGGTGGGAAGAGGTGCCTTCCAGTCCTACTGCATCATGGTCAACTGTTCTCAGGATGAAAGTACTGGGAAGCGTTTGGAAATTCTAAATCAGTCCAATGATGGATTTTACATTGCCTCCCAGGATTTGAAACTCCGGGGACCGGGCGATATTTTTGGACTGCGCCAGAGCGGGGACCTGGAATTTAAGCTGGCAGACATCTTTACGGATGCGGCCCTCTTAAAAGCTGCATCCCAGGAGGTCAATCAGCTGCTGGACGAGGACCCGGAACTGGAGAAGGAGGAGCACCAGGAACTGAGAAGGCGAATCAGCGCCTATGTGGGAGAAAATTATGAAAAGCTGAATCTTTAAGGAAAGGAGTCCTGTTTTATGAACGAAACCATTCAGACAATTTTAACCAGAAGAAGCATCCGGGCCTTTCAGGACCGGCCGATTCCTGCCGGAGATATGAAGCTGATTGTCCAGGCAGCCCTTCACGCCCCCAGCGGTATGGGTTACCAGACCTGGCAGTTTACAGTGGTATCCAATCCGGAAAAAATCCAGAAGCTGGCAAAGGCCATTGCCGCCAAGCTCGGACGGGACGGATACGATATGTATCGCCCTGCAGCGCTGATCATTCCTTCTAATCTGAAGGAGAGCCGCTTTGGAAAGGAGGACAATGCCTGCGCCCTGGAAAACATTTTCCTGGCGGCCCATTCTCTGGGAATCGGTTCCGTGTGGATCAACCAGCTTCAGGGTATCTGCGATGAGCCCGGGATCCGGAGCGTCCTGAGGGAGTTCCAGATTCCTGATGACCATGTGGTTTACGGCATGGCAGCCCTGGGATACGCTGCAGCAGAACCAGGAGAAAAGGAGCGGATCGGAAAGGTAGTTGAAATTTCGTAATTGCAGGCTGTATTCTTTCAAACGGCTGAACCACATGAAAACTCTCCGGGCCGCAGATTTACAGTCCGGAGAGCTCTCTTTTTCAGCAGAACGCTTTTAATGAAAGAGGTTGAAAGAATTTACTTTCCTGCCATCTGGCGTTCCTGGGCCTCGATCATTTTTTTGACCATATAGCCGCCCACAGAACCGTTCTGCGCGGAGGTCAGGTTGCCATTGTATCCGTTGCTTAAAGGTACGCCAAGCTCATTTGCAACTTCCATCTTGAACTTGTCCATGGCTTCTCTTGCCTCAGGTACATTGGTCTTGTTAGAATTGTTTGTCATAATAACACCCTCCTTTTGTGGTTTGCCGTCTGCCGTTTCCGGCCGGCGGTTTGTTTTGTGTTACAATGCTATTATTGGGTGAATCCGCATGAAATACACTAGAAGGTTCTGCGTAAACTGCCAAAACCTAGAAGAAGAGAAAATGTGAGATGATAATCGGAAAAAAATCAGAAATACGAAAAAAAAACTTGTTCTGCGGACATTTTCATATTATACTTGTAACAGTTCAGGAACAGGCAAAGGAGAGCGTTAAGGATTTATGCGAGTAATTGCCGGCAGCGCCAGAAGGCTGCTTTTAAAAACGCCGGAAGGAATGGATACCAGGCCGACTACCGACCGGATCAAAGAAACATTATTTAATATGCTGCAGCCCCAGATTCCGGGCTGTCATTTTCTGGATTTATTTTCCGGCAGCGGGGCAATCGCCATTGAGGCATTGAGCCGGGGAGCAGCGGAGGCAGTTCTCATTGAAAACCAGGCTCAGGCTGTTTCCTGCATCCGGCAGAATCTTTCCAGTACACACCTGGAAGAGAGGGCGGCAGTGATGGAGGGCGATGTATTCACCTGCCTGAAAAAGCTGGATGGACACCATGAACCTTTTGACATCATTTTCATGGATCCTCCCTATAACCACGGACTGGAGCGGCAGGTGCTGTGTCAGCTGCGCAGTTCTTCCCTGCTGACTCCCCATACCCGGATTATCATAGAGGCATCTAAGGACACGGATTTTTCCTGGCTTGACCAGGAAGGCTATGAGCTGGTCCGGGATAAAGAATATAAAACAAACCGGCATGTTTTTGCTGCCAGGAAAGAGGAATAGATGAAAACTGCAGTTTATCCGGGAAGCTTTGACCCGGTTACCATGGGACATCTGGATATTGTACACCGCACATCCCAGATTTTTGACAAAGTAATCATCGGAGTTTTGAATAATCGGGCAAAATCTCCATTGTTTTCCGTTGAGGAACGTGTTAATATGTTAAAGGAAGTTACGAAGGAGCTTCCCAATGTGGAGGTTCAGTC
>DWYS01000006.1 GCA_019118585.1 Candidatus Enterocloster faecavium | reverse complement strand
ACCGTCAAGGTAAGCTCCGCAGAGGACCCCACAAAGACGGCTTCCTGTCAGGTGCTGCTGGTTGAGAAAAACCAGGTGGACAGCATTTCTCTGTCACCGGAAGTTATGATTCTGAAGCCCGGCGAAAAGGGGATACTAAAGGTTTCAATGGAAGGCCCCGATGTTTCAGAAGTAATCCCCGTATTTTCCTCCGATCATCCCGGAATCGCTTCGGTGGATGATGAGGGAAATGTGATCGGGATCCGCAAAGGAACAACCTTGATTCGTGTGCGGGCCGGAGGAAAAGAGGCCGTGTGCAGGGTGATCGTCCGCAGCTTTGGGGGCAGCTCAGACGGGGACTCCAAAAATATAGAATGGACCGGTTCCGACTCAGCGGTACATGGAACCTGGACTCTGACGGAGAACGGTATGTGGACCTTCTCTTCCGGAGGAGCCGCATACCGCAATGGATGGGGCTATCTTTACAACCCCTATGCCAATGGAGGAGCCGGGGGAGCTGGCTGGTTCTGCTTTGATGCCCAGGGAAATATGCGGACCGGGTGGTATCAGGCGGAAGATGGATACGTCTATTATCTGAATCCCAGATCAGACGGAAGCCTGGGACAAATGCTTACCGGATGGCAGTGGATTCCGGATGATTCCGGCCAGGAACATTGCTATTATTTCAAACCGGATGCAGGAGGCCCCATGGGGGCTATGGCGGTAAGCCTTACCACTCCGGACGGATACCAGGTCAATGAGAGAGGGCGCTGGTGTGAGGAGAATGTGGAGCAGACGCGGACGGACTAACAGTCATTTCATGTATGGAGGACAACGGAGATGGACAATCGAAGGAAACAACGTATTAAGATTCATAAAATGGCAGCAGCTTTTGCTTTGACTATATGCCTGCTTGCGGCTGCTCTTGCAGGCTGCCAGCCAAAGGCTGATCCCGTTCGGCAGGATGACTACAGCGAAGAGCGCAGCAATTACTACCAGGCGGTCAACGGAGAACTCCTTGAAAGCTGGGAGATCGAACCGGATGAAAGCGTGAAAAACTGGTTTTCCATCCTCCAGGACCGTGTGGATGAGCGCATCGCGGAGCTGATTCGGGCGGCGGCAGAGGAGGAAGGGCTGCCAAAGGGCAGCGATGAGAGCAATGTCAGGGCCTTATACCTGACCGGTATGGACAAGGACAGCCGGAATGAAGGAGGATTTGGAGAAACGGTTTCGGCATTTTTCGCCCGGGTAGATGGGGCGGACAGCGTTGAGGAACTTGTCCGCGCCTGCATGAAGTTCAACCGGAACTATGGGCTTTACTCCATCTTTGGAATGTATGTGGGCGCCGACTATGAAGATTCCTCGGTCAAGATCCTGGGCGTGGACGCAGGAGATACGGGGCTGAATAAGGAAATCTGGTTTTCGGAGGATGAATCCAACCAGAAGATGGTTTCGGAATATGAGGCGCTGCTGAGAAAATTCGGAGAGATTGAGGGCTATTCCCAGGAGGATGCCCGGAAAGCCGCGGAGGATACGGTAAATCTCATGCGGTCCCTTGCGGAAAATTCCCTGTCCCAGTCGGAGCTCTATGACCCGGAAAAAACGTACCATGTCTACCAGGTCTCAGATCTGGAAGCGCTTTTTTCGGGGAATATTTCTTCAGAAATGGTGGAAGAGGTCTACGGTGTTCAGGGTGAGGACCCGGTTATCGTGTCAGAGGTGGAAAAAGTGGAGCAGATGGGAGCTTTTTTGACGGAGGACCATCTCCCCACGCTGAAAAGCTATGTGAAGCTCTGCGCCCACAAGGATTTAAGCTCCTACATGGATATGGACACGTATCAGGCGGTGACCGATTACAGCATGGCTGTGTCCGGAACGGAGGAGAGCAGGCCTTTTGAGGAACTGCTCATGGAGGAGATACAGGGCCTGCTGGGATTCCAATGCGGGCGGATGTACTGTCAGAATGATTATCCGGAGGAAACTACAGAAGAGGTGACGCAAATCATCAGCCAGGTGATTGATACCTTCCGGGGGCGCATCGATGGACTGGACTGGATGAGCGAGGCCACAAAAGAGGAAGCGAAGAACAAGCTTGCAAAGATGGAGGTGCGGGTCGGCCATCCGGACATCTGGCCTCAGGACCGGTACGAACTGGTCCTGGATGCCCCGGAGGAAGGGGGACTTTATATTGAAAATTATATGAAGGCCGCCAGGGCCGGTTCGGATTATAGCTTCGCCACCAGGGATGAGCCGGTGGACCGGACCTTGTGGCCGGATACTCCTCAGACGGTAAACGCATATTATGACCCGCAGAGTAACAGCATCAATATACTGGCAGGTATTCTGCAGGAGCCCATCTATCAGCCGGATGCCTCCCCGGAGGTAAATCTGGGCGGGATCGGCACGGTAATCGGGCATGAGATTACCCACGCCTTTGATACAAGCGGAGCCCTTTTTGATGAAGATGGAAATCTGCGGGACTGGTGGACTGCTGAGGACAAGGAGAAGTTCCGGTCCCTGGCCCAGGAGGTCATTTCCTACTACGACGGCATGGAAGTGAATGGGAGAGCCGTGAACGGGGAGCAGACGGTCACAGAAAATATAGCGGATTTAGGCGGCGTCTCCTGCGTGACGGAAATCGCGGCCGCAGAAGGTTATGACCTGAAAAAGGTTTACGAATCCTATGCAAATATCTGGGCTTCGAAGGAACGGGAGGAGTATTCCGCCATGCTGATCGCGATCGATGTGCATTCTCCGGCAAAAATCCGGGTCAACGCAGTCCTTTCGGCCCAGCCAGAGTTTCGTGAACTCTATGGAGTTGAAGAAGGGGACGGGATGTACCAGGAAAATATGCCGAAGATTTGGTAAAAGTAAAAAGTGTCCCGCTGGTTTGTTGACCGGCGGGACTTTCTTCTGCCTTATCCTGATTTTATTTCTGGTTCTGGCGTTTCTTCCATACAACGGCTGCTGCCGCCGCGATGATAACGATAACGGCTGCCGGGACTACCGGAAAGCTTTCGTTCTCCCCGGTCTGCTCTTCCTCAACCGGGGCACAGCTTCCGTCTGCCAGGAAGGTCAGGACGGGCTGTTCCCGGTACTCATCCACGGTGATCCCAAATCCGGAATAGTTGTCAACGTAGATTTCCTGCTGCGTATCCGCCAGGCGAATACCGTGAGCGCCATCGGAAAGCGTGATCTGCAGCATCCCGTTTTCGTCGGTGACCCCATTCTGACGTTCTCCTCCGTCTACCCGGTAGGACAGTTCCTGATCGCTAAGAGGTTCACCGGACTCATCTGCGATCAAGACAGAAGCAGTGTAATCCTTTGGCTCGTAGCCTTCCCCTCTCATCTGGATCCGGTTTCCGGTTCCGGCATATCCTTCCAATATCCCGTCCTTTAAGCAGCTTTCCAGATAAGTCTGAACAGTTTCCAGTTCTCCGCCGGCTTCACCGTATTTGGGAAGCTCACCCAGCATGGTGTAATCGCTGCCGCCGCTCATAATATAGTTGTTGCCGGCCATCATGATTTCCGTGGTGGTATCCTCACGGTTTAAAGGCTCGGTCTGGCCGTCCAGGGTGATGGAAGTTACCCGGCTTCCGGCCTCCCCATCGGGATCAAAGACAACGGTAAATCCGGAAATCTGGAGGAATCCGCCGGAGTTGGTCTGCTGAAGCAGCATGCCGGTTTCCTTGTCCTGGCCATCTAAAGCTGAACCAGAAACTTCCATTACCTCATAGAGCACAGACGGCGTGACCTTTTTCAGGTAAATGGTATTGGAGAATGGGAAGGCGGAAATCAGGTCTCCCATGGTAATGTCCCCGTTGGGGGCCATGGCACGGATGCCGCCTCCATTTTCCACCGCGATTACTGGAAACTCAGCATCGGTTCCCAGGGTCTGCAGGTAAGTCTCGGCAGCGCTTCGGAAGGCGTCTGCCGTAAAGTCGCCGTAGTTTGTCTCGACCAGGCGGGTCACTGCGACAACGCCTACCTGCCCTGCCCAGAGGGTAGTAGGGGTGCTGCCGACTGTCTCCTCTAAAAGTTCTGTCTGGGAGGCTTCAACCTGGGCAAGCTGCTCCGCAACAGTGGCAGTGGAAGGAACATCCGCTAGATCAGCAGGGCCCAACAGCTCCTCCGAAGCAGATACTCCGCCGCCGCTGGCGGTCAGGGTCAGCTTTCCTTCAGCCCGGCCGCCACATCGATCCCCACGATGCTTTCGCCGTCTCCGCTGAGATAACCGTGGGTGTCGTTGGTGTGGTAGATGACGATCTCCTGTGCGGACCCGTCTGCAGCGTTTCCGGCAGTCTGAGCGGAAACCGTCATGGAAAACGGCATGCACAGGGATAAGGCAAGTGCAAGGATTTTCTTTTTGTTCATTTTGTCATTCCTCTCCTTTTATTCTGATTGCCCCCTACAATAAACAGTACGGGAGCCACAATCCCTCCCAGAAGATTGCAGATGCCCAGCAGGCTGATGCCTCCTGAGAGACTAAGTACGCCGAAAACCAGCAGGATGATTCCCCATACTAAGAAGAAGGTTGTGACATTGTCCGCCTTTCGGATTCCCAGAATGCCTACAATGATTTTCACTGCGTTAAAGATGACGTTCATTCCCAGACTTACATACGCAATTCCTGACATAGCCGTCATCGCCTGGTCCATGGTGAGGCCGCCTTCGCTTAGCTGTGCTTCTACGGCGGCCCGTTCTTCTGCGCTCATGTTTGCAACGGAATTCAGCGACAGGCCGGTATTGACCGCAGCGATCAAAATGGCGGCGGCAGCGCACACGATCATCAGGATTGAGGCAATCCGAAGCAGTTTGTTTTTATTGTCCATTTTGTTCCCTCCTGGAGATGATTTTCAGGGACTGTGCCCTGATCAATTCAATGAAATCTATTATATCATTTGTCCGCTGAGTTGAGAACTATATATTAAAAGAAATGTAAGACATAAGTAGTACCGGCCAGAAGCGGAATATGATACAATTTAAGGGAAGAATAAGCTTTGCCACAGATACACGACAGAGATAGATTTAATGATTGGAGGAGAAGATATGTCCAGAAAGATAAGGGTGAAACCGGGGAAAGGGCAGTCCATGGCTGGATTATGCGTTGGCGTTTTGTTCTGCCTCATTGGCCTGTTCGTTGTTATTCCTTCCTTTGGGTTATTTGGGATATTTTGGACGCTGATGGCAGTGATTATCACGGCGACGAATGCTGTGAATGCGTTTTCCCAAAAGGGAATCA
>DWYS01000076.1 GCA_019118585.1 Candidatus Enterocloster faecavium | reverse complement strand
GATATGAAATCGGGCTATTTACAGACAACGAAGATTGTCGCATTTAACAAGAGAAAACATAAAATTTCGTTAAATCCTGAATGTGAGGATGATGTCATGATTGCCCGAAAGACATTTACGGGAACAGACTTTCCGGGCTTTATCTGTAAAGAGCGCGGCCTGATTTTGTTTGATTATAAGAATGATACATTTCGTCTCTGAATTTCCATTTACTTGGGAATAAAACGGTTCACAAATTAGACATTCTGGAGGAATCATATGAAAAAGAGAATAGAAATTCTTTGATGGCGGAAGAAAACGGACGGACTTAGGAGACGGATGCGGATTCTATTGACAGTTGGGAATAGTCTAGGAGATGAGGAGATGAAAAAGGCAGCAATATCAATAGCAGTAACTTTTGGAGTGGCATTTTTTTGTTTTTCCCGTGGAAAATTGAACATTACGAGGACGGGGGAACAGTTACTTACAGCAGTCTGACTTATAAAATATGTGTATGGAACAGTCTCAGTGGGAAAAGAGACATATCAGAAATATATTATTTTCCGGAAAACTTCAAGAATCTTACGGAACTAAATGATATGGAAACTCTGGACGAGAAAGAGGAAGCTCATGTGATGGCCGAGGACAGTGATGGATACTATGCCCTTTGCCGGCTGATAGTGGCAACTTATGGATATGTGGAGGAAGAAGACTGTTTTGTCTCCGATTCAGGACCGAGACTGCACAATTTAATCTTCGACGGAGATACGGAGGAATTTCCGGTAATCCGGTGGAGCGAGGATTTTTCTCTGATCATTCCCCATGAAGTGGAGTTGGGCTCCATAACTGTGCTGAATGAAAATGGAGAAAAGGTGCTGGGCCTCGATTCGGAATCATCGGACGGAAAATATTTTTCCGAACTCCCGGTAGGAACCTACTATGTGGCGGTGGAAATTGACCGAAAGGGAGACTATATAGAAGCCAGGGACGAATATACGTATTCCGTGGAACAATACGCTTTTTGCCTGAAAAAATAACCCGGTTTTCCGGCAGCCGGTCCCAGGAGGAAGAATATGGTTCAGAAGAAAAACAATTATCTAAAATCAATCATCCGCTTTCTTATCCAGGTTGGGGTGGCGGCGGCTCTTCTCATGGGATTTTCGATCTTCCACGGGGGAATGTATCTGATCGGTGTGCCGAAGGCGGATGAAGTGCAGTATGTGACAGTCTCGTATCCGGAGGTGGCAGATGGGGAAAAGAAAATCACGGACCGGGAACAGATCCGGCTGGCCGTCCAGCTGACCGGTTTTTTGCGGTATTCGCTGCTGAAGGAGGCGGACGGTGGGGAGAGTCCCATGATCACCATCACCTACTACCGGGAGAATCAGCCAGCCATAACCGTCTCGGCGAACAGGAATACGGTGTGGTGGAAGGGAAAATCCCATGTG
The DNA here is from genome assembly GCA_019118585.1 of Candidatus Enterocloster faecavium. Taxonomy (GTDB): domain Bacteria; phylum Bacillota; class Clostridia; order Lachnospirales; family Lachnospiraceae; genus Enterocloster; species Enterocloster faecavium. The sequence continues at coordinate 7,773 of DWYS01000076.1, read as the reverse complement.
ATCCGGGATCCGGATATGTTTGTGAATCTGGCGGAGGGAATCTTCTTTCTGGAAGATCTGCCGGAATCATGAGGAAAATCAATGAAGCCCTATGGCGGATGGGATTCATTTGAAACGGAGCTGAATCGACAGGAAGAAAGGCGGTGAATCTTTGCATGAACCATACACAGGTGATAGATGATCTGCTGAGTAAATATTCAGACAGACATGGTAGAGTTTTATTAAAGGAATCGGAGGTTGAAACATGTACAACTCAGAAAAACCGAGGAAATCAGGGATGAAAAGAATTGCGGCAATGGTGGCAGGTCTTGCCGGAGCGGTGCTTTTGGCTGCGGGGATTATGCTGAAAGTTAGGAGCCAGAGGGAGGTTTCTGTAATCGGCGAGACTATGGTGATCGGAGGGGCGGATGGGCCCACTTCAATCTTTATTGCTGCCAGGGTAAACTATGACGCTCTTGCTCTGCTGCTGATTGCTGGAGCAGTGCTGTTGATTCTGCTTGGCATATGGCTGCTCACAAAGAGAATGGGGAAAGAATAGCCGTATTTTGCGGAAAAGGGAATACAGGAATCGGCAGATTACAATTTTATGGAGGTTAGCAGCTGTGGAAAAATTAACATTTAGAATTCAGATAATCATAGGAATAATACTTATCATTATTGCAAATGTGCTTTCGTTTGCTTTGCATAATGGTATTTTTTCGAATATTTCATGGGTTATATATGGTTTGCTTTTTATTATAAATCCTGTTTATCCGGAACGGTATAGCAATAATGAGAAAAAAGCTAAATTGGGAGTAAGAATTGCGGGAATCATTTGCATTGCGGTGGGATTATTTACAGGATTTGCCGTGTAAATCAGAATGGGATTTTTACCCGCGAAAATGAGAGGCGGATCTTATGAAGAAAATAAAGGATATTCTTTTTTCTGAAAAGGGGATGAAGATAGTCAACACACTATTCGTTCTGTCAATGATTTTTTACAGAAGCGGATTATTATTCATTGCTTATATTGCATGGATTGCCTATCTTGCATTTTGTATTAAGCAGGCAAATACAAACGGCAGCAAGATAATTTATTCTTCCTTTATCGGAATTGCAGCCGTTATGATCTGCCTGAATCTATATTTTTTGTTGTGTGGATAATCATAATTTGTCTGTTCGGCCGTCACGCTTTGTAGGCGTAATGGTTTCAGAAGGACGTCTTCGGCAGAATGATAGGGGAATCCCTGTAGGGGGCCTCTATTTTTTTATTGATAATTTTTCATGGACCGGTGAAAAATAAGAATTGGGCGGTAGAATCATATTGAAGATTTTTCCTGCAAATCCGGCTGAATTTTTTGAAAATTCTTGTTGCTAAGATTTTGCAAAGGAAGTATAATGGAGCTGTGTTGTACGAAATATACAAAAAAGACGGGATATATACAGATAATTGTTATAATTTTATCTATCTTGTCTGCCCGGAGTCGTCAAAACTTCGGGATATCCAAAACCCTGCTTTCAAAACAACAGGGGATGGATGGGAAAGGAGATGACGTAAATGGAAATCCAACTGCAGGAACTCATTGATCAGATTAAAACTGATGGCGTAAAAGCCGCTGAAGCAGAAGCTGCTTCCATATTAGAATCAGCAAGGGCAGAGGCTGAAAAAATCATTTCCGATGCGAAGGCGGAAGCTGATAAGATGATGCTTGATGCCAAAGCGCAGAATGAGCGGTTTGTGCGCGCAGGTGAAGATTCAATCCGCCAGGCCGGAAGGAACCTTTTGATTTCGTTCCGGGAGAGCGTTGCGAAAGAGCTTAACGTCATTGTAGGGGATAACGTGAAAGCGGCTTTGTCTTCCGATTCTCTTTCGCAGTTGATCCTTACGGCTGTAGAAAACTGGACAAAGGATACGGAAGCGGAGGATATCTCCGTTTTGATCGGAAGCAAGGAGCTGGCTTCCATCGAGGGGGAGTTGCTTGCTGGACTGAAAGAACGGATGTGCGAGGGAGTCACATTGAAAGCAAGCGATAACTTTGAAGGGGGATTCCGCATTTCGGTTCAGGATGGGCAGGCATATTATGACTATTCGGCAGAAGCGGTTACCGAGCTGCTGAGCGCATATCTGACTCCAAAACTGATATCATTGATGAAAGAGGCTGAGAATGTATGAATCAATACTATTTGATCGCACAGCTGCCCTCTTTGGAGATTGCCAGTGAAACAACAGCGCTGCCCATTACGGAGGAACGGTTTTATGAACTCTGTAAAAGCAATTTGGGAAAAAAGGCATGGAACGCTTTAAGCGGGCTGACACTTGTCCCGGACAGACAGAATAAAAAATCGGGATATTCGTTTATTGACAAGTGGAACCATTGGGAAAGGACATTTCGTCTGGCACTTGCGGCTGCCCGTGCAAAGAAGATGGAAAAGCCATTTGAAGGAGAAACGGGAGAGCTTTCAGAAAAACTGCTTCAGACGGTACGTCAGGCGGTGGAGATGGAGGATCCTTTGGAGGCAGAACGGTATTTAACCCGTGTCCGCCTGGATTTTTTGGAAACGCTGCGCCCTGCGGATTCCTTCAGTGAGACGATGTTGTTTTATTATGCGTTGAAGCTGAAGCTTATTTTAAGGATCCAACAGTTTGACAGAGGCAAGGGGCAAAACGCATATCGAAAAATTTACGGCTCAATTATGTATGGGGGCGGGCAGGAGGTTAAAGAATGACCGGAAACAATCAAAACACAGGTCGAGTTGTAGGTGTGAACGGAAATATGGTATCCGTCCAATTTGAAGGCAACGTTTCAATGAATGAGATTTGCTATGTAAAAGTTGGGAACACCTTTCTCAAAAGCGAAGTGATCCGTATCCGGGGGACAATTGCCCAGATACAGGTTTACGAGATGACAAACGGCATCCAATGCGGTGATGAAGTAACGTTCACCGGGGACATGCTTACGGCCCAACTGGGACCGGGGCTTTTGGGCCAGATCTACGACGGACTGCAGAATCCGCTGCCGCTTTTGGCACAGCAGGCGGGATGGTTCCTGGAGAGAGGCATCTATACAAACGCACTGGATGAACAAAAGAAATGGGAATTTACCCCGGCTGCCAAACCGGGTGATGTGGTGAAGGCCGGCGAATATGTAGGAACAGTACCGGAGGGTTCCTTTATTCATAAAATCCTTGTTCCATTTTACCTGCTGGGAAATTACACGGTAAAATCCGTAGCCCCAAAGGGCGCATATACCATCAAAGAGACGATCGCGGTCCTTGCAGATGACAGAGGCAATGAGATTCCGCTTACGATGTCCTTTAAATGGCCGGTGAAACGTGCCGTTACCTGTTACAGCGAACGTCTGGCGCCCACGGAAACAATGGAAACGAAGGTCCGCCTGATCGACTCCTTCTTTCCGGTGGCAAAAGGCGGGACTTACTGTATTCCGGGACCTTTTGGCGCGGGCAAGACGGTACTTCAGCATACGACCTCAAAATACGCGGATGTGGATATCGTGATCATCGCCGCCTGCGGAGAACGTGCCGGAGAAGTGGTGGAAACGCTGACGGAGTTCCCGGAACTGGTGGACCCCAAAACAGGCCGCTCCCTGATGGAACGCACCATTATCATCTGCAATACGTCCTCCATGCCGGTTGCCAGCCGTGAGGCTTCTGTTTATACGTCTGTGACATTAGCGGAGTATTACCGCCAGATGGGACTGCATGTACTGCTTCTGGCAGATTCTACCTCCCGCTGGGCCCAGGCTCTTCGGGAGATGTCGGGACGCCTGGAAGAAATCCCGGGAGAGGAGGCATTCCCGGCATATCTGGAATCCTATATTGCGGCATTCTATGAGCGGGCCGGCTATGTACGCCTCCCGGACGGTTCCAAAGGCTCCGTGACCATCGGCGGTACGGTTTCTCCGGCAGGCGGAAACTTCGATGAGCCTGTGACGCAGGCAACCCTGAAGGTTGTGGGCGCTTTCCACGGCCTGTCCAGAGAGCGCTCGGATGCCCGTAAGTATCCGGCCATTGACCCTCTCATTTCATGGTCCAAATACCAGGGCGTGATCGACCCGAAGAAAACAGCATTTCTGCGGAATATCCTGCTCCACGGAAACGACATCAGCTCTATGATGAAGGTAGTGGGAGAAGAAGGAACCAGCCTGGCAGATTTCATCGTTTACCTCAAAGAAGAGATGCTGGATGCGGTTTATCTCCAGCAGAATTCCTTTGATCTAATCGATGCAAACTGCGGCGCAGAGCGCCAGCGCTATGTGATCGATAAACTGGTACGGGTTCTCGGCTCAGAATATGCATTAAACGATAAGGACGAGGCGCGCAGCTTCTTTAACCGTATGCGCCAGAAATTTATTGACTGGAATTATACGGAATTTATGAGCGAGGCTTTCAGGGCCAGGGAAGCGGAAATCGACCGGCAGTACGAAGAAGGCTGCGGAAGGTGCAGCCACGAAGCAGAAGCATTATGCAAAGGCGGTGAGCGAGGATGAATAAAGTATATAACCGGATCGAATCCATAACCGGAAACGTGATTACGGTCCGCGCCAAGGGCATCCGGAATAATGAGCTGGCCACAGTCAGCACACGTTTCGGCAAATCCCTGGCAGAAGTAAATAAAATCGAAGGGGACCTGGTTTCCCTGCAGGTGTTTGCAGGCGGAAAGGGCGTGTCCACAGGCGATGAAGTGCGTTTCCTGGGACATGAGATGCAGGTATCCTTCAGCGAGGACCTGTTTGGACGGGTATTCAATGGCTCCGGTGAACCCATTGATAAGGGACCGGCCCTGACGGAAAATATGAAACCCATCGGCGGCCCTTCCGTAAATCCGACGAAGCGTATTCTTGCCAACCGTATGATGCGTACCAATATTCCGATGATTGACATGTTCAATACTCTGGTTGTCTCCCAGAAGCTTCCGATCTTCTCTATTTCAGGAGAACCTTACAATGAGCTTCTGGCCCGCATTGCCATGCAGGCGGAGGCGGATGTCATTGTTCTTGGCGGAATGGGATTAAAGTATGACGATTACCTTTATTTCCGGGAAACCCTTTCCCAGGGCGGCGCTTTAAGCAGAACGGTTATGTTTATCCACACGGCTGCCGATCCTACCGTAGAATGCATGAAGATTCCGGATATGGCACTGGCAGTTGCGGAGCAGTTTGCTTTGCAGGATAAAGATGTTTTGGTGCTCTTAACCGATATGACCAACTATGCCGATGCCATGAAGGAAATCGCCATTACACAGGAACAGGTGCCCTCCAACCGGGGATATCCGGGAGATCTGTATTCACAGCTGGCGGCACGCTACGAAAAGGCCGTTGACTTTGACAATTCCGGTTCCGTAACGATTTTGGCAGTAACCACCATGCCGGGCGATGATGTTACCCATCCGGTCCCGGACAATACAGGATATATCACGGAAGGTCAGTATTATCTAAAGGGCGGACGGATCGAGCCCTTCGGCTCTTTGTCCCGTCTGAAGCAGAATGTAAACGGCAAGACCAGAAAAGACCACCGCGCCCTTATGGATGCCATGATCCGTCTATATTCTTCTTACAAAGATACGGTTGAGAAGAAGAACATGGGTTTTGTCATGAACCGCTGGGATGAAAAGCTTCTCAAATACGGAACATTATTTGAGGAGAAGCTGATGAGCCTTTCCGTAAACCTTTCCCTGGAAGATGCACTGGATTTGGGGTGGCAGATCCTGGCGGATTGTTTTGAGAAGGATGAAACCGGCATGAAGTCAGAGCTGATTGAAGAATTCTGGCCTGAACAATAAGGAGGGGCAGGAACCTTGGCAAAAATTAAATTGACAAAAAATGAATTAAAGGTACAGAAAGATGCATTAAAAATGTACCAGAGATATTTGCCTACCCTGACTCTCAAAAAACAGCAGCTGCAGTCCGAGATCCGTGCCATCGAGGCAAATGCGAAAGCCGTAAGACAGCAGAAAACAGAGCTTGAAAAGGAGTTTGAGCAGTGGATCGCTGTCTTCAGCGAAGAAGATGCGTTTCCGGAAGGAATCATTACCGTTGCCAATATCCGGAAAGGAACCGGCAATATTGCAGGGGTTACGATTCCGACTTATGAAGGAGCGGATTTTTCCAGAGGGGACTATGATTTGTATGAAACGCCTCTGTGGGTCGATCTGGCCGCCAATCATATGGAAAAGGCGATGGAACTCGACCTGGAAGCAGAAGTGCTGGAGGAACAGGTGCGGCTTTTGCAAAAAGAACTGCTCACCACATCACAGAGAGTGAACCTGTTTGAAAAGGTGAAAATTCCTGAGACCCAGGAAAATATTAAAAAGATTTCGATCTATATGGCAGACCAGCAGGTCAGCGCAGTAGTCCGCTCTAAAATTTCAAAAAAGAAAATCGCGCAGGCGAATGAAGCTGCTGCCGGAAGGGAGGTTGCGGTCCCATGATTGTGCCGATGAAAAAAGTTTCTCTGATCGTCCTGGACGGTGAGAAAAACAATGCATTGAAAAAACTGCGTAAGCTTGGGCTTTTGCACATTGAAATCAAAGAGGGAAAAGGACCGCGCCTTTTGGAACTGAAGGAGCAGATCGCTTTTCTGGAAAAGGGATTGTTTGCAGTAGCAGACAAGGCCAAGGGTGTGACCCAGAAAGAAGCGGACACACAGGAGGCTCTTTCCATAGCCGAGCGGATTGATTCCCTCCAGGAAGAACAGAAGAAATGTTATGCAGACCTCTCTGCATACGGGGCGGAGCTGGAACGAGTCAAGGCCTGGGGAGAGATTGATCCGGCGGAGATTGCATCTCTGGCTGAACAGGGAATTGTCCTCTCGTTCCATGAAATGAGTCCCTCCGTGTATGACAAACTGGGCGATTCTGCCAGAACGATCGTGGTGGAGCGTACAAAGAATGTGGTGCGTTTTCTCCTTTTGAACGACGGAACTCTTGAGGAAGAAGATAAAACCGCCCTGGAGCGCAGCCGGTTTAAGCTTCCCAGCGTATCCACAGGAGAAATCAGAAAGAGACTGGAAGACGCCGATCAGCGGCTGCAGGGCATAAAGGAAGAGCTGGAAGCTCTGGCAGCCTACAAGTCCAGCCTGGAGAGGGCCATCGCGGCACTGAAAAAGGAAGTGGAGTTTGAGACCTATTCCAGCGGAATGGGAGAGGAAAATCTCTCGGAGGACTCTTCCGGAAATGTTTCCGTGGCCTATCTCATCGGATTCCTTCCGGCAGAAGATTTGAGCAAGCTTCAGGAGATGGCCAGGGAAAACGCGTGGGGGCTTTTGGCGGAAGACCCGACGGAAGAAGACGATGCGCCCACCAAGCTGCAGAACAATAAATTTGTCAGCCTGGTATATCCCGTGACGGATTTCCTTGGAAGCATGCCGGGATATTTTGAACCGGATATTTCCGGCTGGTTCCTGGTATTTATCACAATATTTGTCGGGATTATTTTTGGAGACGGCGGTTACGGCCTGCTTATCTGCGGCATATCCTTGGCCTTGATGATCAAGAGCCGCAAAGAGAAAAAGCCCATTGCCCCGATTGCATGGCTGCTCCTGCTGTTTGGCGGGATGACCATCATATGGGGAACCGTTACCTGCGCCTGGTTCGGTCTGGATGCACAGGCCCTGCCGGGATGGCTTAAAAAGCTGTCCGTGCCGGTGATTTCCAATGTGTATTCGGATAAAATCTGGTACCCGTCCTGGACAGGCGGGGAAGCAGGGCTTACCACCAGCCAGAACGTACAGATTCTCATGTTTACCATTGCGCTGGCACACCTGCTGATCGCACAT
>DWYS01000075.1 GCA_019118585.1 Candidatus Enterocloster faecavium | reverse complement strand
CTCAGGACCACGACCTGGAGACCATGTATCTCGATAGTTTCCTTAAGTTAGCCTGCCTGGATGGCGAGGATATATCTCAAACTTATATGGCTTTGAAAGAAATGGGTGAGAAGCATCATGTCAACTTTGTAATCAGCATTTCGATGGATGCAGACGAACTTCCAGACTGCGTCAAGGGTGATGTGATCATCTCATTGTAGGACATAAATGACAGGTGAGTAAGGCTGCCTGCCGGATTCTGGCAAAGAAACTTGCCGGGCCGGCAGGCTGCTTTTGTTGCGTATGATATCCTGTCTCAGGGAGGTGAAAATTTGGCAAAGAAAAAGAAATCCAAAGTACGAAAGATTCACAGAACATTGAACATCAATGTTGGAGTGATCATTTTTGCCATTATTTTTGTCTATCTGGCATTCAGCGTTACCGCATATCTGAGCAAGGACAAGATTCAGTTTTATGAGGTAGTGGAAGGCGGAATTGTGAATGATCAGTCCCATACCGGTCTGATCCTGCGCCAGGAGGAGGTTAAAAACTCTGCCAGTGCCGGTTATATCAATCTTTATCTGAGGGAAGGAAAGCGGGCCTCGGTAGGAACCAGGATTTATTCTCTGGATGAGACAGGCGGATTGAAAAGCCTGATGGAAGAAGCCCAGACAGAAGCCCAGCCGATCACGGATGAAAATCTAAGAGATTTGAGAAAGCAGCTGGATTCCTTCGTGCTGTCCTTTCAGGAAAATCAGTTTTCTGCAGTCTATGATTCCCGCTATGACCTGGAGAATACGGTAATGGAATATGCCAGTTTCGGTGCGGTGGAACAGCTGGACCAGCTGGCGGCAGAAGCAGGGATCAGTTTCCAGCAGATTACCTCCGATGTATCCGGCGTGGTTTCTTACGGGATTGATTCCTATGAAGGGATGACTGCAGCAGATGTGGAAGAATCCAGCTTCGACCGCTCGGCCTATTCCAAAACCATCCGCCAATCAGGAGAGATGGTGGACAGCGGGGTGCCGATTTACAAGATCGTCACCTCGGAAAGCTGGAGCCTTCTGTTTCAGATGACAGACGAGGAGGTGGAACGCTACCGGGACCGCAGCAGTCTCACCATCCGCTTTCAGGACGGTTCATTGACCGCCAGCGGGGATTATTCTACCGTGACCGGAAAAGACGGAAAAACTTATGGCAAGCTGGACTTTACCAAATATATGGAACAGTTTATTGGAGACCGGTTTGTGGATTTCGAGATTGTGGAGACTCAGACAAAGGGGCTGAAGATTCCCATCAGCGCGGTGACGGAGAAGAACTTTTTCCTGATTCCGGTTGAATATATGACGCAGGGGGGAGACAGCTCGGACCAGGGCTTTAATAAAGAGGTGTATACGGAGAACGGCACATCCGTGGTCTTTGTCCCGGCTGATATCTTTTATTCCGATGAAACCTATTATTATGTGGATGCAGGAGAAAACGGGGAATTTAAGAACGGCGATTATGTGGTAAAGCCACAGTCCACAGACCGGTTCCAGATTGGACAGACAGCCTCCCTGAAAGGGGTTTATAACATTAACCGGGGGTTTGCGGTCTTTAAGCAGATCGAGATACTGGACTCTAACGATGAATACTATACGGTTAAACAGGGTACATCTTACGGCCTTTCCGTTTACGACCATATTGTGCTGGATGCTTCTATGGTCCAGGAAGGACAGATTTTGTATCAGTAAAAGAAAGGAAGGATTAAAATGGTTCAGGAGCAGTTGAGAGAAGTAAGGGAGCGGATAGCGGCTGCATGCAGGCGCGCCGGGCGGGATCCAAAAGACGTTACTCTGATCGCTGTGAGCAAGACAAAACCGGCTCAGATGGTGCAGGAGGCATATGAGGCCGGCGCAAGGGATTTTGGAGAAAATAAAGTTCAGGAGATTCTGGAGAAAAAGCCGGTTCTGCCTCAGGATATCCGCTGGCATATGATCGGCCATCTGCAGAGAAACAAGGTTCATCAGGTGTTGGGACAGGCAGTTCTGATCCACTCTGTGGATTCCCTGCGGCTGGCTCAGCAGATTGAGACAGAGGCGGAAAAGAAAGGAATAGAAGCGGAAATCCTTCTGGAAGTGAATGTTGCCAGGGAGGAAAGCAAATTTGGTTTTTTCCTGGAAGAGACAGAAGAAGCCATCCGTCAGATCGCGAAACTTCCGCATGTTCACATCCGCGGGCTGATGACTATTGCTCCTTTTGTAGAGAATCCTGAGGAAAATCGTGGAATTTTTCAAAAATTGTATCAATTTTCTGTTGACATAGCTGCCAAAAACATCGATAATGTTACTATGGATGTGCTGTCAATGGGCATGAGCAATGATTTCGAAGTGGCCATTGAGGAAGGGGCGACTATGGTTCGGGTCGGCACCAGTATTTTCGGGGCCAGATAGGAACTTGAGGACAGGCCTTCCCGGCAAATCCGGATTAAGATATTGGAGAGTGTGAAATGAGTCTGTTGGGCAAATTGATGGATACCATGAGATTAAATAATGATGATGAGGACGACTACTACCTGGATGATGATTTCGAGGAGGAGGCACCAAAGAAGGGATTGTTTTCCAAGCGGAATTCAGATTACGATGAAGAGGAAGAGTCCGAGCCGAAGCCCAGATTTTTAAACCGGAACAATTCCAAAGTGGTACCGATGAGGCGCAGTATGGAGGTGACGATGATCCGTCCCACTTCTATGGAAGACTCCAGAGATATCTGTGATTATTTGCTGGCAGGAAAGGCAGTGGTCCTGAATATGGAGGGAATCCACACGGAGATCGCGCAGCGGATCATTGATTTTACTTCAGGTGCTACTTATTCTATGAACGGAAATCTCCAGAAGATTTCCAACTACATTTTTATTGCCACGCCGGATTCGGTGGAGCTGTCCGGGGATTTCCAGGATATTCTGGCTGCCGGGGGCAACATTGGCAATATTTCCGGGCTGAATATTCGGCTGTAACAGAGGAGAAATGTTTTTTGCGGGGCAGACAGGCTTTGTCTGCCCATCTTTTTTGGAAGAACAGGAGGAAATGGACATGGCAGACAGAATGACCGTCCACAAGGACGGAAAACCGATTTACGAAATCGTGATGGACCGAAATTTTGAAGGACTCTCAGGGGAGATTGAAAAGCTGGGTGCAGCTGGAAGAAAAATCTGTTTGGTAACGGATTCCAATGTAGCACCCCTGTACATGGAGGAGGTCCGCCGGCGGCTGGAGGGATGCGGCTGTCATGTGACGGAATTTATCTTTCCGGCAGGAGAGGAGCAGAAAAATCTGGATACCGTGCAGAAACTTTACGAGCATCTGATCCTGAACCACTACGAGCGCCGGGACTTGCTGGCGGCTCTGGGCGGCGGTGTGGTAGGAGATTTGGCTGGATTTGCTGCTGCTACCTATCTGCGCGGCGTGGACTTCATCCAGATCCCCACTACGTTGCTGTCTCAGGTGGATTCCAGCATCGGCGGAAAGACGGGGGTCGATTTCGATGCTTATAAAAATATGGTGGGAGCATTCCATATGCCGCGTCTGGTCTACACAAATCTGGCAACGCTGCTGACCCTGCCTGAGGAACAGTTTTCCTCCGGCATGGGAGAAGTTGTCAAGCACGGTCTGATTCGCGACCGTGGATACTATCAGTGGCTGAAGGAACATCAGAAGGAGATTTCTGACCGCAATCTGGAGATCTGCCAGACCATGGTTCTGGGGAGCAACCGGATCAAGGGAGAAGTGGTGGAAAAGGACCCGACGGAAAAGGGGGACCGGGCACTGCTGAATTTCGGTCATACCCTGGGCCATGCCATTGAGAAACGGAAGCATTTCACCATGTACCACGGTCACTGTGTAGGTCTGGGAGCGATTGCTGCTGCAGAAATTAGCGCCAGGCGCGGTTTGATCTCCGAGGAGGAAGCGCAGGATGTGCGCCGCACGATGGAACTGTTTAAAATTCCAGTTTCCGCAGCAGGCCTGTCCGTTCAGGAGGTCATTGCCGCTACTAAACTGGATAAAAAAATGGAAGCGGGAGTTGTAAAGTTTATCCTGCTGAAGCAGATTGGCCAGGCTTTTGTGGACCGTACTGTTACAGACCAGGAGATGGAGGCAGGGCTTAAAACCATTCTGGAGGAGGCAAAGGAGCAGGAATGATGAGAGGAAAAGGGATATTTTGCGCCGCATTTCTGGCCGGAATGGCAGCACTCACGGCTCTGGATCAGTGGACCAAGGCCCTTGCGGTCCGCTGTCTGATGAATCAGTCCCCGGTTGTCCTGGTAGATGGTGTGTTTCAGCTCCATTATTCAGAAAACAGGGGGGCCGCCTTTGGAATGCTCCAGGGGAAACAGTTCTTTTTCTTTTTCATCACGCTGGCGGTGCTGGCAGCAGCAGCCTACATGGTCTGGCACATGCCTCCGGTTAAACGGTTTCTTCCCATGTGGTTCGCCCTCCTTCTAGTGGCCTCCGGAGCAGTGGGGAATATGATCGACCGGGTCAGCCAGGGATATGTCGTGGATTTTCTTTATTTTAATTTGATAAATTTCCCGATTTTTAATGTGGCGGACTGCTATGTGACCATAGGGGCATTTCTGCTGGTAATTCTGATTTTTTTCTATTACCGGGAGGATGAAATGGCCTGTTTTTCCCTGAAAAAGAAGAAGGAGGGCGTGGGGTGAGAGAAGAATTTCTGGTGTCCTGGGAGGATGAGGATACCCGTATTGACCGATATCTTTCGGGAGTATGCCCCTCTTTGAGCCGTTCTTATATCCAGAAGCTGTTGAAGAGCGGTGCTATTCTGGTTGACGGACAGCAGGTCAAATCCAGCTACGGGGTGAAAGAAGGAGACAGGATTGCCGTGGAAACCCCGGAGGCGGTGGAGCCTGAGATACAGGCGGAGCCGATGGATCTGGATATTCTCTATGAGGACCAGGATGTGATCCTGGTCAATAAGCCAAAGGGGATGGTGGTTCACCCGGCGGCGGGACATTACAGCCATACCCTTGTAAACGGGCTGATGTATCACTGCCGGGACCAGCTTTCCGGGATTAACGGCGTGATGCGGCCCGGTATTGTCCATCGGATTGATATGGATACCACCGGTGTCCTGATCGTGTGCAAAAATGATGCCGCCCACAATTCCATTGCTGCCCAGTTAAAGGAGCACTCCATCGTGCGAAGGTACCAGGCCATTGTACATGGCAGGGTGAAGGAGGACGAGGGGACGGTGGAAGGACCGATCGGGCGTCATCCGGTGGACCGGAAGAAGATGAGCATCAACTACAAAAACGGAAAACCGGCTGTGACCCATTACCGGGTACTGAAACGGTTCCGCCAGTATACACATATCGAATGCCGTCTGGAAACCGGCCGTACTCACCAGATCCGGGTTCACATGGCGAGCATTCATCATCCGCTTCTGGGAGACCGGGTTTACGGTCCTGCGGTCTGTCCGGTTTCAGGTCTTGAGGGGCAGACCCTCCACGCCGGTGTTTTGGGGTTTGTCCATCCCAGAACCGGTGTTTACATGGAGTTTACCGCTCCGCTCCCGCCTTATTTTGAACACCTTCTTCAAACCCTTCCAATTTGACAAAAATAGATAATTCGTCTGACAATGACAAAAATAGTTGAAATTTTACTATACTTTTTGTTTCTCATGCGCTATAATATAGATAAATCTAATAAGTTTTATCCAGGAAAGGGGTATGTGGAATGAGCGGAAATCTGGTTATTACCATTGGACGGCAGAGCGGCAGCGGCGGAAAAATGATAGGCGAGAAAGTAGCAGAACGTTTGGGAGTCAAGTGCTATGACAAGGAGCTCCTGGCCATTGCCTCTAAGAACAGCGGTCTTTGCGAAGAACTGTTTCAGCGGCATGACGAGCGGCCCACCAACAGCTTTTTGTATTCCCTGGTCATGGATTCCTATTACATGGGCTATACCGGATCTGCCTATGCAGATATGCCCATCAATCACAAGATCTTTTTAGCCCAGTTCGATACCATCAAGAAACTGGCAGATGAGGCTTCCTGTGTCATTGTAGGACGATGCGCCGACTATGCGCTGGCGGATTATCCGGGCCTGGTATCCGTTTTTATCTGCGGAGATGACGCAGATAAGATCAAGCGGGTTCAGGAGTATTATGATCTGACTGCGGAGAAAGCCAAAGAAGTTATGATGAAGACGGATAAGCAGCGTTCCAGTTATTACAATTACTACTCCAACAAGAAGTGGTGTGACCCCAGAAGCTACGATTTATGCCTGAACAGCAGTGCAGTTGGAATTGACGGAGCAGTGGAGGCAATCCTTCAGTTTGCGGAGATCAAGAAGAAATTCAAGAATCATTGATAAATGAGAGGATCGCTACAGAGAGGGCGGGGCAGCTTTTTAGCTGTCCCGCCCTAATCTGTCTGGGAAATCGTTTGTTATTCTACGGTAACGGATTTTGCCAGGTTTCTGGGCTGGTCCACATCCAGGTTCTTGCCCACGGAAGCATAGTAGGCGATTAGCTGAAGGACAGCGGCAATGGGGAATACGGTAAACTCATCAGCCAGATCCGGAATGGAGATCCGGACATTGGCGATTTCACTGTCCACCACAGCACTTTCCTTGGCCAGCAAAATGACAAAGGCTCCGCGGGCTTTTACTTCCCGCACGTTTGAGATGGTTTTGGCGAAAATCCGGTCCTGGGTGGCAATAGCAATGACCGGAACGTCCTTTGTGATCAGGGCGATGGTGCCGTGCTTCAGCTCACCTGCGGCGTAGGCCTCTGCATGGATATAGGAAATTTCTTTCAGTTTCAGTGCACCTTCCAGGGAAAAGGCGTAGTCCATGCCGCGGCCGATGAAGAAGGTATCCTGCTTGCTGATCAGGTGGGTAACCAGGCGGCGGATTTCTTCCTTCTGACGAATCATGGCTTCCATGGCGGGAATGGCGTCCAGAAGGTCCTTTAAGAAGGTTTCCGCCTGCTCCTCACTGTATATGCCGCGGACATAGGCCATACGGCAGCAGATCATATAAAGGGCAGCCAGCTGGACCGTGTATGCTTTCGTACTGGCTACGGCAATTTCCGGGCCGGCGTGGGTATAGAGTACATAATTACTTTCGCGGGCAATGGTGGAGCCCTTTACATTGACGATCGCCAGTGTTTTGGAGCCCATGGATTTTGCCAGCCGCAGAGCAGCCAGGGTGTCGATGGTTTCTCCGGACTGGGAAATCACGAGCGTCAGGGTTTTCTCGTGGATCAGGGGTTCCTCGTAGCGAAATTCCGAGGCCACCGATACGGTAACGGGGATCCGAAGAAGGGGCTCTATGAGAGAACGGGCTACCATCCCCGCATGCATGGCAGTTCCGCAGGCCACTACCTGGATGGAGTCGCAGCTGAGAAACAGGCTGTCGTCAATCCCATCGGAAGAAAAATCCGGAAGTCCGCGGGTGATCCGGGGAAGGATGGTATTTTTCAGCGCTTCAGGCTGCTCGTGAATTTCCTTCAGCATGAAGTGGGGAAATCCATTTTTCATAGCGGCATCGATATTCCAGTTTATTTCCAGAAATTCCGGCTCCACCCGGTTTAGGTCCATGTCGTACACCCGTACCTTGTAGGGGGTCAGCCGGACGATGCAGTGCTCCGGAACTACAAAATAGGATTTGGTATAGGCAATAAGCGCTGTCAGGTCCGATGCGACCATGGATCCTGAGGGCGTGTAGGAGGCCACAAGAGGGCTTACACTGCGCAGGGCATAGATTTCTCCCGGACGGTCACTGAAAAGGATACAGAAGCCGTAGGACCCCTTCAGACGGGTTTCGAACTGACGGATCGCTTCCAGAGGGTCCCTGCCGCAGGCGGTGTAGAGAGAATCCAGAACGCCGGCCGCTACCTCACTGTCGGTCTGAGACTTCAGCGTACCTTCCAGATGGTATTCGCTGGTAAGCTGATGATAGTTTTCAATGATCCCATTGTGAATCAGGGTAACCTGATGATACTGATGGGGGTGGGCGTTTTCGCAGGTAACGCCTCCGTGGGTAGCCCAGCGGGTGTGGCCGATGCCGCAGTGGGAGACATCGGAAAGCTTCTCTACTTTTTCACGGAGAGCTGCTACCTTTCCAACTGTTTTTACAAGATTAATCTGGAAATGTTCGTCAAAATAGGCAATTCCAGCACTGTCATAGCCGCGGTATTCCAAGCCTGCAAGGCCGTCGAGAAGGATTCTCTTGGCTTCCAGGGGACCGGTATATCCAATAATTCCACACATAATTGATGTCATATCCCTTCTGAAAATAAATTTTTTAAAATGTCCGGCTGCACCGCTTTTGTTTTGCAGTTACCCGCATATTTTTCAGTGCATCACACGCCCGGACGGCATGGGAGAGCATCCGCCGAATTTTCGATTTTCTCTCCACCTCGTTAACCTTTTCGCTGCGGCAGATGCCGCTTTCGCTCCTGCAAAAAGGTGCATGGCGCTTAGCTTTGCTATTGAAGATCCTGTGCCTCCTTTCCAGTGCCACAGATTGGGAATATTATAGCTCAATACAGAATATGCGTCAACCGGTTTTCCGAGACGCAGAATCGTGCTCTCCGGAACGGATATCAGGAAAATTATGATTTATTTAAGACTTTTTCTCTGTTTTTTCCGGATTGGATATGATATAATCCCGTCTTTGACAGTTAACAGAAGAAAAAATCGCCGTATCCCTTGTATTTACTGGGCTGCAGCGATTTTTTCGTTGTTACGGACTATAGTAATTTATTCCTTCCCCTTACTTTTTTTCTGGA
>DWYS01000074.1 GCA_019118585.1 Candidatus Enterocloster faecavium | reverse complement strand
ATCCGCCTGAGGGCCGGACAGCCCGTTTTTATGGTATACGGAGGAAGGGAATATGCGGTAGGAGCGTCAGGGGAGCTGCTTGATCCGGGGATGATCCGGGCTGGACAGGAGGCGAAGGTTTCCTTATGCAGGGTTTCAGGGGAGCAGCTGGCTCAAATTGTAGAATATATGAGCAGCTATTCCATGTACGCGGCGCAGGAGGAGATACGTCAGGGCTTTTTTACCATACAGGGAGGACACCGCATCGGTATAGCCGGCAGGGCAGTGGCCAGCCAGCAGGAAGTGGGGCTGCTAAAATTTATTTCTTTTTTAAATGTGAGGATTTCTCATCAGATTAAGGGATGTGCCGATGAAGTGATGAAGGGGCTTTATCAAAAAAAGGAAGGAGGCATGACGTTCCGGAACGTACTTCTGATCTCCCCTCCCAGAATGGGGAAAACAACCATGCTGCGGGATATGATCCGTCAGATTTCCTGGGGAAGTCCCGGTATTCCCGGCATGACGGTTGGGGTAGTGGACGAGCGGTCGGAACTGGGAGCCTGTTATCAGGGCGTGCCTCAGAACGACCTGGGCCCCAGAACCGATGTGCTGGACTGCTGTCCTAAGGTTCAGGGGATGATGATGCTGGTGCGCAGTATGTCGCCTCAGGTGGTGGCAGTGGACGAAATCGGAAGCGGGGAGGATGCCAAAGCGCTGGATTATGTAAGAAACTGCGGCTGTGCCATTGCGGCAACCGCCCACGGTGCTTCTTTTGATGATATAAAGAGCAGGAAGGATTTGGGGCGTCTGGTGGAGGAGGGCTGTTTTGAGCGGTTTGTGATACTGGGGAAAACGGAGTCGGGTGCCAGAGAAACGCAGATTCTGGACCACAGCGGGAAGCTGATCCAGAGAATCCTGAAAAAAGACCTGGAAGGAGGAAGAGAGAATGTGGCTGAAGTGGATGGGAGCAGCGCTGGTCCTGACAGCCTCTCCCGGCCTGGGACTTTGGATGGCGGGAAGATGGCAGGAACGCCTGAAGCAGATGGAGCAGCTCCGGCAGATGATTTATTTTCTCAGGGGAGAGATCGTATACAGCCACGCTCCTCTGGCAGAGGCACTGGAGCGGGTGGGCAGAAGAGGGGGCGGTCCCCTGGGTGGCTTTTTTGAAGGAGTTTCCCGGAGGATCCTGGAACAGAAGGGGGAGAGCCTTTCGGAAATCTGGGACAGTGAGCTGAAAAAGATGGAGGAGGAAAACCGGAATCTGGCTTTTATGCAGGATGATCTGGCTCAGCTGCAGAGTTTGGGCAAACATCTGGGATACCTGGATGTGGACATGCAGGAGCGCATGCTTCTGCTCAGCCTGGAACAGACAGACCTGACGATATCCTATCTGAGGGAGCATAAACGGGAAAAATGCCGTCTGTATGCCAGTATGGGGGTAATGGGCGGAATTTTCCTGGTCATTCTAATGTTTTAAGGAGGCAGTTATGGGGGTAAACCTGATATTTCGGATCGCTGCGGTGGGCATTCTGGTGTCCATTGTGTGCCAGGTGCTGAAACACAGCGGGAGGGAAGAGCAGGCCTTCCTGACCAGCCTGGCAGGGCTGATCCTGGTGCTGTTCTGGATGGTTCCGTACATATACGAGCTGTTTGAAACGATTCGGAATTTGTTTGCGCTTTAGGAGGGAGGAGAGAAGATGTCCATTATAGCCATCAGCGCAGCCGGGATTGCGGCGGTTCTGCTGGCGGTCCAGCTCAAAGGGCTGAAAGGGGAATATGCTACCTATCTGACGGCGGCCGCCGGCTTTTTTATCTTTTTTTATGGGATTTCCAAACTGGAGTCTATTTTGGCAGCAGTTCACCAGATCGAGGACTGTATTAAGATCAATCCGGTGTATCTGACAACTTTGATGAAAATGGTGGGAATCACCTATGTGGCGGAGTTTGCATCCGGGATCTGCAAGGATGCCGGTTTTGGTGCCTTGGGAGGCCAGATTGAGATTTTCGGAAAGCTGACCATTCTGGCCATCAGTACACCGATCCTTCTGGCTCTTCTGGAAACGCTCCAGGCCTTTCTCTCATGAGAACCGTAAAAAGGCTTCTGGGGCTGCTGGTTTTGCTGCTCCTTCTGTGGGAGGGAGGACCGGAGGGAAGGGTGCTGGCGGCTGTCACAGGAGACAGCCCGGCATCGGATCGGTTTTTCCAGGCCCGGAAGGAGGACGGAGTTTTTGGAGAAATGGAAGACCTCGGAATTCAGGAGGAAGCACAGGCTATAGAGGATTATCTGCGCCAGAGCCTGGGGAGAGGCCAGGAGGACTTCTCCTTTATTTCCCTGATGAAGTATCTTCTGGCAGGAAAACTCTCAGAGGCGGCGCTGGAGGCGGGAAAAGGGCTGAAGAACAGCCTGTGGGGAGAGATAGAGGCAGGGGGAGGGCTGCTGCTCCAGGTGGTCCTGATCG
The DNA here is from genome assembly GCA_019118585.1 of Candidatus Enterocloster faecavium. GTDB lineage: Bacteria > Bacillota > Clostridia > Lachnospirales > Lachnospiraceae > Enterocloster > Enterocloster faecavium. The sequence continues at coordinate 13,408 of DWYS01000074.1, read as the reverse complement.
GAATGGTGGGAGCTGTATTTTCCAGCTTTGCCTCCATATTCCAGGGCGGACAGGTTTCTGAAACCGGTTTTTTTGTGACTTACCTTCTGCTTTTCGCATGTTTGGCGGCCAGCTTTTTTGCCAGCCTCCAAATTGCCGCTCAGGTGCTGGATCAGGTATTCGGCTTTTTGCAGGTCCTGATGCCCGCCTACTTTATGGCGGTGGCCTTTGCCGGAGGAAGTTTGTCCGCAGCTGCCCTCTATGAGGCAATGCTGGCGGCGGTTGCAGCAGTTCAATGGGTCTGCAGGGGAGTTTTGCTGCCGATGGTGCGCATCGATGTGCTTCTGGTGCTGGCTGGACATGTCGCCAGGGAGGAAACACTGACCCGTCTTACGGAACTTCTGGAGGATGGGGTAAGCTGGATCTTGAAAACCATGACGGGGCTTGTTCTGGGATTTCATGTGATTCAAAGCCTGGTTCTGCCCTTTGCGGACAGCGCAGGGCAGGCGGGCATACGCAGGCTGGTGGAGATGATCCCGGGCATAGGCTCCGGAGCCGGTGCTCTGACCCAGGCAGTTTTGGGCTCAGGAGTTCTGATCAAGAATACCATGGGAGCTGCGGCCGTGACAGTCCTGGTTCTTCTGACAGCGGTTCCCATTATCAAGCTGACGGTGCTGATGGTACTGTACCAGGCGGCCGCAGCTGTCATGCAGCCTGTATGCGATAAACGGGTGGTTTCCTGCGTCAGCGGCATTGCCAGAGGACATGGGCTGCTCCTGAAGATCGTGACGGCTTCGCTGATGCTTTTCGTGGTGGTCATTGCGTTAACCTGTGCGGCTACCAATGTGAATTATTATACCGTTTGACGGAGGAAAAACAGATGGAAGGCATTTATCGCTGGGTGCAGAATATTACCTGCTATATGATTTTTGCCGCTGCTGCGGTTAACCTGCTCTCCAATTCCAAATATGAAAAATACCTCCGCTTTTTCGGCGGAATGGTTCTGATCCTTCTGGTGGTTCAGCCCCTGACGGGAAGCCTGGATCTGGAGGAGCGGCTGGCCTATCTGTTTCAGTCCTTTACCTTCCGGCAGGATTCCGCAGATCTTGAAAAACGCCTGTGGGGAATGGAGGAGGAGCGGCTGAACCGGGTCATTGCCTCCTACGAAGATGCAGTCAGCCTGGACCTGGAGGCCATGGCGCGGGCGGAAGGATATGAGCCTTTGGAAATTCAGGCGGAAATCGGGAAGGATCCGGACAGCGCGGATTACGGACAGGTGACCAGGATATGGATGAGGCTGGGGCCCGCGGAGGAGGGTGAAACGGGATGGAACGACCGTGAAAACGAGGGAGAGAGGAGCGGGGGCGTCGGGGAAAAGCAGATTCGGATTGAGCCCATTGCCCCACAGGCTGCTGCATCCTCCGGACCGCCCGGAAACACCCGGGAGAGGGCAGAACTGAATGCATTTGTGCGAAAGGTGGCGGGATATTATGGACTTGAAGGAACAGAAGTTGCGGTGGAGTGGGAAGATGACCAGGGGAAAATGGATCCTTCTGCTGTTGGTGGGAGCGGCGCTGATGCTCCTGTCTTTTCCGGTGGACAGCAGGAGCAGGGACAGGTCTCCGGCCGTTTCGGGAGAATCACCGGAAAGTCAGGATAAGGGGGAGGAAAATGGAGGCCCCCACACTGCAGGAGATGCAGAAATCGAACATACATCTTCCTCTCAGGAGTATGAAGCTGTGCTGGAAGAACGGATCCGAAATCTGCTGCGGAATGTGGAGGGGGTAGGAGAGGTAGATGTGATGGTGGTGCTGAAGTCCTCTGAGGAGAAGGTATTCCGGGTGGACACCAGCACCTCCAGCAGCCAGACCCAGGAGGCTGATTCCCAGGGAGGAACGCGCACTGCTCAAAACAGTCAGGTGGAGGAGAGTACAGCGCTGCTCGGAGGAGCTTCCGGACAGGGAAGTACGCCGCTGCTGGAGAAAGAACTAAAACCGGAAATTTCCGGAATCGTCATCAGCGCACAGGGCGGCGGAAGCAGTCAGGTGCAGTCGGAAATTTCTGCGGCCATGGAAGCATTATTTGGCCTTCCGGCACATAAAATAAAAGTATTAAAGCGGGTGGATTAAAGGAGTGCAGAATATGAAAAAAATAAAACAGGTGAAAGAGCACATGAAAGACGTGAATATGAAGCGTCTGTTTCGGAGAAACCAGATCATCATTACCACTCTGGCAGTGATGATAGCGGCTGCAGGGTACTTAAATTATGCCGGAAACCAGGAACTGGACGGGGAGGATCAGGCATACGAAGCGGGAGCCATGGATATTTCCGATGAGGATATTCTGGCAGAAAATCAGGCGGTCATGAACGAGGCGGGAGATGGAGTCCTTCAGGAAATCCCCAGTTTGGATGACCCGATGGAGGGGGAGGATGCCCAGGCGGCCGCAGACCAGGTGGAGGAAGCGCTGCCTCAGGAATCCCTGGCTCAGGAAGAGGCTGCTCTGCCGCAGGAGAGTCTGGCTCAGGCAGATGAGGCCCAGACCGGCCTGGAGAATCCGGGGGAGGCAGTATTAACCAGCGGTATGAATGTAGCGGACTACATAGCCAATGTGCAGCTGAACCGGGAACAGATACGGGCAAAAAATAAGGAAACCTTAATGGGACTGATCAACAGCACTTCCATTGACGAAGCTGCCAAACAGCAGGCCATTCAGGATATGATCGACCTGACAGAGATTGCGGAAAAAGAAAATGCAGCGGAAACCCTGCTGATGGCCAAGGGATTTTTGGACCCGGTAGTGAGCATAACCGGAGATAAGGTGGATGTGGTCATCAATGCTTCTTCCATTACGGACCCGCAGAGGGCTCAGATCGAGGATATTGTGAAGCGGAAAACGGAAGTCGGGGCGGACCAGATCGTAATTACTCTGCTGAAGCTGGAGGAATAGCCCTTAATGGGCTTCATTCAGGATTGTAGACGGACCTTTCCCGTGGTACAATAAGCTTTATGATGACGAAAAAAGAAGCCTGCAGAATTCTTGGCCTCTCTCCCCGGGTCAGTGCAGAAGAAATAAAAAAGCAGTATCGGAGACGGATGCACCAGGTCCATCCAGATGCAGCGGCAGATGGAAGCCAAAGTACCGAGGAAGCCCAGAGGCTGAATCTGGCCTATTCGATTCTGAAGGGGAAAATGGATTCAGAAAAAGAAGAGATGGGACACCCCGCTTCCGGCACCTTTCGGGAGAAGAAGTCCTCCTGGAATGGGCCGGTTAATCCCCAGGCTTATGCGGAACGGGAAATCTTTCACTATGCGGAGGACCAGGAAGGAAATATTCTGGGAAGCTTTTCTGTTGCAAAAGGGAAATATTTATGGACCAGGGAGGAGGACTTTCGTCTTTTCCTTCTCAGTATTTACCGGTGTGTCAGACAGCTGCTGGAAGCAAGGCGCATATCTGCCGGGAAGGGGGAGAGGACAGAAAAAAGCCGTTTTCTGGAAGCAGAGCTTACCTATCTGCTGGCCCAGCAGTTTATAGATGGAACGGGACTGCTGAGAGAACTTGCAGGGGGGAAAACGGAAGAGGACGGAGCGGAGATTTTCCTGCTTCAGGCTATGGCAGAGCTGACCGGAGCTGCAGTCCTGCCGGGCCCAGGCCAGCGTCTGGCTCCGGGCAGGATCAGCCGCCATCGTCTGTATTTGAAGGATGAGACGGGGAGGGAGATTGGTTATCTTTCCTTTCCGGATGACCGCCTGTACTACGTGGTAATCCCCATGTTTGAGCAGCGGCGGGTCCAGGTAAAAATCCAGGCTGCTGCAAAGCAGCCTCACAGAAAAAAAGCAGATACTGCAACCTGCAGTTATGGCTCAGGCTGCCTGCGAAAGCTTCCGGCAGACAGCCTGAAAATCTGAGTCAGCAGATTGAAAAACTGCTGGATCAATATGGAGCTGAATTGGACAACTCTACTCGGTCACGGTAATCAGAGTGTCCTTGGCATTGGTCCATGCCTTCTCAATGGAGCCTAAGATGTCACCGTGGGCGTCCCGCAGGCTCATGGTAGCGCCGGAGATCGCATCCAGTCCGGCCTTCTCTTCATCGGTAAAGGCTTCGTATTTGGCAATATCCTCCTCATTTTCGGAGGTACCGAAGAGAGGCCTGCCGTTCACATCTGAGCAGTAGTCAGCGAACCACTGACTGACCTCATCGGTGGTCATTCCCACAAAGAAATTTTCAAAAATATCCATCTCATCGGTCCAGGTACCGGAGTTCAGCTTGTAGGAAGAGCCCCGCTCCCGCTTGGTCTGCCAGGAAGCAACATCGGCCAGGAAAGAGTCCTCGGTCTGCTCCAGAACGGTATCCACCACTCCGTCGTGGTCGGTATCGGCATTGTAGCTCTGACCCGGGAAGCCGGTAAGGCCGGGCATGGATTCACCGTCATAGTTGGGGGTAGCGACTTCCATTACATCGGTGAAGACAGCAGCGATTTTTCCTTCTGTATCATAGCATACGCCGGAAGCCTGGGTATTGAAGCTGTAAACACCGACACCCTGGTCATCAGAACCCGGGCCAAGGCGCCCGGTGTTGGTAATTCCAAGGCCGATCTTGGAAATTTCCTGTGCTTCAACGGGCCGGCGGTTGTCATAAGCCTTGAGGATCGCTCCCAGAATATTTCCGTGGGCATCATTTAAGGACATGGTAGCGCCGGAGATGGCGTCCAGTCCGGCTTTCTCCTCATCGGTAAAGGCCTCATATTTGGCAATGTCTTCTTCATTCTCAGAGGTGCCGAAAAGAGGCCTTCCGTTTACATCGGAGCAGTAGGTGTCGTACCATTCCTGAAGCTGCTCTACGGTCATGCCCTTGAAATATTCTTCAAAAATGTCCATCTCATCGGTCCAGGTGCCGGAGTTCAGCTTGTAGGAAGAACCCCGCTCCCGCTTGGTCTGCCAGGAATCCACATCGGCAAGGAAGGTATCATCCGTCTGTTTCAAAACGGTATCCACCACTCCGTCGTGGTCTGTATCAGCATTGTAGCTCTGACCCGGAAAACCGGTAAGGCCGGGCATGGATTCACCATCGTAATTGGGGGTGGCCACTTCCAGCTGATCCACCTCTAGATCCAGAATAGTCCCTTCGTTGTCAAAGAGTACATAGGCTACTACCTCATTAAAACTGTAAACGCCGGTTCCCTGGTCATCGGAACCGGGGCCCAGGCGGCCATTGGAGTAAAAGCCCAGACCGTGGGTGATCTCAGAGGCCTGGATTTCCTCCTGAGCTGCCATTGCCGTATCATCCTCCAGCGTTTCTCCCATAGCGATGCGGATGGCGTCCAATACGCCGTTGGAAGTCCAGGTAGCGCCGGAAATGGCATCCACTCCCTCGATCGACTGATTTTCCAGAATACTGGTTTTTAAAGAGGAGATAGCAGCCCCGCCGATATCCGGAGTCTCCTCATCACCCGTGATTTCCAAATCGATGATCCGGTCTCCCGCCGCAGTGACAGTAACGGAAATAGGCCCTCCATAGCCCTCCGCCTGGCCTGTAAGGGTCCGTATTTCCTCTCCGCCGGCCGCATCCTGGAGTTTCTTTTCCTGGATGGCATTGTAAAGCGGCTGAGAACCAGCCACTACTACTACGGCGGCTGCAGCCATGATGCCCAGGCCTGCCAAATTTCCTTTGTTGCTCATAAAATGTCCTCCTGTTATGCCCTTAATAAAAATCGCAGTTCATATGAATAAGAGTATCATTTATAAAACGCAGTGTCAAGATTGAGGAGAAGCTCGTGCATTTAAAAAAATACGCGCCATAATAGTTCTAAAAAGAACTAATAAGAGCAAAGGAGGAAGATGATGAGAGGGGCGGACTTTTTATCCGGTTCCAGGTGGATGAAAAAGCTTTATGCGGTGCATATCAGCCAGGTTTGCAGCCAATATGGACTGACGCAGATCGAGACAGATATTCTGGCTTTTTTGAGCAACCATCCGGGAAAAGATACGGCAGGAGATATTGTCAGGCTGCGTATGCTGCAGAAGGGGAATGTCTCCCAGGCGGTGGAAGCGCTTCTGGGAAAGGGATATCTTGAAAAAAGCCAGGATGAAAAGCCCTGGAGAGGAAGGATGAATATGGAGAAAGATAAGGAATTTTACATCCAGTTCCGGAAGGTGATTGCGAAAAACAAAAAATAATTTTGGATATTCTGGCAGAAAAATGCCGCGAACACAGTTGAGAAACTGCGGTTTGCGACATTTTCTTTCCCCTCCCGTGTCTAATCTTGCGGTCATAACCAGTTGCCAAGGTAAAAAATGGGTGAGTATAATGTACCCGTTGGCAATGAACCTACTCATAAAGCACATCCAAGACAGCATACTTTACACATTCAGGGAGGTAAAATGATTATGAAAGAATTGAGTATTGCGATTGTGGACGACAATCCCATGGTTTTGAACACGCTGGAGGGTATTTTAGGACAGGAGAAAGATATGTCCGTCATTGGCAGAGCGGAAAACGGCGAGGACGCCCTTCACATGATTACAAACAAGAATCCGGATGTAGTTCTGCTGGATCTGATCATGCCTAAGATCGACGGCATCTCCGTGGTGGAGCGGATTAAGCAGAGCGATTCACTGAAAAAGATTCCCGCCTTCATTATCCTGAGCGCTGTGGCCGGGGAGCAGATGGCGGAGGAGGCCTTCCGAGCCGGGGCAAATTACTATCTGATGAAGCCCTTTGACCGGGAAACGCTGGTAAACCGGATCCGCACCGTTGGAAAACAGGAAGGAGAAAGAAAGGCGGGAACCGGCAGCGCGGGAAAAGCCTTTGCGCCGGAGAACGCAAAAAAGGAACAGAAGAAGGACCGGGCGGCTTACATGGAGGAGCATCTGGAAACGGATATTACGAAAATGCTCCACGAGCTGGGAATCCCGGCCCATATCAAAGGATATCAGTATCTGAGAGACGCCATATCCATGACGGTAAAGGACCAGGAGATGATGACTTCCGTGACCAAAATTCTCTATCCCACGATTGCCAAGCATCATCAGACCACGGCCAGCCGTGTGGAGCGGGCGATCCGCCACGCGATTGAGGTAGCCTGGGGACGGGGAAAGCTGGAAACCATCGACCAGGTATTCGGCTATACGGTCAGCACGGGAAAGGGCAAGCCGACCAACTCGGAATTCATTGCCCTGATCGCGGACCAAATCCTGCTGGAATACAAAAAGATATAAAAAAGAACTTCCTAATTCCTCCAAAATAATGTATACTATAGAGTGATGAGCATTTACTGCCTGCGAGACAGGAGAGGGAGGTTCGGATGAAGAAAATATTATTTATGGCTTCAGAGGCGGTGCCTTTTATTAAAACGGGGGGATTGGCAGACGTTGTGGGCTCTCTGCCCAAATACTTTGATAAGGAATATTTCGATGTCCGGGTAATGATTCCCAAGTATCTCTGCATTAAGGACGAGTGGCGCAGCCAGATGCAGTATGTAAATCATTTTTACATGGATTATCTGGGACAGAGCCGCTATGTGGGGATCCTTCAGTATGTATATCAGGGAGTTACATTCTACTTTATTGACAATGAAGGCTATTTCCACGGGGAAAAGCCCTATGGCGACTGGTATTGGGATCTGGAGAAATTCTGTTTCTTCTGCTGGGCCGGGCTGTCCGCCCTTCCGGTGATCGGATTCCAGCCGGATGTGGTACATTGTCATGACTGGCAGACCGGCCTGGTGCCGGTGCTGTTAAAGGACCGGTTCCGGGGCGGCGAGTTTTTCTGCAACATGAAATCGGTCATCACCATTCACAATCTGAAGTTCCAGGGTGTCTGGGATGTAAAGACCATTCAGCGCTTCACCGGTCTGTCCGACTATTACTTTACGCCGGATAAGCTGGAGGCCTACAAGGACGGCAACCTGTTAAAGGGCGGCATTGTCTACGCAGATGCCATTACCACGGTGAGCAATACCTATGCAGAGGAGATCAAGATGCCGTTCTACGGCGAGGGACTGGACGGCTTAATGCGGGCCAGAGCCGGAAGCCTGCGGGGAATCGTCAACGGCATCGATTACGAGGAATTTAATCCGGAAACGGACCCATATATTGAGCAGCATTACAATGCGAAGACCTTCCGCAAGGAGAAGGTAAAGAACAAGAAAGCTCTTCAGCAGCAGCTGGGACTGCCGGTGGATGAAAAGAAGTTCATGGTAGGCATTGTCTCCAGACTGACAGACCAGAAGGGACTGGATTTGATCCAGTGCGTGATGGATGAGATGTGCAGCGATGATATGCAGCTGGTAGTCCTGGGAACCGGCGATGAGCGCTATGAGAACATGTTCCGCCATTACGACTGGAAGTATCACGACAGGGTTTCCGCCCAGATCTATTATTCGGAGCCCATGTCCCACAAGATTTATGCGGGCTGCGATGCCTTCCTGATGCCTTCCCTCTTTGAGCCCTGCGGTTTAAGCCAGCTGATGGCTTTGAGGTACGGCACAGTGCCGATCGTGCGGGAGACCGGCGGGCTGAAGGATACGGTGGAGCCCTACAACGAGTATGAGAGCAAGGGCACGGGATTTTCCTTTGCAAATTACAATGCCCACGAGATGCTGGGCAGTCTGCGGTATGCAAAACATGTCTATTACAATAAACGGAGAGAGTGGAACAAGATTATTGACCGCGGCATGGCCAAGGATTTCTCCTGGGGAGCTTCCGCAGGGAAGTATCAGGAGCTTTATGACTGGCTGATTGGATATTAACCGAGGCAGACTGATTTGGGCGTCCGGAAATTTCCGGATGCCCAAATGCAGGTAGGAGGCAGAAAAATGGAGATGAAGGATCAGGAGTATTTGGACTGTGTCCGGGATATTCTGGACCATCCTGTGTTTCAGTCCATGGATGAGTATATACAGCATGGGAATACTACCTGTAAAGAGCACTGTATGCGGGTGTCCTATATGAGCTACCGGCTGTGCAGGCGTATGGGAGGAAACTGGAGAAGCGCTGCCAGAGCAGGACTTCTCCATGACTTATTTTTATACGACTGGCACACCCACGCGAAGGAGACGGGACATCGGTTTCATGGGTTTACTCATCCGAGGACGGCGTTAGAGAACGCCAGGAAATATTTTCAGCTGACAGGGGAGGAAGAGAATGCGATCCTCCGCCATATGTGGCCCCTGACGCCGATTCCGCCGGCAACGGCTGCCGGTTTTGCGCTGACAGCGGCAGATAAGCTGTGCAGTCTGGAGGAAACCTGGGAACAGATGGGACTGAGGCGGGCATTTTACCGGTTGATTCCCGCACACAGCGGTACAAATACAAGAAGCTAGGAGAATTTGAATGAACATGTGGGATGAACTGTTGGGCAACCAGCTGTTAGTCAGCGCTGTTTTGGGCTGGATCGTGGCTCAGGGCCTTAAAACACTCATCGATTTTGCACTGAACAAAAGCTTTAATAAAGAACGCCTGGTGGGCTCCGGAGGTATGCCAAGTTCTCATTCCGCTACGGTCTGCGGCCTTACCACCGCTGCCGTGATTAAATACGGGGCAGGCTCCTTTGAGTTTGCCATCAGCTTTGTACTCTCCATGATCGTGATGTACGATGCCATCGGCGTGCGAAGGGAGACAGGCAAGCAGGCAAAGCTGCTGAATTCCATTCTGATGGAAAATCCCCTGAAGCTCAGCGCTGAGGTTCTTCAGGAGAGACTGAAGGAATATGTGGGACATACGCCTCTTCAGGTAGTGGCAGGAGCTCTTTTGGGGGTTCTGCTTGCAGTGGGGATCAGCGGATTTTATTAAACAGGAAGAGAACGGGGGCGAAGACAGACAGATGAAAGGCTGTCCGGCGCCCCTGTTCGTGTTATTTACGAAAGGAAATGCATTCAATGACGGAAAATTGGAAGGGATGGAAGATCGTTCTGGCCTCCGCCTCACCCAGGAGAAAGGAACTGTTGGAGCAGATCGGCATAGAGCCTCTGATCTGTCCCAGTCATCAGGAAGAGTCAGCCAGTGCGGAAAAACCGGGAGAGCTGGTGATGGAACTTGCAAGGGTGAAGGCGGAGGACATTGCCTCCTCCTGCCCGGAAGGCACACTGGTGATCGGGGCCGATACGGTGGTGGCCCTGGATGGGAGGATCATGGGCAAGCCGGCGGACGAGGAGGAGGCCTTTCAGATGCTTTCCTCTCTTGCCGGCAGAACCCATCAGGTTTATACAGGGACAGCTCTGATTTTATGCCTTGGAGAGGGGAAATTCCATGGTTCCTCCTTTTATGAGGAAACTCATGTGCAGGTTTATCCGATGACAGAGGAGGAGATCTGGGGCTATATTGCTACCGGCGAGCCGATGGATAAGGCAGGTGCCTACGGAATCCAGGGAGCCTTTGCAGCATGGATCAAGGGAATCCGGGGAGATTATGCAAATGTGGTAGGTCTGCCGCTGGGGAGACTGTACCATGAGATGAACAATCTGGTGCTTCCGTATGAGGAAGAGAAGGAAGCGGACATCAATTGACAAAGGAGAACAGGGAACGATGATCAAATTGGTAGTATCCGATGTAGACGGAACACTGGTGCCGGACGGCACTTCTGTGGTAAATCCTCAGCTGTTTGACGTGATCTTAAAGCTGAGGGAGAAGGGGATCCAGGTGGCGATTGCCAGCGGGCGTCCCTGGGCCAGCATCGAGAAGGCCTTCGAGCCGGTTAAAGAGAAAATTTTCTATATATCGAACAATGGGGCTTATCTGGGCTGCTGCGGCAGATCCCTCTATGTGACCTCCATCGACCAGAGCCTGTTAAGAGAGCTGATTCAGGCAGGGCGCCGGTATCCGGAACTTGCCATGACCTACGCGGGAGAGAATGGAGACTACATAGAGGAGGGCAATGACCATCTGTATCAGTGGCTGACGGAAGGGTACGGATTTCGGGTGACCAGGGTGAAAGATCTGCTGGATCTCAAAGACCCCTGCCTGAAGCTGTCCTTTTACAAGGAGCATGGAATAGAGGAAGCGGGAAAAGCGCTTTTTGAGCAGTTTAAGGACCGTCTGAAGATTACCATTGCGGGAGATATGTGGATGGATTGTATGGATACGTCCGTCAATAAGGGGCAGGCGGTGAAGTGCCTTCAGGAGAGCCTGGGAATTCTGCCGGAGGAAACGGTGGCATTCGGAGACCAGTTAAATGATCTGGAGATGCTGGATCGGGCCTATTACAGCTTTGCAGTAGCCAACGCCAGGGAAGAAGTGCGCAGAGCCGCCCGTTTCCAGGCTGATGAAAATGTGAAGGACGGCGTGCTGAAGGTGCTGCGTCAGCTGATCTGAAGGGAGTTTGAAAGATTGAACAATCACTGGCGAAAGGAAGAAAAAGGAGGAAGGGCCATTTTTCGGCTGAGGACAGTGCAGATGCTTTTGCTGGCTTCTGCCGCCCTCCTTTTTTCTGGCTGCGGGAGAAGAATCGGCGGAGAGACATCTCAGGAGGCGATAGAGGCATCCTGGAGCAGAGGCCAGCTGATGACAGTTGCTGCCACTGAGCGAAACCGCTATCAGAATGTGTATACGGAACAAATCTGGAGCGCTGCTTCCGGAACGGGTGATATGGATTTTGAAGCTCAGCTGATGGATCAGATTCAGTCGTTTTTTACGGAAATGACTTTGGTGTGTGCTATGGCGGAGGAAGAGCAGGTGGAACTCACTGCGCAGGAGACAGATACCATTGGCCGGCTTTCCAGGGAGTACTTTGCCCAGCTGACAGGAGGAGACCGGGAATTTCTGGAAGTCAGTCAGCAGGAAATCTACGAGTTATACAGTGCGTATCACCGTGCAAACCGAATGGTGGAGGAGATGACCTCCCAGGAGGATTTGGAAATCAGTGATGCGCAGGCAAAAGTGATCCAGGTTCAGGAAATTGTACTTCTGGATGAAAACAAAGCTGAAGAAGCCCTGGAGGCTTTGTCCGCTGATGGGGCGGATTTTGATGCGGTGCTCCGCCAGTATTCGGAAAAAAGCGGGGGAACGGTTTCCATGGGAAGGACGGAGGAGCCGGATAAGCTGGAGGAGGTGGCCTTTGCTCTGGAACAGGATCAGATCAGCGGAATTGTGGAGCAGGACGATGTTTACTATATTTTAAAATGTGTCAATGCCTATGACCAGGAGGCCACAGCAGCCCGAAAGGAACAGATGGAAGAGGAGAAGAAAGATCAGGTTTTCCGTTTCCTCTACGAGCCCTTTGCAGCGGAGCATCAGGTGGTGTATCCGGAAGGTCTGTGGGAATCGGTTTCCTTTGAGGGCGGAGAGGACTGCCGGACGGACAATTTTTTTACGATGTACCGGGAGTATATGGGGAGCTGAGGTGAAAACATTTACGATCAAGGCAGCCGAGAAATGAGGCTGCTTTTTGTATTTACGGGAGGAAGAAAGTCTCCGGTCATGATAGCCGGCCCCGGAAAATCCAAAAGATTTGCCGGGGCCGGAAGAAGTTATCCGATTTTCGTCAGCGTCAATGATACAGCACTGTAGATAAAGTTTCCTCCCTGGGCCATTATACTTATGGTCGATGGAGCGGTGGTCACCTGTACCGGGAAGGAGAATGACAGGGTGGCAGTATCACTGGACGTGTGGAAAGAGTGCTGGGTTAAGGCTCCGGGAACGTCGGTTCCGTTTAGCTGAAGGGACAGGCTGATCGCAAGAGGGAAGTTGACGCCGGATGCCGGAGCGGCATTGCCGTGAAAAGCCGCTGTATAAATGCCAGGCTCAGAAACGGCAAAGTCAGAGCTTCCTGCTCCGTGGGTGATGGCGGACCCGATGGAAGGACCGTTTTGGTCAAATATCAGCGGCGTGTTGTTGGAAGCGGGAGAAGCAGGAGTGGAGTAAGCGGACAGCATCTCCGCTGCGGCAGCAGAGCCGGTAGGTCCGGTAACACCAGTAGCGCCAGTAGGTCCAGTGGGTCCGGTAACGCCAGTAGGCCCGGTGGGCCCAGTAATGCCAGTGACACCGGTAGGTCCGGTAGGCCCGGTAACGCCGGTGGGTCCCGTAGCCCCGGTAATGCCAGTGACACCGGTAGCTCCGGTGACGCCCGTCACGCCGGTAGCGCCGGTAGGCCCAGTGGGTCCGGTAACGCCAGTAGGCCCGGTTACGCCAGTCGCGCCGGTCGGTCCGGTAGGCCCGGTTACGCCAGTTGCGCCGGTCGGTCCAGTGGGCCCGCTAGGCCCCGTCGGTCCGGTGGGGGCGACGTCAAAAGGAAATCACCTCATTTTAATAGTATACTTCTCTTGCATTTTTCTATTAAATGTATTAAAATAAAAACGAAAATTATATTTTGTTTTTATTTTGCGCGAGGTGATGTAATGCCACGGGTAGCTTATTCTGAGAAAGATAAGGAGCGTATCAGAACAGCACTTATTACAGTTGGGCTTGAACTCATGGCAAAACAGGGCATACAG
>DWYS01000073.1 GCA_019118585.1 Candidatus Enterocloster faecavium | reverse complement strand
TTTTTCAGATTTTCTTCATCTTTTGTCATATTTTCTCTTTGAAACCTCTGCGCCCCTATTCCGCTTACAGCAGACTGACTATTTTAACCGGCTCTCTGTAATTCCAGGGAGAGGTTTTAATCCCTGTTTTTTCTGTGGAAGCATGGACTACCTGCCCTTCCCCAATATACATAGCCACATGGTTGATCCTCTTTCCGCTCCCGTAGAAAATCAAGTCTCCCGGCTTCATCTCTTCCTCGCTGACCTCCCTGCCATATGAAGCTTGGCCTCTGGAGGAATGAGGCAGCTGTACCGAAGCTGCGTTGGACATAACATAGCGGGTAAAGCCGGAGCAGTCCACCCCTACATTGGGATCTGTTCCCCCGTAAACATACCGTCCGCCTACAAACTGAAGCGCATATTCTACGGTCTCCCTGCGCTTTTTCACCGACAGATCCACTTTCTCATGACTCTGCTCTACCAGGGAGGCATTGCCGGCCAGTCTGAGATATCCTCCTGACGTCAGCTGAATCCATCCATTCCTCGCTCTCCCCTCTGCTTCATAGACCTGTCCCCTTTTCCCATAGAATTCTACTGCTGAATTCTCCGATGCCTCCTGATGAATGGCCGCCCTGGGCGCCAGTATCCGGACCACATAGGAAGTGGTAGTTTTGATTTCTGTTCCGTATTCCAAGGCAAGCGACCGCATCGGACTGCCCCACAAAAGCAGCAGTCCCAAAAAGACAGCACACGTATATCTGTAATTTTTCTTCACCCTGTTCCCCTTTCCAGTTCACCGTTTTGCCTTCAGACACGCCCGGTCAAACTGTTACAAATTGTTAAATATATTACATAATTGTTACAACGCTTGTAGTATATTTAATTTTTCCAGTTTTGTCAAGGGGAGGGGAACAATGACAGGATTTCCACTAATCCAGCTGCACGATCTCATGATACAAATCCGCGTATCTTCCCGGCTGTCTCAAAAGCTCTTCATGGGTCCCCCGCTGTATGATCCGGCCTCCTTCCAGCACCAGGATCTGATCCGCCCCCCTCACAGTGGAAAGGCGATGTGCGATCACAAAGGTGGTCCTGTTTTTCATAATGGCATCCATTCCTGCCTCAATATGGCGCTCCGTCCTGGTATCCACGGAGCTGGTAGCCTCGTCCAGGATCAATATAGGCGCTTTCGAAAGAGCCGCTCTGGAAATATTGAGCAGCTGCCTCTGCCCCTGGGAAAGATTGGCCCCATCCTGTTCCAGGACCGTGTCATACCCCTTTTCCAGATGGACAATAAAAGAATGGGCTGAAGCGATGCGGGCCGCCTCCTCCACCTCCTCATCGGCAGCATCCAGTCTTCCGTACCGGATATTTTCACGCACTGTCCCGGTAAACAGGTGTGTATCCTGAAGTACCATGGCAATGCTGCCGCGCAGCACATCCCTCCTGATCTTTCCAATGGGAATCCCGTCAATTTTGATGCTTCCCTCGCTGATTTCATAGAACCTGGAAAGCAGGTTGGTCACCGTTGTCTTTCCTGCTCCCGTGGAGCCCACAAACGCAATTTTCTGTCCTGGTTCAGCCTCCAGGGAAATATCGTGAAGAATCATCCGGCCCGGCTCATATCCAAAATTCACATGTTCCAGGGAAATATAACCGGAAATCCGCTCCGGGCATACCGCATCCTGCTCCTCTTCCTCCGGCTTTTCGTCCAGCACCTGAAACACCCGCTCTGCTCCGGCCAGAGCGGAAAATACATTGTTCATCTGCATGGAGATCTCGTTAATGGGACGGTTGAAATTCCGGGTGTAATTGACTGAAACGGTCAGTCCGCCAATATCAAATCCCCTGGTCACCACCAGCACCGCGCCCAGGCCTGCCGTAACCGCATAGCTCAAATTGCACAGCTGGTGGGTAACCGGTCCCATGATGCTGGAACGGAACTGCGCCTGGATCTGGGCACGCATCAGCCTGCGGTTTAAGTAAGAAAATTCCTCCATAGCAGTCTCCTCGTGGTTGAACAGCTTCACCACCTTCTGTCCGGTAATGGTCTCCTGCGCAAAGCCGTTTAAGGCCCCAAGCCTTCTCTGCTGCTCCCCATAGGCCTTACTTCCGCTTTTCATAATCTGACGACTGATGAAGGCCAGCACAGGGGTAAATAGAATGGTGATCATACCCAAGATCACATTGGTGTAGAGCATCAGCACCACCGTTCCCCCAATGGTCACGCCGCCGGAAATCATCTGGATCAGCGTAGTATTGAGCATCTCCCCCACTGCATCCACATCGTTGGAAAAGCGGCTCATAAGATCTCCTGTTCCATGACGGTCAAAATAGGAAACCGGCAGGGTCTGGAGATGACCGAACAATTCCCGGCGCAAGCGGGCCAGAGAGCGCTGGGAGACCTTCAGCATAATCCACTGCTGAAGCCACTGGGACAAGACGGACGTCAGATACACCAGCGCCAGAATACCCAATGAAAACGCCAGTCCCGTCAGCCGCTCATCCCAACCTTCCCCTGCCGTCCCCTCTTCCAAAAAGCGGTTGATAATGGGACGCAGCATATAGGAGGAGACCAGGGTAGAGACAGCGTAAACTACCGTAATCACCCCTGCCAGAACGATAAGTCCCCTCTCTCTGCCCAGATACCGCAGCAGCCGGGCCAGGGTCCCTTTCATGTTCTTGGGTTTCCCCTGGGCGCTCATGGCACGGTTTCTGCCGCTGTTTCGGCTTACATCCATCTCTTTTTTCTGCTGTCCCGAATAAAGTCTCTCGTATTTCTTCTGAAGGCGTCTGGCCTGTTCCTGCTCCATCCTACTCCTCCTTCTGGGAAAAATAAATTTCTCGGTAAGGTGCGCACCGTTTCATCAGTTCCTGATGGGTACCGGTATCCGCAATCCGCCCGTTTTCCAGAACAATAATCTGGTCTGCCTCCATGACAGAGCTGATCCTCTGGGCAATGATCAGTTTCGTTACTCCCGGCAACTCACGCTCCAGGGATTTTCGTATTTTTGCATCGGTGGCCGTATCCACCGCGCTGGTAGAATCATCCAGGATCAGAATCCTGGGGTGTTTCATCAAGGCCCGGGCAATACAAAGCCTCTGCCTCTGCCCGCCTGAAAGATTAGCGCCTCCCTGCTCCAGTTCCGTCTCATATCCATCCGGAAAAGAGCGGATAAATTCATCGGCACAGGAAATCCGGCAGGCCCAGTCCATCTCCTCCCTTCCCGCCTTCTCATTTCCCCACTGCAGATTCTCCGCAATGGTCCCGGAAAACAGGGTATTTTTCTGGAGCACAACCGCCGCTTTGTCCCTCAGCCGTTTCAGGGAGTAATCCCGGACATCTGTGCCGTCCACCAGCACCGCTCCCCGGTCCACATCGTAGAGCCTTAAAATCAGGGATACCAGGGTGCTTTTTCCGCTTCCCGTGGAGCCCACAATCCCCACAAACTGCCCCGGAAGGATGTGGAGATTTACATCCTCCAGCACATTTTCCCGGTTCTTTTTAAAATACCGCATGGAAACATGGCAAAACTCGATTTCTCCCCGCTCCACCTCCTGTTCTTTCTTCTTGCCCTGGGAATCGGTCAGATCCACCTCCGCCTCCAGGATCTCCATGATTCTCCGGTCCGAAGCCGCAGCCCTGGTTCCCTGGAGGACAATATTGGCCAGGAAATTCAGAGCGGTCAAGATCTGGGACAGATACGTGATAAAGGCCGTCAGTGTACCGATTTCCATGCTGCCCACCATAATGCGGCGGCCGGCAATCCACACCACTGCCAGGGTTGTCACGTTCACTGCCAGCGCTGAAATGGGCTGCAGCAGAATCATCATCTTTAAAGCTGCAATGCTCTTTTCCATCAGCTGCTCATTGATATGGGAAAATTTTTCTTTCTCATACTCCTCCCGCACAAAGGATTTGATGACACGCTCATTGGTAATGGTCTCGTTGATCCGGTTGTTCAGGCCGTCCAGACTGGCCTGCATCTGGGTATATCGAGGTGAGGCGGTCCGGATCATCCAGATAATGGCCAGGGCCAGAAAGGGGATCACCACACAGATTACCGCCGCCAGCTCAGGACTTAGGGCAAAGGACATCCCCACCGCCCCAATCAGCATAACCGGGCTCCGAAAACAGCCTCTGAGCAGTGTTTGAGTAAAATTTTGAATTTGGGTAACGTCGTTGGTAATTCGGGTAATGAGAGAACCCGTAGAAAAATCATCGATATTTGAAAAGGAGAAGGTCTGTATTTTTGCGAAGGTCTTTTCTCTCAGATCTGCCGCCAGCCTGGAAGAGCCGTTGATGGCAAAGTAAGCGCCGAAAACTCCTCCTGCCAGCATCACCACAGCTGCCAGCATCATATACAAACCATTTTTCAGAATATAGGAAATATCTCCTGCCGCTGCCCCCCTGTCAATCATATTTGCATTCAGAAAAGGCAGAATAAACTCCCCGCAGGCCTCAATGATCATAAAAAATGGCCCCAGCAGGAAACAGCAGCCGTATTGCTTCAGCGAATCTCTGTATTTTTTCATATGCACCCCCCGCTTTCCGTATTTTTTATTATAGCGGGATTTTTTACCCATTGCAAATGAATTGCCGGTTTCCCTGGTCTGCCAAATATGATAAAATAAGTTTCATAGATCGTAATTTTCAAGGAGCTTTGGAGTATCATGCCTCTTTTCTTACAATGGATGCCCATGTTTGAGGTTCTGTTTTTCAATCTGCTGAACCTGGATCTGTGTTCTCACAGAAAATATTCACTTTTTCAGACAATTATGGGGCTTCTGGGATTTACTGCCGTATTTTTTATCATCTACACCACTTTTGCCCGGGCCTTCTCCATCAGTCAGGGTGAAGGCCGCCTGGCTATATTCGGCTTTCTTTACTTAGTCCCATTTCGTCTGCTGTATAAAGAAAAGACCTCTATTCTGTTTATCATTACCTGCATCGGCTGGACCTACACATTAGGCGTATTGTCCCTCGCCGTCCAGATTGTCAGCACAGTATCCCCGGGAAACCTGTTTTACGTTTTGATGGTGGAAAATCTCCTCTTTTTCACCACCATTTTTCCATTTTCCCGGATACTGATTCCCCGATATGTATTCGTTTTGGAGCATGTCAACCACATCCAGGCTCACTGGTACCGATACCTGATCCTGGACAGCACGCTGGCCTTTCTCCTTCTGTTTACGCTTCATCTGACATTTAGCCGGGAAGCGGGTTCTATCTTAAAAATCCTTGTAATCTTACTGCTTCTGGCTACCATATATATATCCTACTTTATCCTCTGCCGGGTGGTTCTGGATGTACTTAAAATCAACCAGCTGGAAAAAGCCGCTCTCTGGTCTTTATGGATTTGGACCGTTTCAAACAGATCAATGACCAGTACGGACATTTAGTAGGCGATCAATATCTGCAGCACTTTGCAAATATCTGTTGTCAAATTTTTCAAAACACAGGGAAGGTGTACCGCTTTGGAGGCGATGAGTTTGCAGCCGTATATAATGGCATTATCCCGCAAGCCATCATCCGTCAGCTGGAATCATGTCCTCAGTGGGACGAAGGAGCCCCATGTCCTTTCAACCAGGTCAGCACCGGTGTTCTCCATTGCCGCCCTCCCCACAGCAGTGTGGAACAGATTCTTCAGCAGGTGGACCAGCTGATGTACCAGAACAAATCCCGCAACCAGAGACAACACGAAAAATGAATATATATCTAAAGGAAGGTGATACCACATGAATCCATCCAAACAGCATGTTTTCCTAAACGGAAAAATTTTTACGTCTGACCGTTCCATGCCGCAGGCAGAAGCCATGATCGTGGAAGACGGCCGCATTATATGGATTGGCGCGCAGCAAGATCTGCCCTCTGCCGGCTCTTTTCCACTGGTTACGGATTTAAAGGGAAAACGGGTGATCCCCGGCTTTGCGGACGTTCATATGCATCCGGTCATGCTGGCGGATGACCGCAAAAAGATCACCGCGATGCCGCCGCAGATCAATTCTATCGCTGATTTAATTCAGGCCGTCCGAGAACGCAGAGCCTGTCAGAAGCCTGGCCAGTGGATTGAAGGCTGGGGCTATGATGAACAGGGGCTGGACGAAAAGCGCCCCCCTAACCGCTATGATCTGGATCAGGGATGCAGCGATTCTCCGGTTATGATCATGCGCACCTGCGCCCATATCTGCAGCGTCAACAGCGCTACCCTGGAACTGGCCGGAATCCATCCGGATACCCCTAACCCCCCGGGTGGTGAAATCGACCGGGATTCAAACGGGATTCCCACCGGCATTCTCCGCGAAAATGCCCGCAGCCTGATTACCGCTTTGATTCCCCGCAGTTCCAGGGAGGAACAGGTTCAAAATCTGCTGGAATTGGGAGATGTGCTGACCAGCCAGGGGATCACCTCCATCTGCGATATGGGCAACCTTGGACCAGGCGACAATTTTCCAATCTATGAGTCTGCCGTTTTAAAAGGTTTTCGCCAGAAAACAGGTGTCTATTATATGTGGGATTATTTTGCCGATGACCCGGACTTTTCTATTCCCGCCGAAAAGCTGGACCGCAGACGCCAGATTTTTGCGGCCGGCCTCAAGCTGATTGGGGACGGCAGCGTTTCCGGGCGCACCGCCTGGATGGACCGGCCTTATCTTGGTTCCGACTCTGAAGCAGGTTTTCCCGTCTGCAGCGATGAACTGCTGGAGTCCGCCATCCGCTTCTGCCGGCAAAACCGCTGCCAGCTCTCCATGCATGCCATGGGCGGCCGGGCCATTTCCCGCATGGTAGACCGGGCCTGCAGGGAACATCCCTGGACCAGATCCGGCGTTCCCTATGTGCGGATCGAACATGTAACCGAGCCTTCCGAAGACAGCATAAAAAAAGCAGCCGCTCACGGAATTTCCTTCGTAACGCAGCCTATTTTCCTCTATGCAGAAAGCGCCAGCTATATCAAGAATCTGGGAAAAGAGAGAATCAAAGAATGTTATCCTGTCCGCCATATGCTGGACAAAGGAGTCTGTCTGGGATTTTCCACTGATGCCCCTGCCACCTTCTGGGCCGATCCTACCGACCCCTTCCCTGGACTGAAATTAGCAGTGACCAGAATCGCCGCCAATGGAACAGACTGTGGAAAAGGCCAGGCTATTCCTATCGATACTGCCTTATGGCTCTATACCAGAGGGGCTTCTCTGGCCGCCGGCTTTCCGGATACAGGTATGCTGTCTCCCAGATACCGGGCAGATTTCGCTGTACTGAGCGATGATATTTTAGCCGTTCCTCCCCAGGAAATTGACCAGGTTCAAGTGGTACAGACCTGGATTGGCGGGGAGTTGGTTTTTGAGAGGTAGATTAGGATTTTAAAAAATCGGACAGTGCTATTACCGAAAATCGGAAGTTTGAATACCCTACGGCCGTCTCAAACGGGACGGCCGTTTTAGGCAGTTCATTATTCCTGTTGTTGTCTTGCCGCACCATCTATTTCCGAGCTCCTGGTCCTGGAAAATCAAAGTGCTGTCTCGAATCAAATCCGTCCTGCTTCAAATCAGAGTCCAGAAAATCCGCACTGACTGGCTGGATTTTGATCAGATTCATGGGTGGATCCAATTTTCCGAGTACCGCCAGCGGGATTTTCTTTACCGCTGCATGGGCATTATATTCTTCCGAAAAGGGCTCCACGATACTTGCCGTTCCCATCACCTGAAGCCCTTTCAGGCTTCCAAAACCGTTGTATTTATCAAAAATCGCAATGCAGACATTCGAATTTTTCTCCAGGCCGATAAATTTTTCACCGCCCTCAGAGAATATCCAGAAGAACCCGTCGTGGTATGAATATTCAATGGGCGTGTTGCGGATAAAACCGTCTGCACCAGTAGCCAGCGCACAGGTATTATTAGCGCCAATGTATTCCTCTATTTTTTCCTGCAAAGCATCGGCAGCCATTTTGACTGATATCATTTCCTTTTCTTTCCAATAGTTCTGAGCCTTCTTGTAGTCCATAATTTAGCACCTCCTATAAGCATTATATCAGGGAATCTATTTCCGAAGCTCTTCAAATAAACTCCACATTTCAACAGTTGATTATTTATTCAGGTTCCACCTCCCATAAAAGGAGTGTCGATTCGCACTGTAACGGAAGACCATACAGGAAAAATTGTCAAACCATGTTCTCGCAAGGGGAGCAACGATTCTCATGAGGAACGCAATAATCGCACCGCAATTTCAATCCACGCTCCCGCAAGGGGAGCGACAAGAGGAGTATTACAACGCTGTTCAGGAGCAGATGATTTCAATCCACGCTCCCGCAAGGGGAGCGACATGTAATCGGGACTGGACAGGTGGTAGTACAAAGATTTCAATCCACGCTCCCGCAAGGGGAGCGACGTTCAGGACCATTCGCTGTTTTTTTGAAAATGGCTTATTTCAATCCACGCTCCCGCAAGGGGAGCGACTTGCGCCTCCAGGAGCCGGCCCCACAGACTGCACCTATTTCAATCCACGCTCCCGCAAGGGGAGCGACTT
>DWYS01000072.1 GCA_019118585.1 Candidatus Enterocloster faecavium | reverse complement strand
AACATTGATCAGTGCTGCCGCGCTTCCGGAAGCCCGTCCGGTATTGGGCGGCGTGTAGCTTCCGCTGCTGCCTGAGCTGCTTCCTCCGCCGCTGCTTCCGCCTCCTCTGTTTCCGCTGCTTCCCTGGCTGCTGCCTGAGCTGCTTCCGCCAGAACTGCTGCCGCCCGCCGCCGGCCTGCGCACATTGTCGCTGGTCAGCTTGGCCATGGTCTGGACACCTACCTGGCCGTCTGCCGTCAGGCCGTTGCGCGACTGGAAGTTGCGGACCGCCTGTTCGGTAATCTCGCCGTAGTATCCGGTCACGTTTCCGGAATTCAGATAGCCGTAGTCGCTCAACAGCTGCTGCACTCTGGCCACCGCATCGCCCTGCTCGCCCAGCATCATGCCGTTGGGCTTGGCATCGGGACTCATCAGAATGGCCCTGGTGGAGGGTCCGAGATAGCCGTCCACCACCTGGTCGTTTCTGGCCTGGAACTGCTTAACTGCAATCACCGTATCATTTCCGTAGGCGCCGTCCGGATCGGTGGTCAGGTAACCCAGCTCTTTCAGACGTTCCTGGCAGGCCAGAACCACATCACTGTGCTCGCCGTAGGAGAGCATATTGGGCTTAATCTCATCACTGTAGAGAAGGTTGATAGTCTGGCGCCCGACTGTGCCATCGGGAGTCAGCCCGTTCATCTCCTGAAGGCGGATTACCGCCGCCTCTGTGGAGTCTCCAAAGTTTCCGGTCACCAGGTCTGCTGTGGCCAAATATCCCAGTTCGTAGAGACGCTGCTGAATCCTGGCAATGTCATCTCCCTGTTCTCCCTTGGATACCGCGTAATACTTCGCGTTTGGATCCATAATGGCATCCCAGGTAGAATCCCCCACGATCCCGTCCTGCTCCAAATCATTCTGTCTCTGGAAGTTTTTTACAGCCGACTCTGTGGCCTCTCCGAAATAATCCGTGGGCTCATCGTTGTCCATAAAGCCCAGCTCCATCAGACGTTCCTGGAGCCGCTTGATAATCTCATGGCGGACTCCCAGTCTCAGATATTCCGGAGCCGGTTCCGTATCCGGCAAATCCACATCCGTCAGCGCCGGCAGGATCTGTCCATTCAGGCCCAGGGGAGCAATGGTTTCCGGCACAGTTTGGATGACCAGAGCATTGCTGGGAGATGCCGTCTGATCCTCGGAGTCCTGACCGGAGCCGGAGCAGCCTGCCGCTGAAAAAGCCAGGGCCGCTGCCAGAGCTGCATATACTGTTCGTACTTTGTATCTGTTCATCCCGTTTTATGTATCCTTTGCTTTCCTTCTGTATCTCTTTGCGTAAATCAAATCTATTTTAGCACATTTTCATCTGATTGGCGATGGGAATTTTCCTATAGCAAAAAAATGCCGCGGGGCCTCTGGCCCCGCAGCCTACTTTTCCCTCATTTTCTTTCCGCCCCGTCCGAACCGTTTTCTTTTAAAGAAGGGGATCTTTGCAGCGGCTGCTTCTTCCCGCCCGTCCTTCTGAAAAGCACGAATGGTCTCGTCCAGCTGCCTGAAGCGCTCTTCCTCCCTCTCATCGGAAACCCGCGACAGGTACTCCAGTTCCTTGGCTACCCGTTCGCTGACCAAAGCGCTTACGTCCTGGCTGAGCTTCTCATTGTTGACCTCAAGGGCCCGTCCAATGATCAGGTTCATAATCTGCTGGAACTGCTCCATCTTTTCCTCTGAGGTCATAACCGAGCCCTTCACCTGAGCCAGGCCTGTCCCCCCTTCCGCCGCCTCCTCTTTAAATTCCTGAAGGGCCGCGTTCATGTCCCGCTCTAAAATCTCATCCGTCAGCTGGGCATCCCCGGATTCCTTCTTTAACACCTCATCCAGAGCGTGTTTAATCGCCTTCAGCTGATATCCCTTTTCCTTCAGATTCTTTACCTGGCGAAACAGGCGGATATGTAAATCCGTATAATACCGATGCCCCATCTCATTTCTCGGAATCTCAAGCCCCAGCTCGTCCTCCCAGTACCTTAATACATGGGCCTCCACATCAACCTTTTTGGACGCATCCGAAATCAGATAATGTACTTCATCCATAGCCATTCTCTCCTTCACATGTCGGCAGTCTTATCCTGCCTTTCTACTAATGTATGCATTGAGAATGGATATTATGATAAAAAATGGATTTTACTGCATCTTTTCCGCATCCTGGGGGCGGACTGCGTTCACAAACTTTGTGAACTCCGGCTTCCAGATGAGGTTCACCGTGCCGATGGGGCCGTTTCTCTGCTTGGCAATAATGACCTCAGCCTCATTGGGATGGTCGGTATCTTTATTGTAATAGTCATCCCGGTAGAGGAACATTACCACATCCGCATCCTGCTCAATGGCTCCGGACTCACGCAGGTCCGACAGCATCGGCCGGTGGTCCGTTCTGGTCTCACAGGCCCGGGACAGCTGAGACAGGGCCACCACCGGGGCCTGAAGCTCTCTGGCCAACGCCTTCAGCGAACGGGAAATCTCGGAAATTTCCTGCTGACGGCTGTCATTGTTCCCTCTCCCGCTGCCGCTCATCAGCTGCAGATAGTCGATGATTACCAGGCTCAGCCCCTGCTCCAGCTTCATTTTCCGGCATTTGGAGCGCAGCTCGGAAATGGAAATACCCGGAGTATCGTCAATGACCAGATTTGCATTTCCAATGACACCCACGCCTTCCACCACCGCATCCCAGTCCCCGTCTGTCAGGGAACCGGTCCTCAGCTTCTGGGAATCCACATTGGATTCCATGGACAGCATACGGTTGACCAGCTGCTCCTTGGACATCTCCAGACTGAACACCATGCAGGGAAGCCCCCGGCGGACCGAAACGTAATCCACCACATTCAGCACAAAGGCCGTCTTTCCCATGGAAGGGCGGGCGGCGATCAGAATAAAATCCGAGGGCTGGAAGCCGGACAGCTTATAGTCCAGGTCAATAAATCCGGTGGGAACGCCCGTTACCGTACCCTGGTTTTTATAGGCTGACTCAATCTTCTCCAGAACATTGATGGCCACCTGGCGGATGGGTACAAATTCCTGAGTGCTGCGGCTCTGAAGCAGATTAAATACGGATTTTTCCGTGTCCGCCAGAATATCCTCCAGGGAATCCTTCCCGGCGTAGCAGGCATTGGCAATCTCTTCCGTGGTGCGGATCAGCCGGCGCAGCACCGACTTTTCCCGGACTATATTGGCATAGGACTTGACATTGGCCGAGGTGGGCACAATGGATACAATATCCCTCACAAAATCCAGGCTGCTGACCTCCGGAGGCACATCCTTTTCCTTCAGCCGGTCCTGAAGGGTTACCAGGTCAACCGGCTTCCCCTCGTTAAACAGCTCCACCATGGAATCAAACATCACCCCATACTGGTGCTGGTAAAAATCACTTCCCGTAATAATCTCCGAGGCGGAGATGACGGCTTCCCGGTCCATCAGCATGGAACCGATTACCGACTGCTCCGCCTCGATGCTGTGGGGAAGCACCCGTTTCAATAAAGCTTCATCCATAGGTTCCTCTCCCATTGTTCATCTGTTTTTAAGCTTCTACTACCTTCACTCTCAGAGTAGCTGTCACATCCTTGTGCAGTTTCACCGGAACCTCATGGGTTCCCAGGGATTTGATGGGCTCCTCCAGCACCAGCTTCTTCTTGTCGATCTCCAGCTTCAGCTGATCGCTTACCGCCTTCCCGATTTCTTTTGTGGAGACAGAGCCAAACGTTCTTCCTCCCTCTCCTGCCTTGATGGATACGGTAACAGATGCCTCCTCCAGCTTCGCGGCCAGCTCCTTTGCATCCGCCAGCTGCTGGGCCGCCACCTTGGCGTCATTGGCCTTCTGGAGCTTCAGGTCATTTAAGTTTTTGGAGTTTGCCTCCACTCCCAGCTTTTTGGGTAAAATGTAATTTCTGGC
>DWYS01000005.1 GCA_019118585.1 Candidatus Enterocloster faecavium | reverse complement strand
GGAATCTCTTTTTCGCCGCCATTGGTGACCAGATAAAAAGATCCCTTAATCGTTTCTCCATGTTTGAGGTATTGACTGTTAATCTCAAAGACAATCCGGTTGCGCAGACCGCCGAAGGCATTGTTGGAAATCGTCACCCTGGGATTGCTGGAATATACCAGTCCTTTAATATAAAGGTTGTTGCTGCTGGCAACCATCAGCTCTCCTCTGGTCCTGGCAGACGCCGGCACCTGTTCTTCCACCCGCTCTGGCGTAATGACCACCTGGGGCGCCTCGCTGTCGATAATCCCCCTGGCCAGCCGGTTGATCCGTTCTCTCATAGTACCACCTAATTTTCTCTGCTGTTTCCTGCATGGATTTCGAACGGTTCCATCCAGAGGAACCGTTTATCGGTTTCTATGATAGCACATTTCATCTTGAATTAAAAGCGAAAAGTTGCTATGATAAAGGAAAAGCCTTAAAGGTGGAGTGTGTTTCCTATGTTGACTGAGCCCATGACCCTATACAAGCTGATGACTTTATATCTGCTCAAGCAGGTAAAATTTCCTCTGACCAACGCTCAGCTGATCAGTTTTTTTACTGAACATGAATATACCACCTACTTTACCCTCCAGCAGGCCTTAAACGAACTGGAGGAATCCGGTCTGGTCCACAAGGAGCCCAGCCACAACAGCACCCGGTATGAGCTCACCCGCGAGGGGGAGGAGACCCTGAACTTTTTCGGCAAGAACATTTCCTCCGCCATCATCGAGGATATGGACCAGTATATCAAGGAGAACAAGTTTCGCCTGCGGGACGAGGTGGGTACCAGCGCCGATTACTATAAGTCCACCGGCCAGGATTATATCGCCCACTGCGAGGTGCGGGAGGGAAAAAGCGTTCTCATCCGCCTGGATTTGTCCCTGCCTGACAAGGAACAGGCCGAGCAGGTCTGCAGCAAGTGGAAGGAGAAAAGCCAGGAAATCTATTCCTTTGCCATGCGCTCTCTTCTCTCCTGATCCGGGACAGTCCGGATTTCCACAAAGAACTGATTCTTTCCTTCCTGGGAATGAGCGTAGATGCGGCCTCCGCTGCCCTCCACGATGCTCTTGGCGATGGCAAGCCCCAGACCGTAGCCCTTCTGGTCTCCCCTGGAGACATCCGAACGATAGAACCGGTCAAAAATCACTTCCAGCTTATCCTGAGGGATCTCCTCCCCGGCGTTTTCTACCATCAGCCGGGCTTTTTTATTGCCCAGACGCTCCAGCCGGACTTTCGTCCTCCCGCCGGCGGGAGAATACTTTTTGGCGTTGTCCAGCAGGATTCCCATCACCTGCCCGAACTGCCCTGAATCTCCCCGGATGCAAATTTCCTCCTCCACATCGCTTTCCAGTTCCTTATCTTCCTGATAGAACACCGCCTCAAAGGACAGCACGCTTTCAATCACCACATCGCTTAGGGAAAACACCTTTTTCTCTCTTCCGAATCCGGCAGCCTCATTTCTGGCAAGCGTCAGCATCTCCTCCACCAGCCGTTTCATCCCCTCCGCCTCCTGGAGGATGTTGTCCAGCCACCGGCCCTCATCTCCTGTTTTGGAATGATTCTCCTCCTCCAGGAGCTGGGCATTTGCCATGATCACGGTCAGGGGCGTTTTCAGCTCATGGGAGGCATCGGCTACAAACTGCTTTTCCCGCCTGACAGAATGTTCCACCGGGTCCACCGCCCATTTGGAGAGGAAAAAGCTCACAGCCAGAAGGGCCAGCCACACTGCCCCTCCGATGATCCCCAGGGTCCTCCACATATCCGATGTAAAAGCATTGCCCATGCTGGTGTCCACATAGGCGATGCGGTATCCGTTCTCAAAGGGCTGTCTCAGATAGGACAGCTGATAAAACTCCAGTTCTCCCCTGTCCTGGGAGCCAGAAAGGCTTCTGGCCGCCAAATCCTGCATCAGCTTTTCATCCGGCCCCAGTCCTCCATACTGTCCTTCTACCTGAATGACATTGTCCTCCCCGTCCGTCACCAGGATAAAAAACGGCATCCGGGTCCTCTGATCCTGCCAGAGAACCTCCCGGAAATTTTCCATGGAGGCCGCCTCTCCCAGGAGCCGCTGCTGATTCTGCTCGACCTTAAATTTCATCAGGCCTCCCACAAGCAAAAAGGCCAGACCGATCACCAGGCTGACCATTGCCATATTGGAAACCACAAATTTAATCCGCAGGCCCTTTAATTCTTTCATTCGGACCGGCCCCCTTTCTCAGGTAAGGAATCTATTCCGGACGACATATGTTCCTGCTGTCCTAAACGGTTCCCCAGATAGTAGCCCAGGTGGCGGGCTGTGACGATGGAAGCGGAGGCTTTCAGGAAGGTGAGCTTCTTTCTCAAAAAGGAAATGTAAATCTCCACATTGTTGTCCACCGCTTCCCCGTCGTCTCCCCATATTTTTAAGAGCATCGTCTCCTTGGAGACCACCGCCCCTTTTGCATACATGAGGAGGCGCATGACCTCAAACTCCCGTTTCCCCAGGCGGATGCGTTTCTCGCCCCGCTCCAGGCTGAAGGCAGACTGGTTTAAGCGGATATCTCCAAAGGAGAGCACATCCGGGATCAGTTCCCCGCCTCTTCGCAGCACCGCTTTTAAGGCGGCCGTCAGCTCATCCTTATCAAAAGGCTTCGTCAGATAATAGTCCGCCCCGGCATCCAGCCCAGCCACCTTATCTTCCGTATCGCTCTTGGCTGTGAGCATCAGGACCGGCGTCCCGTTTCCAGCGGACCGGGCCTTTTTTAAAAGTTCCAGTCCGTCCATCCCCGGAAGCATCACATCCAAGATCACCCCGTCGTAAAGTCCGCTCATCAGCCGTTCAAAGCCTTCCGGACCGTCCAGGCTGATGTCCGACTCATAGCGCAGAGATTTCAGTATATCTTTCAGGGATTCCGCCAGACGCCGGTTATCCTCCACAATTAAAATCCGCATACGTTCTGCCTCTCCATTTCATGTAACCGTTCCAATCTAGCTGGCCCTTACCTCCTGCCTCATGAATTTGACATAGGCGATGGCAAATACCGCCAAAGTCAGGGCCGCCATTCCCACCAGCTGAGGCCACACTAGGAGCAGGCTCTGCCCAAAGGGCAGGTATCCTGCGACCGCTCCTTCAAGCTGCGCGTTGGTTACCAGGCCAGTGGTGCGCACGCCGGGATTTAAAATGGTGGTCACCGCCTCCCCGTAGAGATAATAGGGCGACAAACGGTTGATGGCCAGCTGTGTGCTGTAATAATCCGCCATATGAAAGATCCCGGCCATTCCCTCCAGGGGATACAGAGCTGCCGCGATCATCCCTGCCAGCAGGCTCAGAAAAATTGTAAAAAACATCCAGCAGGCAATAACTGCCAGGGCGCTGGTGGCCGAATGGCGGCACAGGACGGAAAACAGGATGGAAAGCCCCAGCCAGAAACAGATGTAAACTCCGGTAAAGACCAGGAACACCAGGATTCTTCCCACTTCCTCTGCCCCCGGATGGATTCCTGCCGCCAGCATCCCCAGTGCACTGACCGCTCCAATCATCACAGCCAGCATGGTGAAGATCACCGTGGCTCCTGCCAAAAACTTTCCGACGATCACGCTGTCCCGGTAAATAGGCTGGGACAGCAGGCGGTTTAAGGTTCCTCCGTTGCGCTCTCCTCCTACCGCGTCAAAGCCCAGGGCAAGGCCCACAAAAGGCCCCAGCAGGGCGATAAAGGATACAAAGGAGGGAATGGAGCTTCCGCTGGTGATGAAAAGCTGAAGGAATACAAACTCTCCCAAGTCGGAGGAAGAAGCAGAGGAGATGGCTCCCACGGCGCCGTATAGGCTGGCAAAACCGGCTGCCGCCACCAAAGCCAGCACCAGCAGAAAACGCCTGCTGCGGATATGGTCCGTCATCTCCTTGTGATACAAAGCCCACAGGCCGGTATTTCTTCTCCTCTTTCCCGCTTTTTCAGCGGTTCCGTGAAATAAATCTTTTAATTTTGCTGCCGCTGCTGTTCCCATCTTCATGACCTGCCTTTTCAAAATATCTGCGATAAATATCATCCAAATCGTTGCCGCAGGGGCGCAGGCTGACTAGCTGATAGCCGTGCTCCAGAGCCGTCCGGGCCAGAGCATTCCCCACATCCCGGTCTGAACCGACGATGTAGCGTCCTCCCTCCCGGCCCACGCTGTATACGCCTTCCTGTTCCTTCAGAAAACCGGCAAAGGCTTCGTCCCCGGGCTCTACCTGGATCTCTGTTAAAAACGGGGTTCCCTCCCTGGTCTGCTCCGCCAGCTCTTCCACTGTGCCGCAGGCCATCAGCCTGCCGTCCACAAAGAGCCCCACCCGGTCGCACACCTGCTGCACCTGGTACAGCTGATGGGAGGAGATCAGGATGGTGCGGCCCTCCTTTTTGGACATTTCCCGGATCAGCTCCAAGAGCTGGCGCATGCCCTCCGGGTCAATGCCCAGAGTAGGCTCATCCATAATAATGACCTTGGGGTCCTTTACCAGCACATCTGCTACTCCCAGACGCTGGCGCATGCCTCTGGAATAGGCCCGCACCTTTAAATCCCCCGCTTCCGTAAGGCCGGTCCGGTAAAGGAGCCCTTCGATCCGTTCCTCTGCCTCCTCCCTCTCCAGACCGTTTAAAGCCGCCGTAAACCGCAGGTTTTCCCGTCCCGTCATATCGCCGTAAAATCCCACATTGTCCGGCATATAGCCTACAATGGATTTCACCTCCATGGGCTGGCGCAGACAGTCCTTTCCGTCGATCAGAGCCGTCCCCTCTGTGGGCTCCGTCAGTCCGGTGAGCATCAGGGTGGTGGTGGTCTTTCCTGCTCCGTTGGGTCCCAGAAGTCCAAACACCTCTCCTTTGCGGATGGTCAGGTTCAGATGGTCCACCGCCGTTTTGTCCCCGTATTTTTTTGTCAGTCCCCTGGTTTCGATCATCACATCTTCTGCCATATTACCGTCTCCCGTACTTGCGGAATATCCAGCCGATCACGCCGATAATAGCCGCCAGAATCACCACTGCCACAACGCCCCAGACCATGCTGGTTTTCACCGATACCCGGAACTCTGCGCTGTCGGAGGTTTCACTGGTACTGGCCGTTATGGTGACTACATAGTCTCCCGTCAAAGCCTCATCGGAAGGTGTCACATGGGCAGTTACCTGCGCGGTCTCCCCTGCCTCGATCACATCTACTGTGGGCGTGTCGAAGCTGACATTCCATCCGCTGGGGGAGGAAGAGGTAAGATTTACATTTTCAATGGCCACATTTCCGTTGTTGGTGATGCTCAAGGTTACATCGGAATCTGCCCCCGCCTGGGCGGAAAAGCTCAAGAGGCCGTCCGGAGTGGACAAATCCAGCTGATACTTCTCCGTGATGGTCACCGACAGCTCCATATTCAGAGTCTCGCTGCCGGAAATCGCGCTGCAGGGAATGGTGTACTCTCCCGCTGCCACATTGTCCGGAGGGGTGATCGCCACGGTCAGGCCCTGGCTGGCCCCCGGCTCCAGCTCAATGCTGGCTACCTGAGTGCTCTCCCCGCTGGGCCGGAAGGCTGCCTGCCATCCGGAGGGCGTCTGAGCGGAAAGGCTGTAGGAACGGCTTTCTCCGCTGTTGTTGACCAGAGTAGCGTTAAAGCTGAAGGCCGTGCCTGCCGCTCCCTCCTGCTGCGGATATTCGGAGGAGAAATCTCCTTGACTCACCTCAAGTTCGCTGACCGCCAGATCCAGAGTCAGCGTATCGGATACCCCGCCGCCCGCATCGGCAGCCAGAACCACCTGGTAGCTTCCCTCCTGCGCATCTGCGGGGATTTCTACCTGGAAAGTAGCTGTGGCGGACGCCGTTCCGGACGGCACGTGAATACGGCTGATCTGTCCGCCGCCCCCGGAAATATAGCCTTCCCAGCCTTCCGGCAGAGACTGCACAGAAAGGGAGGCATCACAAGCCTCCCCTGCATTATCCAGCTCCAGGCTGAAAGAGAGGGAATCCCCCGCCTTCGCCGTCATTCCGGGATAGTTTGTATACAGATCCAGTCCGCCCGCTGCCTGGGCCGTCATGGGACGGGCCGCGAACAGACATGCCGCAGCTGCAGCCGCAGCCCCGATTTTCCATCCTTTTTCCCGGAGTAGTGCCATATTCATTGCGCTCATTATACTCTCTCCTTTTTCTTCGCCCCACCGGCAAAGCCGCCGGGGCAGATCCAATCTGTCATATTTCTCCTGTATCGAGATGAAAGTATTATAACGCGCAAACCTTTAATTAGTCTGAATTTCCACGAAACAATTCAGGACGGGCAAGAAGACTACGTGCCCTTGGGGTATACGCCGCCCCTTATCGCTATAACTGTTCCTCCAGCAGCTTCCAGATTTCCTCCCGCCCCTGCTTGGTTTCCGCCGAAAAGGGGATCAGGATATCTTCCTGGGCCATTCCCAGCCCCTGGCGGATGGCCTTGGTCTGTTTGGCCACCTGGCTGCGGTTGATCTTATCCAGCTTGGTGGCGATGATCACCGGATGGTATCCGTTGTACACGATCCAGTCATACATGGATTTATCGTTTGCGGATGGGTCGTGGCGGATATCTACCAGCAGAAAGACCATCTTCAGCATCTGGGAACGGCGCAGATAGCGCTCGATCATTTTTCCCCACTTTTCCTTTGCCTCCAGGGATACTTTGGCATAGCCGTATCCGGGCAGGTCCACATAGTAGAAGGCGTTGTTGATGTTGTAGAAATTGATGGTCTGGGTCTTTCCCGGCTGGGAGGAGGTACGGGCGTAAGCCTTCCGGTTCATCAGGGCATTGATCAGGGACGATTTTCCTACATTGGATTTCCCTGCAAAAGCAAACTCCGGCAGTTCGTTCTCCGGGAGGCGGCTGGTGACGCCGCATACGGTTTCCAGATTCACACTTTTTATGATCACGCCAGCGCCTCCTTCAGTACATCTTCCATCTGCTGCACATAGACAATCTGCAGCCCTCTGGTGATCTCCTTTGACAGTTCCGCCATATCCGGCCGGTTCTTTTCCGGGACCAGCACCTTTTCAATGTGGGCCATCTTGGCCGCCAGGATCTTTTCCTTCAGTCCGCCGATGGGGAGAACCCTTCCTCTCAGGGTAATCTCACCGGTC
This sequence comes from Candidatus Enterocloster faecavium, assembly GCA_019118585.1. Lineage (GTDB taxonomy): Bacteria > Bacillota > Clostridia > Lachnospirales > Lachnospiraceae > Enterocloster > Enterocloster faecavium. The sequence goes on along the minus strand of DWYS01000005.1, from coordinate 5,617 downwards.
ATAGCCACCTTGCACCGCACCGGCCGGCCGGTTACCGCAGACAGCATGGCCGTGGCCATGGTGATGCCGGCTGACGGCCCGTCCTTGGGTACCGCTCCCTCCGGGATGTGGATGTGCAGATCGTGCTTTTCAAAATAATCGTCCGCCACCTCATACTCAGGTGCAATGGAGCGCACATAGGTCAGCGCCGTCTGGGCTGACTCCTTCATCACATCTCCCAGCTGTCCCGTCATCAGAAGGTTTCCTTTTCCAGGCATCACATTGACCTCGATCTGAAGGGTATCTCCTCCTACGCTGGTCCATGCCAGTCCCCGGACGATTCCCACCTCATCCTGCTCATTGGCATCCTCAAAGGTGATCTTCTCTTTGCCCAGGTATTTCTCCAGGGTACTGTCTGTGACCCGGATAGCCGTTTTCCGGTTTTCCAGAAATTCTCTGGCCGCCTTTCGGCATACATCCCCGATTCGCCTCTCCAGGTTCCGGACTCCCGCCTCCCTGGTGTAGTTGTGGATCATCCGGACCAGGGCCTTATCGGAGAAGGTGACCTGCCTGGGGTCCAGTCCGTTGCGCTCCAGCTGCTTGGGAACCAGATAGTCCTTGGCGATATGGAACTTTTCATTTTCCGTATAGCTGTTGACCTCGATCACCTCCATCCGGTCCAGAAGAGGGCCCGGAATGGTCTGGGTGGTGTTGGCTGTGGCGATGAACATCACCTGGGACAGGTCAATGGGTGTTTCGACATAGTGATCCCGGAACTTGACATTCTGCTCTCCGTCCAGCACCTCCAGCAGGGCCGAGGAAGTATCCCCCTTGTAGTCGCTGCTGACCTTGTCAATCTCATCCAGGAGCATCAGGGGATTGCTGACTCCCGCCTGGCGCAGGCCCTCCACGATACGTCCCGGCATGGCACCCACGTAGGTCTTCCGGTGTCCACGGATCTCCGCCTCATCCCGGATGCCCCCAAGGCTGATGCGCACATATTTCTTGTTCAAAGCCCTGGCCACTGACCGGGCGATGGATGTCTTGCCTGTTCCGGGCGGTCCCACCAGGCATACGATGGGGCTGGTGCCCTTCTTTGTCAGGGTCCGTACCGCCAGATATTCCAGGATCCGCTCCTTCACCTGGTCCAGTCCGTAGTGGTCGGCATCCAGCACCTCCTGGGCGTGCTTCAGATCATCATTGTCCTTGGAAACCTTCTTCCACGGAAGCTCCAGCAAAGTCTCAATGTAAGTCCTGAGCACATTGGCCTCCTGGCTGCCCGGCGGCATCATCTTGAAGCGCCCGATCTCCTTCAGCAGCTTGTCCTTGGTCTCCCGGTCGGCCTTCAGCTGGCTTACCTTTTTCTGATACTCCTCGGCCTCGGAAACCGTGTTCTCCTCTCCCAGCTCCTGGCGGATCACCTTCATCTGCTCTCTGAGAATATACTCCTTCTGATTCTGGTCAATATCCGCCTTCACCTTCTCCTGGAATTCCCGCTTGATGCGGTAGATCTCAATTTCCGAGAGGATGGTTTTCAGCACCGTCTCATAGCGCAGCTCCAGCGGAACGCTCTCCAGAATTTCCTGGCGGATGGTGTAATCCCAGGGCATCTGGATGGCCGTCTGGTCCAGCAGCTCCCGCAGGCCGGTAATGGCTCTCAGGCCCGGAAGGATCTCCTTGGCAAACTTCAGGTTTTCTCTGCCGTAATCCTCCAGTTTCTCCTTAACGATGCGGCACATAGCCTCCTGGGTAACGGAATCCGGCTCTTCCCCCGGCTCCATGGGCGCCACCTGCCCCCGCAGAGAGCGGTCTCCGCCTTCCAGAGACAGAAGCTCTCCCCTCTCCAGGCCTTCCACCAGCACCCGGACCACCTTTCCGGGAAGACGAACCAACTGTTTTACCAGGGCAACGGTGCCCACCTGGTACAAATCCTCCAGCTCCGGTTCCTCCGGCTCCGGATTTCTCTGAGTGACCAAAAACACCTTCTGGTCCCCAACCAGCGCATATTCCACCGCAGCGATATCCTGACGCTTCACCGCATCAAAATGGGTCATCATTCCCGGCAGGATCGTCAGTCCCTTTAAGGCCACCACCGGCATTGTCTTGATCTGTTCTTCTATGGCCATATATTTCACCTCTTGTACTACATGGAAAGGCCGTTGCAGCGGGTGCGTTCACATCCTGTTTACAACAGCCTTTCCTTCGTTTCACTCTTGTTTATGCAATCTCGCCCTTCTTGGCGTCTGCCTTCAGACGCTGACCCTTTCTGGGTCCTGCGGGCACATCCCGGTAAACCAGCTCCGGCTTTCCTGTTCCTTCCACCACATCTTTGGTGATGGTGCAGATCCCGATGGTATCATCGGATGGGATCTCATACATCAGGTCCATCATGACGGACTCGAGAATGGAGCGCAGGCCTCTGGCGCCGATCTTGCGGCTGACCGCCCGATCTGCAATAGCCTCCAGGGCTTCCGGCGTAAATTCCAGCTTCACATTATCTAACTCGAAGAGCTTCTGATACTGCTTGGTCAGAGCATTCTTGGGCTCGGACAAGATCCGCACCATCGCTTCCTTTGTCAGAGACTCCAGGGATACCATCACCGGCACACGGCCGATGAACTCCGGGATCAGTCCGAACTTGGTCAGATCCTTGGGTTCCACCTGGCGCAGCAGTTCGTCAATATCCAGGTTATTCCGGTCGGCAACCTCAGCATTAAAGCCGATGGAGCCAACATTCAGACGATTCTCCACAATCCGCTCCAGGCCGTCAAAGGCGCCTCCGCAGATGAAGAGAATATTGGTAGTATCAATCTGGATCAGTTCCTGGTGCGGATGCTTTCTGCCTCCCTGGGGCGGAACGCTGGCAATGGTGCCCTCCAGGATCTTCAGCAGGGCCTGCTGAACGCCTTCGCCGGAAACATCTCTGGTGATGGATACATTCTCCGACTTCTTGGTAATCTTATCGATCTCGTCAATATAGATGATCCCGTACTCCGCCCGGGCCACATCATAATCCGCCGCCTGAATCAGCTTCAGGAGGATATTCTCCACATCCTCTCCCACGTATCCTGCCTCCGTTAATGCGGTGGCATCGGCGATGGCAAAGGGTACATTGAGAATCTTGGCCAGTGTCTGGGCCAGATAAGTTTTTCCGGAACCCGTAGGTCCAATCATCAGAATATTGCTCTTCTGGACCTCCACATCCATATGCTGACAGGAGGTTACTCTCTTGTAATGGTTGTAAACCGCAACCGAGAGTACTTTTTTCGCCTCTTCCTGTCCGATCACATAATCATCCAGAAAGGCCTTAATTTCCTTCGGTTTTAACAGGCGGATGTCAGAGAGACCAGGAAGGGCTTCCGCCTCATCCTTTTCCAGCTCCTCCTCCAGAATCTCCGAGCACAGCTCAATGCACTCGTCACAGATAAAGACATTGCTGCCCCCTGCTCCTGCGATCATCTTGCGCACCTGATCCTGGGTCCTTCCGCAGAAGGAGCAGCGGATCGTATCGTCTGTCCTAATTGGCATATTTTCCCTTACCTTTCCATTCAGAGGTTAGTCTGTCCTTAATGATTGGTCAAAATGTGGTCGATGAGACCATACTCCTTGGCCTCAGCAGCGGACATGTAGTAATCCCGCTCGGTGTCCCGCTCGATCACTTCGATGGGCTTTCCGGTGTTGGCTGCCAAGATCTCATTGATTTTGCGTTTTGTCTTTAAAATGTTCTCCGCCACGATCTGTATTTCCGTGGCCTGTCCCTGGGCGCCGCCGGAGGGCTGATGAATCATGATCTGTGAATTGGGAAGGGCAAAGCGCTTTCCCTTTGCGCCGCCGGAGAGCAGGAAGGCTCCCATGCTGGCCGCCATGCCGATGCAGATGGTGGAAACATCGCACTTGATATAATTCATCGTATCGTAAATCGCAAAGCCCGCGGTTACGGAACCGCCCGGACTGTTGATATAAAGGTTAATGTCCTTGCCCGGGTCCTCAGACTCCAAAAACAAAAGCTGGGCCACAATGAGGCTGGCAGAAACATCATTTACCTCTTCCCCCAGGAAGATGATCCGCTCCTTCAGCAATCTGGAATAAATATCATAGGAGCGTTCTCCCCGGCTGGTCTGTTCAATGACATAGGGTACTAAACTCATCCTTCAATCCTCCTCGTCACGAAAAAATCAATGCCCCGTCTCAGGGGCTTTCGCAAACAAGGAGATCCCTTTCAGACCGGGCCGGCCTTAAAAGAATCCCCTTGCGTTTTCATCCTGCTTGCACTTTAAACCAGCTTGGCCTCATCCACCAGAAGGTCAACGGCCTCCTGCACAGCCAAATCCTCTTTCATCTGGTCTTTATCCTGCTCGGTCATATAGCTCTTTAACTTGTCTGCCTCCATCTGGTAGGACTGAGCCATCTTTCCGATCTCCTCATCCAGCTTCTCGTCAGAGATCTGAATATTCTCGGCCTTGGCAACTGCCTCCAGAACCAGTCTGGTCTGAATCCGCTTAATGGCCTGAGGACGGGCCTGCTCCTTCATCTGGTCCAGAGTCATGCCGGTGTACTTTAAGTACTGCTGCAGGTCAAGTCCCTGGCTCTGCATCCGGCGGGCGGTATCCTGGATCATGTTCTCAACCTGTCCGTCGATCATGCGGTCCGGGATCTCCATGGAAGCTCCCTCAACTACCTTCTCCACAACGCGGTTCTCGTTCTCGGTAGCAGCTGCTTTCTGCTTTCTCTCGGCAATCTTTGCCTCTACATCCTTCTTGTACTCCTCAAGGGTATCGAAGTCAGAAACCTCGCTGGCGAACTCATCGTTCAGCTCCGGAAGCTCTCTCACCTTGATCTCTTTGACTTTTACCTTAAATACAGCGGGCTTTCCGGCCAGCTCCTTGGCATGATACTCAGCCGGGAAGGTTACGTTGACCTCGCACTCCTCACCGATGTTCTTTCCGATCAGCTGATCCTCAAAGGTATCGATGAAAGCGTGAGAGCCGATGGTCAGAGGATAATCCTCCGCCTTTCCGCCGTCAAATGCCTTTCCGTCTACAGAACCGTCAAAGTCGATCACGACCTGGTCATCCTTGGCTACGGGACGGTCGGTAACGTTGATCAGTCTGGCATTCTGATTCTGAACACGCTTCAGCTCTGCCTCTACATCCTCTTCCTTTACGGAACCATCTGCCTTCTCTACCTCAACGCCCTTGTACTGGCCCAGGGTAACTTCCGGCTTCACTGCAACGGAAGCAGTGTAAATGAAGGGCTTGCCCTTCTCAATCTGCTCAATGGTAATCTCTGGTCTGGAAACGATGTCCAGTCCGCTCTCCTTCATGGCGTCCGCATAGGTCTCGTTGATGGCTTCGTCGGCAGCATCCTCATAGAATACGCCTACGCCGTACATCTTCTCGATCATCATCTGAGGGGCCTTGCCTCTGCGGAATCCGGGAACGTTAAAGCGGTTCTTATTCTTGTTGTAAGCCTTCTTGATCGCGTTCACAAACTGCTCTGCCGGTACCTCCACCGTCAGCTTCGCCATGTTCTTTTCCTGTTTCTCCACCTGTACACTCATTGATGGGTTCCTCCTTAAATATATGTGATTCGCCCGTTTCCAATGAGGGCGCTACACTTCAAGGTAGCATTATATCAT
>DWYS01000071.1 GCA_019118585.1 Candidatus Enterocloster faecavium | reverse complement strand
GCCAGAACTATGATGGAGATGTGATGAGCGATATGCTGGCCACTGCCTATGGTTCTGCCGCTATGATGACCTCCGTTCTGGTCTCTCCCGGAGGGCAGTACGAGTACGAGGCCGCCCACGGCACCGTACGCCGCCATTATTACCGCTATCTGGAGGGCGGTGTAGCCTATACCAACCCTCTTGCCATCATCTTTGCCTGGGGAAGTGCCCTGGAAAAGCGGGGTGAACTGGACGGAAATATCCCTCTGCAGGATTTCGGCCGCCTGCTGCGTCAGGTTACGGTCAAGACCGTAGAAAGCGGGATCATGACCGCGGATTTAAAAAAGGTTACCACCATCCCCAATCCTCACGTAGTTACCGGACTGCGTTTTATTGATCTGGTGCAGAAGAGGCTGATGGAGGAGTTTTGACTGCTCAGCAAAAAGGCCTGACGCGGATCGCCGCTGCCAGGCCTTTTTGTATGCTTATTTTGCCCCGTACTCCTCATAGTAGGCATCCAGAGCCTTCTTGATGGTATCGTCAATCACAATCCTTCCGCCACACTCCCGGTTATAGAGGTGCTCGGTTACATCCTTCATGGTCACAATAGCTGCGGTGGGGAAGCCGTAAAGCTCCTTGATCTCCTCCAGAGCGCTCTTCTCGCCCTTGCCCCGCTCCATACGGTTTAAGGAAACGATCAAACCCTTGATCTCCACATCCCCCTGAGCCTTGATGATGGGGAAGGTCTCCTCAATGGATTTTCCGGAAGTAGTAACATCCTCAATGATCATCACCCGGTCTCCGTCCTTAATGGGGCTTCCCAGAAGGATCCCTGCATCTCCGTGATCCTTCGCCTCTTTTCGGTTGGAGCAGTAGCGCACATCCTTGCCGTAAAGCTCACTGATGGCAATGGAGGTAGCCACGGAAAGAGGGATTCCCTTGTAGGCCGGTCCAAAAAGCACATCAAAATCCAGGCCGAAATTGTCGTGGATAGCCTTGGCATAATACTCGCCCAGCTTTCTTAACTGAGTGCCGGTCACATAACTGCCCGCATTCATGAAGAAGGGAGACTTGCGCCCGCTCTTTAAAGTAAACTCTCCGAATTTCAGCACATCGCTCTGCACCATAAATTCAATGAATTCCTGCTTGTACTGTTCCATAATCTTTTCAAACCTCCGTATATTGGGGCCTTATTCCGCCCCGGTTTTATCTACATATTTTCTTTCAGCTGCGGCACCACATGCTCCCAGATGCAGTCCATGATTTCCTGTTTGTGAAAATCATGCGACATCAGGGCAATGCATGCATCCTGCTGCGGAAGCACGATCACATACTGGCCGGCCCATCCGTCTCCCCGGTAGGCTCCGTCCCTGGCACAGCGCCAGAAATAATATCCATAGCCCGCCTCGGAATCCGGTCCCTTTCCTGAGCCCTCATTGGAGATCTGTCTGGATGCAGCCGCCTCAATCCACTCCGGCGAAACCAGCTGGCGCCCCTTCCAGTTCCCCTTATTGAGCAGGAGCTGCCCAAAACGGGCCATCTCCTCTGTATTCAGATGAAGCCCGCCGCAGCCTAAGGTGTACCCGGCTGTGGATTCAAACCACTGGGGATTGATGATATCCAGTGGTTCAAACAGTCTGGGCATCAGATAATCCCTCAGCCTCTGGCCGGTGCGGTCCTGGATAATGACAGAACAGAGATAGGGGCCAAAATTGCTGTATTTCCAATGGGTCCCCGGCGCGTAAGGCACCGGAAAGCTTAAAGCGTACCGCACCCAATCCGGATCCCGCAGTTCATCGCGGCCCGGATATCTGGGGTCCCCGCTGTATCCCTGAAGAACAAAATAGTCGTGTCCGGCCGCCATCATCAGCATATCCCGAATGGTGATCTTCATCAGGTTTTCACTGGGATTTTCCGGCAGCTTGTCCCGAAAAATCTCAGCAGGCCTCTCGTCCAGTTTCAAAATCCCTTCCTGGAGGGCCATCCCAACTGCCAGGCTGACAAAACTCTTGCTGACGGAATGGATGTTATCCCGGCGGTTGTCCTTGCGAAAGTCGAACCGCCCAATCTCCTCATCGTGCTGTCGCACCACAATGTGATAGGTTTCAATCTTTTTTTGGAGAATATCCTGTACATAATCCTGCAGATCCAGTTTCATGATAGCCTCCTCCTTTCGGCTCTGCTCCTGCTATCGAACTGCGCCGATCAGCTCTCTGATATCCTTTACTCCGTACGTTTCCATATACCGGCGGATTCCCTCCACTGTCTCCACAGTAGCATAAGGATTGTGGAAGTTGGCGGTTCCCACGGCCACCGCCGTAGCGCCGGCCAGAATGAATTCCAAAGCATCCTCCCCATTGCAGATACCGCCCATTCCGATAATGGGAAGCTTCACCGCCTGGGCTGCCTGATAGACCATGCGCACCGCTACCGGCCGGATGGCAGGCCCGGAAAGTCCCCCTGTCCTGTTGGCCACCGCAAAGGTACGGCGGTGAATGTCGATCTTCATTCCGGTAAGGGTATTGATCAGGGAAATGGCATCCGCTCCCCCTGCCTCTGCCGCCTTTGCCATCACCGTGATGTCCGTTACATTAGGGCTCAGCTTCATGATAATGGGCTGCTTTGCGTGAGTTTTTACCGCCCTGGTGATAGCCTCTACTGCCTTGGGGTCCTGGCCAAAAGCGATCCCCCCCTCCTTTACATTTGGGCAGGAAATGTTGATCTCCAGCAGATCCACCGGCTCATCACTCAGCCGTTCCACAACCTCGATATAATCCTCTGCAGTTTTCCCGCAGACATTGACTACAATCTTTGTATCATATTTTTTTAAGAAAGGGATGTCCCGCTTGGCAAACACCTCTACTCCCGGATTCTGCAGACCGATGGCATTGATCATGCCGCCGTAGGTTTCCGCGATTCTGGGCGTAGGATTTCCAGACCAGGGCACATTGGCCACGCCCTTGGTCACAACGGCTCCAAGCTGATTCAGATCCACAAACTCGCTGTACTCCTCGCCGGAGCCAAAGGTTCCGGAAGCCTCCATCACCGGATTTTTCAGCTTTACCCCGGCAATTTCCACTTCCAGGTTGATTTTCTGTTTTTCTCCGTTCATCTGATCCTGAATTTTCTGATTCACCGGACGCCACCTCCCTATAGCTCAATCTCATCTGCCAAAAACACCGGTCCGTCTTTGCAGATGCGTTTATTGTGTACGTGGGAATGGCCGTCAACCTCCCTTGACTGGCAGACGCAGGCCAGGCAGGCGCCGATGCCGCAGGCCATCCGCTCCTCCAGGGAAATCCAGCAGGGGATTTTTTTCTCCTCCCCATAAGCCTTCAGCGCCCTCAGCATAGGAGCAGGACCGCAGGCATAGACGATCTCCGCCTTCAGTCCCTGTTCACGGATTGCATCCAGCACATTTCCCTTTGTGCCTGCGCTTCCGTCCTCCGTAGCCACCGCCACACTGGCCCAGGGCTCAAATTCCTTTTTCAAAAACATCTGACTGTCCCGGTACCCTAAAACCGCCGTCACCTTATCTCTCCCATATCTCGCGGACAGCTCCTTTGCCAGCTGAAGCATAGGCGGAATCCCAATGCCTCCTCCAATAAGAAAGGCATGTTTTCCTTCCATCTCCTCCATGGGGAATCCGTTTCCCAGAGGGCCTAAAACCTCCAGACAGTCTCCCGCTCCGAGACCGGAAAACTCTCTGGTTCCTGCCCCTGCGATCCGGTAGACCAGACGCAGGCTTCCCTCCTCCTGGTTAATCTCGCACAGGCTGATAGGCCTTGGGAGCAGACGTGAGCCGTCCCTTGAGTAGAGGTCCACAAACTGGCCCGGAACAGACTGGGAGGCAATCTCCGGGACCTTCAGCCACATGCTGTATATATCATTGCAGAGACATTCCTGGGAAAGGATCTCTGCCCTTACCTTCACTTTTGCCATGGTATCTATATCTCCGTTTCCAACTTGATATCCAAAAGTTTTTTCTCTTACAGCACACTGTTGATATCTGCTGCCATATCAATGACCGCCTGTCGGGAAGCCTCTGCGAAATGCTCCGGTCCGAACTTCTGATACTTCTCCTGACGATAAGCCGCGATGATGCCTCTGGAGGAATTCACCACTGCTCCCAGTCCGTCCTCATTAAAGCAGTGCTTTAAATCCTGAGCCGTTCCGCCCTGAGCGCCATAGCCGGGCACCAGGAAATAGGTGTGGGGCATCAGCTTTCTCAGGACCTGGCTCATCTGGGGATAGGTGGCGCCTACCACAGCGCCTACATTGCTGTATTCGCCGTCCATGCAGTCCGCTCCCCACTCTACTACCTTCTCTGCCACCAGCTCATAGAGGGGACGTCCGTCAATCAGGCGGTCCTGGAACTCGCCGCTGGAGGGATTGGAGGTCTTGACCAGAATGAAGAGTCCTTTATCCTCTGCTTTGCATACATCTACAAATGGCTTTACCCCATCGGTTCCCAGATAGGGATTGACGGTGAGGAAATCCGTGTGGAAGCCGCTGAAAGTATTCTCTCCCACCTTCACCTTGCCCAGATGACCAGCCGCATAGGCAGCAGATGTGGAGCCGATATCTCCTCTCTTGGCATCCCCGATGACCAGCAGTCCCTTTTCCTGGCAGTAGTCCACCGTCTTCTGGTAGGACTTCATGCCCTCGATGCCGAACTGCTCATACATGGCGATCTGAGGCTTCACTGAAGGGATCAAATCCCAGGTATGGTCGATAATCTCCTTATTAAACTGCCAGATGGCGTCTGCGGCCCCTTCCAGAGTCTCGCCGAACTCTCCATAAGACTTTTTCAGGATATGCTCCGGGATGTAGGAGAGCATAGGGTCCAGTCCCACGCAGATCGGGGCCTTGGTCTTTTTTATTTTTTCGATTAACTGTTGAATCATGAGGTTCCTCCTTGGTTTTTTCAAATCTGTACTCATTCTAGCATAGATAGGGGGTGGTGACAAGTTGCGGGATAAAAAAGATAAAGATGATGTATCAGGAAAATCGTTCTGAAAAATCATCTGTTCCTGATGAGTTTCGATCATGCGCAAAAATTGCCGGAATTGTTAGCACTCACTACTTGACAGTGCTAACAATTCTGGTATAATAACCATTAGAAACTTTCAAACACAGAAATTGAGGAGGAACTACTTATGATGCTGATTCCCAGAGGAAATTACGGATTAAATTTATTAGATGACTTTTTCAATGACCCGTTTTTCACCAGCTCCGGCGAGAAGCAGGAGACAGCCGGGAAGATGCCCATTATGCGGACGGACATCCTGGAAAAGGACGGCAACTATATTTTGGAAATTGAGCTGCCCGGATACAGTAAAGAAGAGATCCAGGCTGAGTTAAAGGATGGCTATCTGACCGTAACCGCCCAGCACGCCGGCGGTCAGAAGGCTGAAGGCTCCTATCTTCACAGAGAGCGCTACACCGGCGGCTGCAAGAGAACCTTCTATGTCGGCGAGGACCTGCGCCAGGAAGACATTCACGCCGCATTTGCAAACGGCCTTCTCCGCCTGACTATCCCAAAAGAAGCACCCAAGGTAGAGGCTGCCCCCAAATATATTTCCATCAATTAACTGCCAGAACGCTGGAGCGCAGAGAAAAGAGGCATATCGTCCTTCCCCAGGATGTATGCCTCTTTCTTTGTGCCAGACGCCTAGCGCCGGTTATTTTTCCTCGATCACCCTGCGGTCCATCCATTTTCCGCTGAGATAGCGGATAAAGGAGATCAGGTAATTGGCTCCCCAGCCCATGGGGACCGCGTACCACACTGCAGCTACTCCCCACACCGGTGCAAACTGGAAAGCAGCAAACACCCGGATAGCCAGATTGACCAGATTCGCTGCAGTAAACACCAGCACATCACCGGCACCTCTTAAAACTGCATCCGTACACGCCTTCAGGCCAATCAGGGCAAAGAACCATCCGATAAAGGAAAGATATCCATATCCCACTGAATAGGCAGTGGAGGCAGTGTCCCCCTGAAGGAAACTGGAGATAATCGGTCCTTTAAAAAGAGCAATGACGGCTGCAATAAAGACTGCAAAACCAAAGATCAGGCCGTAGCTGGCAGCATACCCCTTTTTCACCCGTTCCTTCTGTCCCGCTCCGATATTTTGAGCTGTGAAGGTAGCTACCGCATTTCCCGTGGCGATCATAGGCACAATGCAGATGGATTCGATCCGGCTGGCCGCAGAATACCCGGCCAGGGCCCCGGAACCAAAGCCGTTGACCACCGACTGCACCAAAAGCATGCCGATGGATACAATGGACTGCTGCAGAATCGTAGGAACTGCAATCTTCGTTCCCACCGCCAGCATATGGCGGTCATAGCGCTTAAAGGGCACCTCATCCCCTGTGTGGCCATACCCTTTCAGACGGTGAAGCAGGACTCCAAAAGAGATGCACACGGAAATCCCCTGCGCCATTACTGTGGCAATGGCCACTCCGTCCACTCCCATGCCCATGGATGTAACGGAAATGATATCCAGCACCACATTCAGCAGGGAAGAAAAGATCAGCAAAAACAAAGGTGTTCTGGAATCTCCCATGGCATTAAATACCGATGCCAGCACATTGTACATAAACAGGAATGGCATTCCCAGAAAATAAATGCTCAGATACAGCTCTGCCTGCCCCAGAATATTTTCCGGCGTATCCAGGGCCCGCAGAATAGGACCGCTGAAGAAAAATCCAAAACCGCCCAGAAAAATACTCAGCGCCAGAAAGGTCAGGCAGGAGGTGGAAATGGAGGTCTTCATCTGGCTGTACTGCTTGGCACCCAGATATTGGGAAGTTAGGACGGAAGCTCCGTTTCCTCCGCCAATAGCGATCATAATAAAAACATTTGTCAGGGCGTAGGATGCCCCGACTGCTGCCAGCGCATCCTCCCCCACAAAATTTCCCACAATGATGGAGTCTGTCATATTGTAAAACTGCTGAAACAGATTTCCCAAAATCAGCGGGACTGCAAAAAGAAATAATCCCCCTGCGGGACTCCCATTTAACAGTCCGTCCCGCCGCTCTGCTTTTGTAGCCGCCATTTTCGTTAAAATCCTCCCTCTTTCTCAAACTGGTCCAGAAGCTCCCCGAATACCTCCAGAGCCTTTTCAATGGGAGCTGGAGCCGACAGATCCACGCCGCAGAGCTTTAACAGCTCCACCGGAGGCTGGGAACAGCCGCCTTCCAAAAATCTGCGGTATCCCTGGATCACCTGACTGTCTCCCCTTAAAATCCCGCTGCTGATAGCCACTGCCGCTGAAAATCCCGTGGCATACTGGTACACGTAAAAGGGAGTGTAGAAATGCGGGATCCGCTCCCACTCATAATCGATCTCCTCATCCACTGTCAGCTCCGGACCGAAGTAGTCCACATTCAGCTGGTGATACAGCCGGCAGAGACTCTGGGCCGTTAAAGGCCTGCCCTCCCCGGCCATCTGATGGGCCTGCTGTTCAAACTCTGCAAACATGGTCTGACGGAACAGCGTTCCCCGGAAGCTTTCCAGGAAATGGTTGATCAGGTACAGAAGTTCCTTCCGGTCCCCGGTCCGTTCCATAAGATAACGGATCAGAAGCGCTTCATTGCAGGTAGAGGCAACCTCTGCCACAAAAATCTTATAGCCGGCGTATACGTAGGGCTGGGCCTGGTTGGAATAATAGGTATGGATGGAATGGCCCATTTCATGTGCCAGGGTAAATACATCATTTAACGTCCCGTTAAAATTCATCAGCACATATGGATGGGTCCCGTACACACCCCAGGAGTAAGCTCCGCTGCGCTTTCCCTCATTTTCGTACACATCAATCCAGCGGTCCTCAAACCCCTGCCGCAGCAGTTTTCCATACTCCTCTCCCAGCGGCTTCAGGCCTTCTGACACCAGTTCCTTGGCCTCTTCTATGGTATATCTGCGCTCCACATCAGCTGCCATCGATACATAGAGGTCATACATATGAAGCTCTTCCAGCCCCAGTGCCCGTTTGCGGAGCCCCACATAGCGGTGAAGAAGAGGAAGCCCCTTTCGGACTGCTGCCACCAGATTGTCGTAGACCTCCTCCGGCACCTCGTTCTCCGTCAGAGAATGCTGACGGCTGGATGCGTAGCCGCGGGCCTTTGCATAAAACAGAGCCTGTTTTACATTGGCAGAAAAGGTAGCACAGATGGTATTTTTGTACTGTGCATAAACGCTGTAGAGTGCCTGGAAGGCGTCTCTACGGATTCGCCTGTCCTTACTCTCCAAAAGGGAGATGTAGGTTCCGTGGGTTACCGGGAGTTCCTGGCCATTTTCTCCGGTGATGGACGGGAAGCGGACATCCGCATTGTTGAACATATTAAAAATCTGGGCAGCGCCCTGGGTGGCATCATAGGACTGGGCCAAAAGGGCTTCCATCTGGGCCGGCAGGGTATGAGCCCGCTTTTTTTCCAGTATCTGAAAGAGACGGCGGTATACCCCAAGCCCCTCTTTTTCCTCCAGATAGGTCTGGAGAACCGATGGCTCCAGGCTCAGAATCTCCGGTGCCATAAAGGAGGAAAGGCCTGCCGCCTCAAAATACAGAGCCTGGGCCCGTCCAAATCTCTCCTGATTTTCCTGGTTTCCCGTATCCTCATCGGACTTCATCCGTCCATATACGTAAAGCTTCTCAATTTTTAAGGAGATACGGTCCTCAAATTCCAGGGCCTGCAGCAGTATATCCGCCGATTCCCCCAGCTTTCCCTGAAACATCCCATATTCCTTGACCTCCCGGGCTGCCTCCTCATAAAGCTCCTCCCAGGCCTGGTCTCCGGGGATAATATCCTCCAGCTTCCAGGTATCTTTTTCTTCAATTTCCCATCTTTTTTTCATTTCTGCCTCCTGCTATTTCCTTATTTTCACTGCCCGGCAGTCCGCATTTACATCAGCTTCGCTGCTGCGGGCGCTACGATCACCGTCAGCAGTCCCGCCACTGCAATAGAAAGACTGCTCATGGCTCCCTCAATTTCTCCCATCTCCAGCGCTTTTGCCGTTCCCACCGCATGGGCACTGGTACCGATGGCAAGCCCTTTTGCCGCCGGATGTGAAATGTGAAAGGCCTTCAGGACAGCCTCACAGATGATGCTTCCAAAAATTCCCGTCAGCACAATGCTCATGACCGTCAAAGTTACAATGCCGCCTGCTTCCTGGCTGACTCCCATTCCGATAGCGGTGGTAATGGATTTTGGCAGCAGCGTAACGTAATGGGTATGGTTCAATCCCAGTAGCCTGGACAGCAGAAATACGCATCCGGCACTGACCAGCACACCGGTGCCGATGCTGGCGGCTACTGCCGCTTTATAGGCCCTCAGCAGATGGATCTGCTTATACAGTGGAACTGCCAGACAGACTGTAGCCGGCGTCAGCAGCCAGCTTAAATAGCCGGCACTCTTATTATACGCCTCATAGCTCATTCCTACCCCCAAAAGACAGCAGATGATCAGGGCTGAAGATACCAAAAGAGGATTTAAAATGGCAAGCCCTGTTTTTTTTCTTAAAACCGAAGCAGCCAGATAGGTCCCGATACTCAAAACCAGGCCAAAATACTGGGACTGCTCTAAAATCTGACGGATTATGTCTCTCATTTCTTTTTTCCCTGCCTTTCCGCTTCTTTTCTCTCCTGCCGCTCGATCATAGACTGTGCCAGACAGCCGGTAGCCGCCATTACAGCGACCGTAGAACAGGCGATGATCACCGTATATGGGACCAGGATTTCCGCGATCTGCTTGGCATACTCCATCAATCCTACCGTAGCCGGAATGAACATCATGGACATGGTATCCATCAGAAAATTTCCCGTTGCCTCCACGCTCTCTATTTTTACCGCTCCCGCAAGCAGAGCCCCCAGCAGCAGAAAAAGTCCGTAAACTCCTGCCGGCACTGGAAATGGAAGAATAAGATTGAGGAATTCTCCAGCCATGGTCATCCCCCAGATAATCCCTATCTGACGCACGTATTTCATAGTTCTCTTTGTCTCCTTTGTTCTCATTCAGATTATGACGCCACCTATTGTAGCACCCTGCCTTTCCGTGCGCAAGTACAGTCTTTTTCAATTTCTCTTTTCTTTTTCTCTGTCTTTGGATTATAATAAAGCCGGCGGCAGGACTTTCAGAAAATATTGCATCCCCGTTTCCGCCGGAAAGGAATCCCGTTATGAACACCTCTTTTTCCAGACAGCTGAACAAACACCAGGAGGAAGCCCTGCAGGAGCTGGTCCGGCTCTGCCGCAGCCAGGAGCATTTCCGGCTGTCCTGTCCGCTGGACGGGGATTTCTTTTATCTGATGTGGGATGATGAAGGCCGGCTGGCCAGTGTCATTGCCGGCTACCAGTACGATTTTCTGGAGTGCCGCGGCTTCACCCGCCCGGACTGCCGGAGAAAAGGGTATTTCCGCCGGCTTTGGGAACTGTTGAAGGAGGATTTCAGGGATCATCAGCTGGTTTTCTCCGCTGACCCCAGAAGCCAGACCGCCCTTAAAACCCTGGAAGCCATTGGCGCCCGGCTGTGGTATCAGGAGTATGCCATGGGACTTGAACTTAACAGTTCTTCCCCTTCCTTCGTACAGCCGGCCTCCTTTACCCTCTCCTTTCGCTCCTCCCGCAGGGAGCCCGGACTTGTCTTTGTCACTGCCCGGGGCAAGCAAACCATCGGAAGCTGCCGGCTTTTCCTTGAAGGCAGCCGCGCCTGCCTGTTTTCCTTTGAAATCCATCCCTCTCTCAGAGGCCAGGGACTGGGGTACGCTTTCCTCTGCCAGCTGATTTTACAGCTTGGCAAGCGCGGAGTACAGGTTTTGAACCTGCAGGTCTCCGGCCAGAACCTTCCGGCCCTGAATCTGTACAAAAAAACAGGGTTCCGCATATGGGATACCCTGTCTTACTACCTGTATGAATCCGGCGAATCTTCCCGGCCCTTCCGCTAGTCCCTCCGGACCGCGATCCCTCTGGCTTCAATCTTTTTGCGGATCGCCAGCATCTTCTCATCCGTCTGGGCGATCACATCGGCGCACTGCTTCAATTCCTCACTGATTTCCGGGTCATTGGCCACCTCTTTCTTGTACTTCAGCTGATGGTCCAGGCTGGCCCAGAAATCCATGGCAATGGTCCGGATCTGCACCTCCACCCGGATAGGGCGCTTGCCCTCGGAGAAAAATACGGGGATTTCAATGATCAGGTGATAGCTGCGGTAGCCGTTTTCCTTGGGATTCTTGATATAATCCTTCACCGCGATCACTTTCACATCGTCCTGGCGGACCAGCATCTCCGCCACCTGGTAGATATCATCCACAAAAGAACAGATGATGCGGATTCCTGCCACATCATCCAGGTTCTTCTTCATGGACTCCACCGACACCTCAAAGCCTCTGCGTCTCAGCTTTTCCACAATGCTTGCAGGCTTTTTCACTCTGGACTTGATCATCTCAATGGGATTTCTCTGATTTTTCACTGAAAGCTCATCATTGAGCACCTCCAGCTTCGTCTTGACGGCGCGGATGGCGCAGCCGTACATCATCATCTCCTGCTGAAATTCCTTCGCTTGATGGATCCAGACCTCCGGCACCTGAACCAGATCCGGTACATGGACAATGGACTGCTTCAGCTCACTGTTTGGATTCAGATTCATATTCATATGCCACACCTCACTGCAAGTTCTGCTGCCTTTAAAGCTTCTGGATCGCCTCTACCGCTCCATCCAGCCAGGGAAGCTCCAGATACTCCACTCTTCCGGCATCTACCATCTGGGAGATCTTAGGATCGATGGGAAGCTGAGCCAGCACCCGGATGCCGTTCTCACTTGCGACCTCTTCAATGTGGCTTTCACCGAATACGGAAATCTTCTTTCCGCAGTCCGGACATTTCAAATAGCTCATATTCTCCACTACGCCGATGATCGGAATATTCATCTTCTTGGCCATATTCACTGCCTTGGCCACGATCATGCTCACCAGCTCCTGGGGAGAGGTGACAATGATAATGCCGTCCACCGGCAGGGACTGGAATACGGTAAGAGGCACATCGCCGGTCCCCGGAGGCATATCTACAAACATATATTCAATATCCTGCCACAGCGTCTCGCTCCAGAACTGCTTCACCGCTCCGGCGATCACCGGTCCTCTCCAGATAACCGGATCCGTATTGTGGTCTAGCAGCAGGTTGGAGGACATAATCTCCACACCCTCCAGAGACTTGGCCGGCATCATCAGCTTTCCATCCGGCGTCACTGCCACGCCCTGGCTGGTATCGATGCCGAATGCGGTGGGAATAGACGGTCCGGTAATATCCGCATCCAGAATGGCAGTCCGCTTTCCCTTCCGGTTCATGGAAACCGCCAGCATGGAGGTTACCAGAGATTTTCCCACTCCTCCCTTTCCGCTGACAATGCCGATCACTTTTTTCACGGAACTTTCCGGATTCAGCGCTTCCAGAAATTCAGATGGGTCCGGCTTGCGGCTGCTGCACTCAGCGCTGCAGGAACCGCAGTCATGATTACACTCGCTCATAAAACCCTTTGATACTCCTTCCAATTCTTTTCTTTCAGGTTTATTATAAGGCTTCCCGGACGGATTGTCCATTCCTTCCTTTCTAAAGAAAATATAAAGTAGGCTTACTCCATGGAGAAGGTAACGGTTACCTGTGCCTCCACATCCACCTCTCCGGGCATCACGCCCATATCTGCCGCAGAACTTCCTGCCGCTGCCGTTTCCGCGACCGCCAGATTGCGGCTTCCCCCTGAGGCATAGCGCTGGGAAGGATTGTAGCCGTACTCCTCAATGTTCACCACATTCCCCAGCGTACGTCCTCCTGCCTCTGCCAGCGCCTGGGCCTTGGTCCGGGCCATCTCCACTGCCCTGGTCAGGGCCTCCTGATAATTTTCATCGTAGGAACTGCAGAAATAGCTTACGGAATCCAGACTGTTGACCCCTGCCGCCACTGCCTGGCTGATGACTTCGCCTGCCTGTCCGATGGGAACGTCCGACACCGTCAGGCTGGTGCGCATCTCATATCCCGTGATCTCCTGTGTGCTGGAATTCCAGTCGTAAATGGGGTCCATCCCATAGGAGGAGGTCTGCATGGAGCTCTCCTCAATTCCCAGACCCTTTAAAACCTCTATGGCCGCGTTTAAATCCTCGCCGTTCTTCTGCTGGCATTCCTGGGCGGTAGAGGCCTGGGTCCGCACCGCAAAGACCATTTCTGCCATATCCGGCACAGCCGTCACCTTGTCCTGTCCCGTCACCACGATCTGATCCTGGCTCTCCTCTCCCTGGATCTGGAGGGTCTGGCCTCCCTGGGCGCCGCAGCCGGAAAGTCCCGCCGCAGCCATCGCCGCTGCCGTCAGCACTGCCGGTATGAAAAATCTGTTTGTTCCTTTTCTCTCCATCGATTTTCTCCTCCTCATAATTGATGATTTAAGTTTACCAGAGATTTACATGGAACATGTTTCTTTTCTCTTAATCTTATTTTGATGTTTCTTTACGATATTCCTAATGAATCGGCACGCCGCCTCCCTTGTGGACAAAATCCATTTTCCCGCATATGATGCAGCAAAAGCTACAGGAGCGTGAAGCAAATGGTAAAAAGCCAGGTTACCAGGGAAATGCCTGCCGTGGAACTGAAAGAGATCCAGGAAAATTTAAAGAAGGCCAGCTACAAGGAAATCCGGCGTTTCCGGGACTCCTTTGACCCAAACGACATGGGATTCTCCGGCCGAAAGGAGGGTGTGTAATGGAGATCCACAAACTTCTGACTCCCTACAACTATACCAACGGCTCCCTTGACCGGATCCGGTATCTGGTCATCCACTACGTGGGTGCCACAGGCGGGGCCGAAGCCAACTGCCGCTACTATGCATCCCGGTATGTGGGGGCCAGCGCCCACTATTTCGTGGGATTTGAAGGAGAGATCTGGCAGTCCGTGGAAGAACGGAATATTGCCTGGCACTGCGGCGCCAATACCTACCGCCATCCGGAATGCCGCAATACCAACAGCATCGGGATCGAGCTGTGCGTCCGCACCAAGGGCTCCCAGGCGGCAACCAGCAAGGACTGGTACTTTGAAGACGCCACCGTACGGTCCGCCGAAGAGCTTGCCCGTCAGATCATGAAGCGGCATCACATTCCCATTGACCATGTACTGCGCCACTATGACGTTACCGGAAAGATCTGCCCCAACCCCTATGTGTACAATACCACCTCCCACACCTGGGACCAGTTTCTGGCTGCTCTCTCCCAGCCTGAGGAGGAAATACGGTCCGGCTGGTACGAGGAGGAGGGGGGATGGCGTTTTTACAACGGGGACACCGGACTGCCCATTCGCAACGACTGGTTAAACTGGGACGGAAACTGGTACTGGTTTAACGGAGCCGGTTTTATGATCGCCAATGAGTGGTATGAATACAAAGGATACTGGTACTATTTCGGCCCCGAAGGCGCCATGGTCACCGGCCTGGACCAGATTCAGTCCAAATGGTATTACTTCCATCCGGATGGTCGGATGGCTACGGAACCGGTAACCTTTGTTCCCGATTCAGATGGCGCCCTTCAGTTCCCTTCCTGAACCGCATCTCACATCTGCCCGCCGTCTGAACGGCCGCACTCACAGAAGGCAGCGCAGGAGGAGAATTTTTCCGGGCCCTTGACAGAAAGCCTTCCAGCTGTTAAGATAAGTTAGGCCTCTTCGTCGGGCTTTCCAGTGATACCCTGGGGTTGTACTGGTTTCGACGGGGACCATGCAGCTGGTGAAGCTATCCCCATGCAATGGGTTAAATGGCAAACCTAAATATAAACGCTAACGACGAA
>DWYS01000004.1 GCA_019118585.1 Candidatus Enterocloster faecavium | reverse complement strand
ATGCAGGTATCAGCGTCGATTACATACTTGCCATCTCCCTCAGAGATAGCGCCTACGGGACATTCGCTGGCGCAGCTTCCGCAGCTAACGCAGGTATCAGTAATAACGTATGCCATGATAAAATCCTCCTTTTTTAATGGTTGCAGACATGTCCGATGAAGGGGACATGCTTATGTTTTCTGTGCTTTTATTCTATACCATAACCCCTAATTATTCAAGAGGAAAATACAGGTTCCCTTGTTCAAAATCAGGAGCAAAGGGCCTGGGCCTTGATCCGTTCAAGCCCCCGCCGCACCGAGGGCACCATCAGGATCGCCAGAGTTACTGCCGCTTCTGCCCCGATATAGGAGCCATTGTAGGCCATGGAGTAGGGAACCGGGGACCAGCCGTCCACGATGGTCATGCCCAGAGAAACCCAGATCAGCCCGGCAATGGTAGCCATAATCCATCGTCCGATCACCGCCACAAGATAGGCGGGGATCAGTCCGTTTTTCATGCGGCAGAACAGCCCGGAAAGTCCCATGACCGAGAAGGCGAACACATAGTCAAAGAGAACCTGCGGCAGGGTCAGCACGTAGGGCCCCAGAACGAACTGGAGAATGCCGTAGACCAGGCCGCAGAGCAGCCCTGTGGACAGGCCGTAGATCCATCCGGGAAGCACGATCATCAGCATGGAGCAGAGGGTGATGGAACCGCCCAGAGGCAGTTCAAATACCTTGATCATGGAGGTAACCGCTGCCAGGGCAACGCACATAGCGCAGACGGTCAGCCGCCTGGTATCCGCGGACCGCCGTCCGGAGGCCTCTCGTCCGCCGGAGGAACCGGTATTTTTCCGGATGAAAAGCAGAGCGGTCATCAGTACAAGGATACAGACGACACAGAGCACATATCCGGCGGTGGTAAGTCCGCCGTCGGACGTAATAAACAATGACATTAAACATTCCTCCTGTCTGTTAAATAACAATGGTCCAGAGGCCCGCTTCCTTTTCCAAGGTCCAGGCCGGAGGCCAGAGCGCCGGAGAGATATTCCTTTGCCCGGGAAATGCTCTCCTCCATGGAAAGTCCCTTTGCCAGACCGCAGGCGATGGCGCTGGATAAGGTGCAGCCGGTACCGTGGGTATTGGGGTTTTCAATCCTCTGTCCGTGAAACCAGCAAATCTTGTCATCCATGCAGAGCACATCGTCAGCGTCCGATGTGTGGTGGCCCCCTTTTACCAGCACGGCTGTGCCGAATCTGCGGGAAATTTCCCGGGCAGCCTCCTCCATCTGTTCCTGGTCTTTAATCGGATGCCCGCTTAAGATCTCCGCCTCCGGTATATTGGGAGTGGCAAGGGCGGCCAGGGGCAGCAGATGGCTGCAGAGCGTGTCCACCGCTTCCTCTTTCAGGAGACGGGAGCCGCTGGTGGAAACCATAACCGGGTCCAGAACCACCGGCTGAGCCTGATATTCCCTGAGTTTCTCAGCAATGGCAAGGATGATATCCGGCCGGGACACCATGCCGATTTTAATGGCGTCCGGGAAAATATCCTGAAAGACACAGTCCAGCTGCTTTGCCACAAATTCCGGCTCCACATCCAGAATGCCGTAAACCCCGGTGGTATTCTGGGCGGTGAGGGCGGTGATGACGCTCATGCCGTAAAGGCCAAGGGCAGTCATGGTTTTTAAATCTGCCTGGATTCCAGCTCCTCCGCTGGAGTCGGAACCGGCGATGGTGAGAACAGTTTTCCGATTCATGAGAAATAACCTCCTGGTGTGGATTTTTACTGGGAAAGGATGAAGTCCATGGTTTCCCGAAGCTTCTTTACTGCCTTCGTAATGTCCGGTGCGGCAAAAATGCCGGAAACCACGGCGGCCCCCGCCACCCCTGTCCCATCTAACAGGTGGACGTTATCAGGGGTGATGCCTCCGATGGCAACAACGGGAATGGAAACAGAGGCTGTAATAGCCGCCAACTGTTCCAGGGTCATGGGGACGGCGTCCTTTTTGGTGCTGGAGCCAAAGACCGCTCCGGAGCCCAGGTAGTCGGCCCCTGCGGCCTGAGCCGCCTGGGCCTGGCTGATGGTCTTGGCGGTGACGCCGATGATTTTGCCGGGCCCCAGTATCCGTCTGGCCTCCCCGGGGTCTAAGTCCTGCTGGCCCAGATGGATGCCCGCTGCGCTGCTGGCTATTGTCACTTTTAAATTATCATTGATGATTAACGGAACATGGTAACGGTCCGTCAGTTCCTTGATCTCCAGGGCTTCCTTTAAAAAGGCCTCCTCGTCCAGCTCTTTTTCCCGCAGCTGTACCATGGTGACGCCCGCTTTTAAGGCCTCCTCCAGCTGCTCTTTCAGGCTTTTGCCGCCAGTCCAGGAGCGGTCCGTTATGGCGTAAAGCCTTAAATCCAGCCGCGGATGTTGAGGCAGAGAAGAAGGAGCAGCAAAGATCCGGACAGTCCGGGAAGAGGCGGCTGCCATTTCATCAGTCAGCCGGCTCATGGCATCCATGAAATACATGGAAAAGGTGCCGCAGCCGCCGTCCTGGGCTTTGGTCTTTTCCCAGGCCAGCTCCCCGCAGATCCCCACGGCGCAGACCCCGTAGAGAGCAGCCTCAAAATAGAACTGGGGTTCCGATACGGAGAGGGCAGCGGCCACAATGCCGTTGAGCATGCAGCCGCTTCCGGTCATCCGGCTCATCATGGGGCAGCCGTTTTCTGACAGACAGAAGCGCTGTCCATCCGTAACCAGGTCCCTGGGACCGGTCATGATGATAATGGAGCCTGTGGCCAGGGCAAGACGTCCCGCCCTCAGAAGCTGCCGGTTTTGTTCCGGGCTGTCGGGGGAGCCTTCCGGTCCCCAGTCCGCGGACTCCCCGGCGTCCACCCCCTTTTCTCCAAGGGAGAGGGGCTCCTCCTTCAGAAGCAGCCGGTCCGCCAATGCCATGATTTCCGAAACATTTCCCCGGATGGCGGTACAGCCGATTTCCCGGAGAAGGTTCAGGGCGGCTTCCATCCGCAGGGAGGAGGCGCCTACGCCTACCGGGTCCAGGACGATGGGGTGTCCCAGGGAGGCGGCCATTTTCCCGGCTTTCATCATAGACGACAGGGAGGATTCCTTGAAGGTTCCAAGATTGAGGACCAGGGCCTGGCTGATCCGGGTGATCTCTTCCACCTCCCCCTGGTGGTCCGCCATAATGGGGGAGGCGCCTGCTGCCAGCAGCAGGTTGGCCACATCCCGGGCGGTGACATAGTTGGTGATGCAGTGGATGACCGGCCTTTTGGAGGCGATGGCCTCCATCAGGCGAAAATGCTCCGGCCAGATAAAAGGTTCTGTCATCGCGTGGTTCCTCCTAACACTCCTTTCAGATAGGACATGGCTCCCGACTGATAGAGAGCTCCAACCAGGATCATGGCCATCACCGTGCCGCCGGCGGTGCTGAGAAGGAATGGGATCACGTAGGCAAAGAGGGCGGCCTTCTGTCCCATCAGGAAAGTGGCTACCGGATAGCAGAGAAGCCCTCCGATGATCCCGGTGCCGAAAACCTCACCGAAATAAGCGGCTGCCAGACGGCCGGTGCGCTGATAGAGATAGCCGCACAGGAAGGCGCCCACCATACTTCCGGGAAATGCCAGGGGACTTCCGGTTCCTATCAGGTTCCGGATGAAGGAGGTGCAGAAGGCCATGGCTACCCCGTATCCGGGTCCTAAAAATACGCCGGCGATGACATTGCACAGGTGCTGGATGGGAAAGCACTTGGAAGCGCCGATGGGGATGGCGAAGGTGGAAAGGGAAACAGCAAGGGCTGTCAGCATGGCAGCAGTAAGGGTACGTTTCGTGTTGATTTTCATGGCAATATTCCTCCGAAGAATGCTTGATCGTGATCGTTCAGGACGGTACATAAAGCAGCGGCCATCATTCGTCGTAGATGCTGACAATCTCTCCGTCCAGAATCCGGTTCATGTTTTTTACCGCGCAGAAATTGCCGCACATGGAGCAGGTGTCCTCCTTCTCCGGCTTGGCCGAAGCACGGTAAGCCCTGGCTTTTTCCGGATCGATGGCCAGACGGAACATCTCCTCCCAGTCCAGCTTCTTCCGTGCGGTGCTCATGGCCTTGTCCCAGTCCCTGGCGCCCTTTACTCCTTTGGCGATATCCGCGGCGTGAGCGGCAATCTTGGCGGCAATGATGCCCTCCTTTACGTCCTGCACATCGGGAAGGCGCAGGTGCTCCGCCGGAGTTACATAGCAGAGGAAGGAAGCCCCGGCTGCTGCGGCGATCGCTCCTCCGATGGCAGCGGTAATGTGGTCGTACCCGGGGGCGATATCCGTTACCAGGGGACCCAGCACGTAGAAGGGTGCTCCCTTGCACAGCGTCTGCTGGATTTTCATGTTGGCTGCAATCTGGTCCATGGGCATGTGTCCAGGACCTTCGATCATCACCTGGACATTTTTCTCCCAGGCCCGCCGTGTCAGCTCCGCCAGTGTGATGAGCTCCTCCATCTGGGAAATGTCCGAGGCATCCTCCAGGCAGCCGGGGCGGCAGGCATCCCCAAGGCTCAAAGTCACATCGTACTCCTGGCAGATGTCCAGGATTCGGTCAAAATGCTCATAGAAGGGATTTTCCTTACCGGTCATTTCCATCCATGCGAAAATGATGGAGCCCCCTCTGGACACGATGTTGGTCAGGCGTTTGGCATCCTTAAAGCGTTTGGCGGTGCTTTTATTGATGCCTACATGGATGGTGAGAAAATCCACCCCGTCCTGGGCGTGCATCTCCACGATTTTCAGCCATTCCTCGGTAGTGATCTCTTTTAAGGGCTTGTGGTAGTAGACCACGGCATCGTAGATGGGAACGGTGCCGATCATGGCGGGACATTCGCTTGTCAGGCTCTTCCGGAAGGTCCTGGTGTCGCCGAAGGAGCTTAGATCCATGATGGACTCGGCGCCCATTTTTACCGCATCCCGGACCTTCTCCAGTTCCATATCCACATCCTTCCAGTCCCTGGAGGTACCAAGATTGACGTTGATCTTGGTTTTCAGCATGGAGCCGATGGCGCTGGGGTCGATGGAGGTGTGGAGCCGGTTGCAGGGAATAATGGCTTTTCCCTGAGCCATCAGCTCCATCAGTTCTTCCGGCTTCATCTGCTCCTTGGCGGCGGCGATTTCCATTTCCTTTGTGAGGATGCCCTTTCTGGCGGCATCCATCTGTGTGGTGTAGTTTCGCATATGTTCTCCTTCCCGTACATGCAGAGGGGGCGTCCGCCAAGCGCTCATAACGATACAACGTACTAGGCTCGAAAAGACCTCGCCAGGTACGCTGCACGTATCGCACGTAAGCGCCTGAAATACAGGCGCTAAGTGCTCGTAACAAAAATGCGGCGCCTCCACAGGAACTTGAAATGCCTGTGGGGCGCCGCATTGAAAATTTTCAGCTGCCGTCAAAATGCATCCAGTCCCTCCGTTGGAATTACCCAAATCAGGTTATGAAGGTCGAAGTTCGATTACTTCCTCTCAGCCTGCTGATACAAGCTCCCTTGTTGCTGCATGTCCATATAAAATTTTGTAGCTTTAGTCTAGCACCGTCCTGAAGAATTGTCCAGGACTTTTTTTCTGGCCTCCCGCATTCCCTGGAGAATGATTCCCCTGGCCCGTACTGCCCGTTCCTTGTCAAGGGGAGGGGTATCTTTCAGGGGATAATCCATGCCCAGGGCCTCGTATTTGGGTTTGCCCATATCGTGGTAGGGCAGCACATCCAGGGCCTTGATGTTGGTCAGGGTCCCCAGATACAGTCCCAGCTGGTGGAGATACTGGTCATTGTCCGTCATTCCCGGGACCACCACATGGCGGATCCAAACCGGTACCTTTTTCTCGTCCAGATAGGAGGCAAAGGCCAGAACCGGCTTCTGGGACTGGCCGCACAGCTTCTGATGCTCGATCGGGTCAATATGTTTGATGTCCAGAAGCACCAGGCAGGTGGAGGCCATCAGACGGTCAAACTGCTTTTTAAGTCCCGGAGAATCAGGGTTAAAGGTGATGCCTGAGGTGTCCAGGCAGGTGTGAATGCCTTCCTTCCTGGCAGCTTCAAAGAGCTCTGTCACAAAGCCGATCTGCATCAGAGGCTCCCCGCCGGTGACAGTGATGCCGCCCCGGCGGTAGAAATGAGCCGCGCTCCGGTATTGGGACAGAATCTGCTCTGTGGTCATGGGGGTACCGCCTCTTGGGTCCCAGGTGTCCGGATTGTGGCAGTAGAGGCAGCGCATGGGACAGCCGCTTAAAAATACTACCATACGGATGCCGGGACCGTCTACGGTTCCGAAACTTTCAATGGAATGGATGCGTCCGATCATAAAACGCTGCCTCCTTAAATTGCAGTGCCTGAGTCCGGCAGGTGGATTTTTAGATAGAGTCGTGGAAGGTTCTGGAGATTACCTCGTCCTGCTGTTCTTTTGTCAGCTTATTGAAGTTGACGGCATATCCGGAAACCCGCACGGTCAGCTGAGGATATTTCTCAGGATGGGCCTGAGCATCCAGCAGGGTTTCTTTGCTGAATACATTTACGTTCAAATGGTGTCCGCCCTCCTGGGCATAGCCGTTCAACAGGGATACCAGGTTGTCGATCTGCGCTTCGCTTGCTTTTATCATAATGATGCTCCTCGCTTTCTTTTATTTGGAAGGACCGTTTTAAACGGTCCATATTTCTGTGAACTGTGTCCGGCGGATTCAGGCGTCCTCGCCGTCAATCTCCGCATCCAGCCCCAGGGTCAGGTTTCCGCCTACTCCGCAGCCTGCGCCGCAGTCCAGCTCCACCTCCAGGTCGCCGGCAAATACGCGGTCGTCCTTACCCAGAGCG
>DWYS01000070.1 GCA_019118585.1 Candidatus Enterocloster faecavium | reverse complement strand
GGCTCCCTGCCCATGATTATCAGCAATATGAAGGTCAATATCGGCCTCTGCCTGGTAGGGGTCATCATCGGGGAGTTTCTCTCCTCCAAAGCCGGGCTGGGGTATTTGATTACTTATGGGTCACAGACCTTGAGCTGGGAGTACATTCTGATATAATTGGGTATCCTCTTGAATTTCCTGAACTTTAGGAACATGAAATGTAAAATAGAAGTGGCAGTCTCATCATATCACAGTTTTTATATGGTCGCAAGCTGTCCCAAATGAAACTTAAGAAACTAAAAAGCCGATCCGCTCAAATTTGAGAAAATCGGCTTTTTATCCAGAATTATTATGTAGATTTCGGATGTCCGGCAGTTCTTTGCAGACTTCCCAGCTGCCATGTCCGCCCCTGCCATTAAAACGGATGTATCCCCCTTTGATCAGTTCCTCCATCCGCTTTCTTGTAGCGGTGGGAGAGCGATTCATCGCTTCCGCCATCTCTTTACAGGTGACAGAAGGATGCTCTTTTAAGTATGCTACAATTCTCAACCGGTCCAGATAACGCCCCCTCTCTGTCTCCGGTGAAAATGGATAAGGAATGAATATCGTAAATTCTTTTGCAAGGTCTGAAAACAGTTTTTCGCTGCCTTTCCCAATACCAGTCTGAAGTCCTGCCATTTTCAGCGGGTCAAACCGAATTTCAAGCTCCCATTCATGAACAATGATCCGGTCAATATCCTCCAGCATTTGGTAAACTGCCGCCTCACTCATGCCCCCGTTTTCCAGACGTTCTCTGATTACCCCAATCCTCTCTTCCAGGCGTTCTTTCTCCCATAACTGCGGAAGAAGCGCCTCTCTCTCTTCTTTCAGCTTTAACAGCTGATTTTCAAACTCCTGATTTTTATTTTTATAGTCTTGATCCGATATGATCGAATCCAGAAGCTTTGACAGAAGGACTTCCTTCTTCTTTCGGATTGCCGCCTCCTTCTGCTCCAGGGAATGAAGCCGCTCCTGCGCCGGGTTTTCGGACAGGACCTTTTGCAGCAAACAAATCATATGTTCCATGATTCCGGCCCTTTCGCAGTCATTCCATTGGTAGTAGTTCCAGCACTCCTGTTCCAATATCTGAAAGAGAATCTTTTCTTCAATATGCGCGTTATCGCAGCCCAGCTTCGTATTTTGGGAAAATTTCCGGAGATAGCTGTTTCGAGTTTCAGTTCTGCGCCCATGCTCAAGATAGTTCTTGCATTTCCATTCCTTCACAATTTTGACTGCTTTTTTTCCCTTATCCCGCTGAGCCCGGTAATACGGCGCACCACATATCCCACAGTAAATTTTCCCGGAAAGCTGATATTTTCCAGGATTGCTCCCTTTTCGGTAATACCCATCCCGGTTAAATGTCTTGGCTCTTGTACTCATCGCCTGATTTGCTTCTTCCCAAAGTTTCTCATCTACGATAGCGGGGACCGCATGCTCTCTGACAATCCACTCTTCCTCTGGATTTTTTCTGGTTTTCTTGGTTTCAAAATCGAAATGAAGCCGGTTCATAACTACCGTACCTTTGTACAACGGATTACGGATAATCTTCTTCACGGCAGAAGCAGTCAGATAGCTGCCTCTGCTGTTGGTTTTTCCTTCTTTTTCAAACAGATTGGCAATGGCTCGGCAGCCATATCCCCCGGCGCACATTCTATACATTTTCCGCGCCATTTCCGCTTCATCTTCCCGAATACATACCGTTCCATCCGGATTTTTCCGATATCCGAATGTTCTGGATGTCAGAATAACTTTCCCGCCCTTCATCTGGCGGTTCTTGTGGGCATTGTTGATTTTTTTGCTCAGCTCCCGGCTGTAATCCTCCGACAGAATCGCCTTAATTCCTGCAATCAGCGCATCGTCGCTTTCATAAAATTTATGCTCTATGTATAAATACAGCTTCTTTTCGCCCTTAATCATCCGATCCAGGAACAGATACCAGTCTTT
Organism: Candidatus Enterocloster faecavium; assembly: GCA_019118585.1. Lineage (GTDB taxonomy): Bacteria > Bacillota > Clostridia > Lachnospirales > Lachnospiraceae > Enterocloster > Enterocloster faecavium. The sequence goes on along the minus strand of DWYS01000070.1, from coordinate 14,181 downwards.
GGTATTGCGCATTAGGCGGTCCTGACTTTTGATTACGATGATGTCAAATTTATCGGTCAGCAGTTCCTCATACAAACGGTTGTACTGAGTTCTGTTCTGGGTGGTGGTGCCGCTCCTGGATTCCACATAGGAATCCACCAGGAGCCAGCCCTGCGTTTCCACGCAGGACTTGGCTTCCTTTACCTGATTCTCTAAGGCATTGATCTGAGCCTCCTCAGTGGTACTGGTGCGGCAGTAGATTACTGCCCGCTTCATGTCCGATTCGCCTCCTTACGGATTAAGCCAAGAAGGCGGATGTATTCTGCAGGGCTTAGGAGTCCTTCTCCTTTTAGATATTCGGCCATTCGGGCCAGGATGATAGTTTCGTCCATAGGTTCCTCTCCTTTCGGTTTCTCAGTTTTACTCAGTTTATGCGGTTGGGCTTGGATGATTGAAGGGAAATATATCTTCTCTTACGGCTCCGAAAAGCAAACCTTAATTGGACGCAGAGTTCTTCTCCTGTTCACTAACAAACTCCCCACAGCAACGGCTTCTCCCACTTGCAAAATGGACAGCAATAAAGCGTATTCCGTAATCTGGTTATTGGAAATCAATGCCGCTATGCCTCGTCGTTCAAGGTCAGTTGGTCTAAAGTACAGCAACAACCCCACCTGTAGTACCTTTTTTCTCTCGGCATCAGAAAAACCAACGTATAAAGACTGCGTACAAAGAAGCAACTGCAGATTGAATTTTCTCCCCTCCGTCAACATAAGGCTCAAAGGACTTCTGGCTTTCATATCCAAATTTTGAAATTCATCCAAGTACAAAACAACCTTGATATCATCCATGGCAAACACAGACCGCCGCCATATATAGCTCAAAATTATCTCTGCCACTACTTCCTGAGAGGATAAATCCAAATGGCTCAAACGGATGATGTTAATCTTGCCTGGTTGGATTGGCATCTTACCATCCATGAATAACTTCTGCTCGAAAAGAACATATAGCTTGTCCAGCAATCTTCCTGCAACCTTTCCGCCTATCATCTCCAAAGCTTCCTTGATTCCGTTCATCCCTTGCTCGTGATACCATCCATTTTTCATACAAAATTCACAGGCCTTGCGAAGCTCCGCCCGTTGTACCTCGCCCAACCGATAAACCCGGTCAATCACATCCACAATTGCTCCTATCGTATTTATGGATGATTCCTGTCTGCCATCGGCCTTAGTCAAACTGGTAAACAGGGGCAGCTTCAGCGGCTCTTTCTCCAAATCAATAATATTGGAAAATTCTCCCATCTTCTCTCGCAGCGGCGGAAATATGTTTTCTGGCGAGAGCACTTGGTGGATGTCTAAAGCAATCACGATTCGTCCCTCCTCTGCCATAGCCAACGCAAGCCTTTGGGCTGCTGCGCTTTTTCCTGAACCGCTTTTGCCCAACAGGCAGATATGCTGATTCAACGCCTCGTCCTCGTTAAACTCTACTGTTCCGTATTCATTCGTTCCCAATTTCATTGTTTTTTTCTCCCTTCATTTCGATAACCAAAGCTAATGCTGCCGCGCCTACTCGGTCAATTTTATCTCTGCGCAATTTGTAGTAGCGCGGACGGCAGTTCTTACTCAGGACTAACTTTTGCGTATAATACCCCCGCTCAATTCCCTGTGTTTCCAGGTATCCTGCACTTGCCAAGTTCTTTTTCACTTCGGTAGGTCCAGCCCATATAGACATTTGCTGTAAAATGGCGGTCATTGCATTCTCTGGCAAGTAATAGAACTCCTCGTCATACAGAGTGCAATTCGAGCCAGCCACTTCTTCTGAAAATGTTTTTGCACGGTTATATATCGGCCATAAGCTATCGGCATTCTCGTATAGGATCATCGAAAAAAGTTCTGCCAAATCGGAACGATCCTTTGCTTCTTCAGAGGCTTCAAGTTTTTCATTAACGGCCTGAAACAGTTCCTCCATCCTCTCCTCTTCGTCTTTCAAAACGGCTTTAATAACTGCCGCACTATAAAGAATCCTCGCATCGTCAGTTTCTTTTTTTAAGGGATATTTTTTATATATCCTGTCAGCAATAGTTTTAAGTAAATAAAGGAGCTTCCCCTTCTCTCCCTCCAGAATATTCCGAATATTTACCCCTTGAAAACCGGACTCCAAAAACTGTTCCGTCTCGTTCAACGGAATGGTAATTGAAAACAAATCCGCCAAAGACTCTGGAATATATCCCACAAAAAGCACACATATAATCGAAGGGATTGGCATCTCTCCAATAAAACCATTCGACAGACATTCCGACAGTTCGTCAACCCACCCTTCACGATTGTTCTTCTGTGGGCTTTGAAGGAACAGAAGATCATCCTTCCTGCTGTTCAGCCATTTTTCCTGGGCTTTCTCAAAGTCTTTCCATAGGATTTTCCGGTTGTCCGAAAAAATCTTCATCTGCTCAACCAGTCTGTCCCCCTGCTCCAACGTCCCACATATAATGGCAAAAGGCTTCATTTGACGAATGCTAATTGCTCTCAACAATGTTGTACATGAAGCCGCATATACGACCATTTCTACTAAAGAACTTTTTTCCATTGCTGATACGCCTCCTCCTCCATTTTTATCCAGGTCAATTCGTTTTCACCTATATACCGCAGCGTCACCTGATCACCTTGCTTCACATACTCAAACCCTCGGTTCCGCGGAAGCTTTATTGTAGTAGCTGCTCCAATCAGACATGCCAAGAGTTGATCACGGTGTTCGGTCATCCACTTTTTCCCATACCGAAATTTAACCCCCTTCCGTTCCATCATTTTCACCAGCACATGTGCGTCTGGTTTCGTAACATCCATTAACAACCAGTCGTTGCTTCGGGTTTCGATATTGTAAAATGTAATCGAAAGCAGCGACATCATTCTGTCAGACTCACTTGCAACAGATGGTTCGAAAAGTGTAGCCTTACAATTGCTAAAGTTGGCGATGGGCCTTTTCATTGCCTCTTCCTGCAACATTTCTTTACCAAAAATGAGGGCGCCATTTACATTGACTGTGATTTCACAAGCCCGGTTTTGAGAGCGTTCTTTCAAATCTAATTTCCGAGCCTCCTTCCAGAGCTCACGTTGAATATGCGCCTCTTCGACCTGTTGCTTTATCCTTTCTATCTCGATAAAGTAATTCAGATCGGCCATTCTCCGATCCATATACGGGCTAGGTCTTCCATCTCCCGCGCCATATGGCAGGTCTGTGTCCCAGTAATTATCTGACATTCTTTCTAATGCTTGCTCCATATTTTCCTCCTGCGCGAATCTTCAGATTGATTCTTTGTTTTTATCAGACTATTACCTTGTTGACAAGGTATTTCTGTAGTATAATTTCTCTACCCTCCTTTCCTGTAGGCTAATTGTAATATGATTGCAAAAATAAACATATTAAAAATTTTTCTCTTTTTTTACTATACTTTTTCGCGGAGATATGATAGAATGGTTAATTTATCACATTATTTTTTAAAACATAGTTTTCCAAGACCAGATGCTATATTAGCTGACTTTTCCGACATTCAATCCCTGCAGATAGATGATTTTCATATCGTCTCTTTTTTTTCTGCTGAATTAATACAGGTTCTTTTTAAGCCTAAACTCCCTGTCCAAGAATTGGAAAAAACCTTTTGTAAAATGCTCAACACTCCTTTTACTTGTTTCCTTCCTGGAATTGAAGGTAAACAACTGAACGAATTAATTCATTGCATAATCAACGATACACTGATCGCAATATGGGATGCTTGTTTCTATCAGCTGCTAAAGGGAGATTCTTATACAGGCGCTACTGCAGCTCGGAACTTTTCTATTTATACAGCAGATTCACTTGAGTCAGACTACAAGTTTATACAACATATACAAAATGATTTTAAAAAAAATCATTACAGCAATCCCTTCTGGCAGAGTTATTGGAATTCAGAAATTAAGAATCTAAATAATTCTGACGAATCTAGTCATTCATCATATTCTGTTTCATATTATGCTGGAATTTTAATTGGGCTTATTCACTATTTAAAATACTACCAAGAATCAAAACTACCAGGAGACATCAATTTTAACTATGCTGACTTGCAGGGAATAATTACAAACTTGGTTTCTCTTGTTCAAAAAACAAAGCCTTTATACTGGAAAAAACTTGTTGCTAAAAACTATAATATTTCCCAATGGCTTCCTTTATATCATTTGAACAAAACTTGGAAGTTGCAGCATACAGCCCAGTTATTTCAAATCATAACTAACTCACAGTCTAAAATCGGACTAATTAAGGCTTCCACCCCCTCTTCTAGCACGGCAATATCTCGTCAAGATAATGGGGAAATAAAAATTCCCTCTATAAAATATAATTCAATTTGGGTACCTCTTGTTAAAGGGGAACGTTTAACCTTTACAGTAGAAAATGAGATGTCGGTAGACGAACACAGCATCACCTTATGCGATGAGAAAATATCTTTTAATTCCTTTGAATTGCTGTTTTACCTTCTTAGTCATTTAGAAGAAGGTAATCAAAATCTTCAAACAATTTGCTGCTTGATTCAATACACAAAGTCCCACTGTATACCTTTGGATTTTGATTCTATAGGCCGCCTTTTATTGTTTGCTGATTACATTATTCCATATACACAAGAACTAATTTATATCTACCTTTTGAATCGAACAAATGAGGTGATAAAGAATTCCAGCATACCATCTAACGAAGAAATATGCTTTACTATTCTGAAAGAAATAGGAGAAGATATACGAAAAGCATTAACCGAATACTACTCTGATACTACGTTAAAGAAAATCAATTTAAAGGTTCCGAAGCTGCTAACCCCCTTTGAGCAAAAAATCTTTCATAGACTAATTACCAGTATATATTTCAATAAAGACGTATCAAATATTTTGCCTGATCCTCAAAATATTCCTATAAGCCCAGATAAGTTAAATGAATTCATAGAAAATCTAAAAGGTCAGATTAAACAATAGTCACTGTAAACAAATTTTATATTTACCTTTCTTCAATGCCCACAAATTTAAAAAGCCAGGAAAATTTCAGACTATTTTCCTGGCTTTTGGGGCTCATTTTTTATTCTGTCTTCAAAAATTGTGGGCAGGCAGCAGGCCTACTAATTCTCTATCACCCGATACTCCATCTCACATTTCTTCTTGTCATGGGCCAGCCCCACACATAGCACCTCCCCATGCAGATCCGCATAATACTTCTGCTCTATAATCTGCTGCAGAGCCTCCTTTTTTAACCGTTCTAAATCCTTCCCCTGCTTAAACTCGATTATCACATGAGGATATCCTGCTTTCTTGGACTCCAGTATAATATCACTTCTTCCATATCCAGATTCCAAGTTGCTGGTTACACGGTACAGCCCTTTTAATGTAATACACATTCCAAGAAACAGCATATGGTAAGCGTTTTCCTTTGCATCCATGTATCTGGTACAGGAGATCACAATACCTCTATATATTTTCAAAAAGCGTTCCATATCCTTCTTTAGAAGTGCCTGAAACATCTGCCGTAAATCAAGTGCTTCAATACCTGCTATTTCGGAAATCAGCACCTGAAATTCCGACATCACTTCCTCATTTGGAATCTTGACAACCGCTGTATTGACATCAACCCTCTGCCTAACAGTCAAATAGCCGGAATTCACCAGAAGCCCCCACAAACTGTAGTTGCTGTCCCGTTCGATATAAGATGTTTCCAGCGTAAGCCCTACCACGACTTCTTCTCCCAGAACCAGATGATCAAAATTCTCCCAAAAGCGCTGATCCGCCCGCTGCAGAATCTTACGAATAAAAGCATTGGAAGACGTATTAATCCAATAATAATCCAGAACCTTCGTATCTGCATAATTAAGCAATGACCATGGGTTATAAACCTCGACACCGCCAAATGAATATCCATCGTATTCCTTTTTCACTGCTTCGGTTAAAGACAGCCCATATGTCCTTAAAAGTGCCTCCACCTCTGGTTCTGTCAGTCCAAAATATGAGGCATATTGTGGATTCAAAACCGTATAAACCCTTGCATTATTAAACTGTGAAAAAATGCTTTCCTTTGCCACCCGCTGGACACCGGTAAGAAGGGCCTGGCCCAGAGCGGGATTTCCTTTCATCGCAGAGCCATAGAGATTAGAAAAAAATGTTCCCATCTGCTCATGGAAATTTTTCTCATAGCTGCTCATAATCGGTTGGTCATACTCATCAATCAAAAGAATCGGCGGGACACCAAATATTTCTTTTACAATCTGTGTCAACAGCTGAATCGAATTGGTCCAAAGAGGAATGGGCGTTTTAGGATTTCTCAGTGCGTCAATCATATCATAAAAATCCATCCCTTCATAGGAAGTTCTGTCCAGCTTTCCTCTCAAAATCTTTTCATACCGCAGGAATTCCTGATAGATTTTCTGTTTTACAAGCAGAAATACATCCTCCGCCGTATCACCCTTACAGTCTTTAAAGGTAAAATAAATCACTGGTCTTGAGTTAATCTGTTTCCCGTACTCCGTTTCCATAATGGCAAGCCCATGGAATAAGTCCAAACTGTTCTTTGTCATGTCAAAGAAATCCCGCAGCATGGTCATATTCAGGGTCTTGCCAAATCTTCTGGGCCTGGCAATCAGAGCCACCTCATCTTTCATTTCCAGAAAATCCTTTATCATCAGCGTTTTATCCACATAGTAATATCCGCCCTGACGAAGTTTTTCAAAATCATCAATTCCGATCGGCAAACGCTTCATTGTCATATCGCTTAATCTCCTTGCCCAAATCCATTAAAGAACCTTTTGTCCCCATTATAACCTTGCTTTCTCCAACGCACAAGAAATATTTCGGCAGGGTCAAATCCTAGAGTTTATTCCCCTTTTCACATTCCAGGCCTCTAAAGGGGTAATAAATCCTTTTCCTTCCTCCAATTGGAGTAAAAATAAAATACCCCTTTATTCCTCCCCTTGGTTCCTCTTATGACTTTCATATTTCCGAACCAGGTACTTAAATCGATCTATATTAATTCCAAGCTGCTCCAATACATATTTTCGAGTAATTTCCCCCTTGCGGTAACGCATATAATAAGAAGCCCAGTTTTCCGGATATCCTTTCGACGGTCTTCCAAATTTCGTTCCTTTTGCTTTTGCCGCCTCAATTCCTTCTCTCTGGCGCTGTTTGATCAGATGACGCTCTTCTTCCGCAATACTGCTTAATACTTCAATCAGGATATTATTCACCATATCCCGAATCCACTCCTGACCCTCTCCTAACTGAATCATGGTCGTGGGTAAATCAATTACCTGGAGACGAATTCCGTTTTCCTTAAACCACTGAATCTCCTGTTTCATCTCCTCCTTATTTCGGCTCAAACGGTCCAGTGACTGAATCACCAGGGTATCTCCTTTTCTTAAACCCAGAACTCCTTTAAGCGCCTGATATCCAGGGCGTTCTAAATTTTTCCCGCTTGCTTTATCTACAATAATATTTTCTTCCGGCACATATTTTTTTAATTCCAGCAGCTGACGATCAAGATTCTGACCAGTGCTGCTTACTCTTGCATAGCCCATTATCCTATTTTCCATTATCGTTCAATCTCTTTCTCCTATCTCTTCGGAAAATGCCCCGATTAGCAGTTCGCGTAATCGGGGCATTCTACCAAGGTTCTTCGACCGTCTAAACTTATAAGGTCAGTATCTTCTTCGCAATCCGAATCCCGTCCTCCACTCCAGCACAGTAAGACAGGCGGCAATCCTCGTAGGTTCCTTCAATAAATTTTTCCAGTAGCTGGTTTACAAGTTTTAAATCGCTTTCCGGAAATTTCAAAAGAAGTTCCCTCTCCATCCGTTCGTTTCTTCGGTCCCTGCAGCCGCACCTGGCCAACACCTTACCAATTCGTTCTCCTATCCTCAGTTCCAAATCGTCATTCAGCTCCAGCATTGCACACGTACCTCCTGCTTGCTTTTCTTTCATAAACTTGTCAAGCTATTTCCAGGCTATCTTTTTCCCTGAGATACCGATAAATGTGATCGGAAAGCTGATCCCTTCTAGGCACTTCTGACCGATTCACTTCCCGTACCAGCGCAGACAACATTTCATAGCTGCTGGTTCCATCATCCGGAATCAACAGCACCTCATGGATAGAGGAAGGCAATATAATCAGGTCTTTCCCAACCCGCTCCGCAAATTCTTTTAGGACCCCTTCATAGAAAATCGCAGTTGCACCATTGTATCCTCTTTGGTTTGTCAAAAGATACAGCTGAACTGATAATCCCGTTTCTCTTTTCCTATCCCTGATTTTCTGTGACTTAACTTCCATCCCCTCTCTCATATCCCGCATTGCTTCCTCTACACTACAGAGCTTAACCGGAAACAGACGAGGCATATTTTCCCTGGCTTTCCGCCATACCTGCTCCACCGTCACATTCCAATCTGCCAGATGTTCCCGCTGGATCAGCATACTGCAGCAATAACGCTCTTCCTCCCAGTAATACCGAAACACAACTGCCAAATCCAGCCACAGGATATGGGGAACTTCCGCCAATAGTTCTTCATTTCCCTTCTGTGGCAGTAGCTGGATCGTCAGATGGTCTTCTGCCCTGTAAAACGCTCCACTGGGCTTTCCCATCCTGTCCTGCTGATTCTTCTTATCCATCTTCCTCTCTCCCATATCCGTTTCCAATATTCTCATTTATTTTCCTTCCCTTCTAAAATATATAAGTATGAGGTTTACGTTTCCTCTTAGCGCTCCGCTTTTTCTACTCATCCTCCGGTCTCCAGTTACCAAACACTTTGGCCCCGAGCCGCAATCCGTCTGCCAGACCTCCCATGTAAATCATCCGGTACTCTTTCCCGGATATGGTGACGTACTCTGATATAAACTCCTCAAATTTCCGAGTCGTTTCCTGGTCCAATCCATCCATAATCCGGCTTCCGGCCTTGTAATATTCGTCTGTTTCCTGCAGATGCTCTCCCAGAATTACGTCTATCCGCTCCTGAATGGCCCGCTCTCTGAATTCGCTGCTGGTTTCACGAGGTGTTTTGTTTTCTTTTTCCATTGTAGATTTCTCCTTCTCTCTTTCCTGCTCGATTTCCCTTAAACATTCCTGTGGCGTTGGCCCCATGCACCGGAAGAATATTTCCCTGGCCAGCTTCTCATCTCCCCCGGCCAGCTCTAAGAAGTCCTTCCTGGTATATCCCTGGTCGGAGCAGTCTGCAACATAACAGATCAGGTTCTCCCGTTCAAAGGAGTCTGCGTCCCAGAAAATCCATCCACGGTCAGTTCCTCCGCGTTCAATCTGGTCTTCCTCCACACCCGCTCCATAGATATAGGATCCAATGGGTTCATACTGCATTCTTCGCCTCTCCTTTCGTCTCCTCCGGCCCAGTAAGACACTGATTTCGTATCTCGCTCATATCCACTGACAGTTCCGTTTTGATGGTCTCATCCGCAGACAGAGCTTTCTGGAAATCCGCTGAGATTGGCGCATATTTCAGGGCCCGCTTGATAACAGTTTTCTTTGCCATGTCCTCGTAATTTTCCGTCCACGGGCTGTATTTACCGCCAAATGACTTGGAATACCGGGCCGCAAAGGCGTCCATGTCCTCCTTATTACTGACCTCAAAACCGTAACCTCCGTTATTTAACTTGAACAGGCCATAAATAAAGGTAATCTCTCCCCGTTCACCAGTTCCCGGACGATGGTCCAGCCTGGAATCCAGGCCATACTGGTACTCAAATTCATCAAATTCCCGTACCACCTGCGCCTGGATCATCTGCACCTGCCCGGTCCGGTAAGCCAGGTCAATGAGGCCCTTATACCCCAGCTGAAACTGACACTCCAGAATTCCGTGGTTCTTATAGGGGATTAGATAAGCCTGTCCCAGAGGTGTATTGGGTTCCAGCCCCAGCTGGGCGGCATTCATCAACGCTGCGATAAAACTCATAGGGGTACAATCTGCCAATTCCGGGGTGTTATTGATAGCCGAGAGGGCCATCCGGGTAAAACGCTCCGGGGTCAGCACCGCTGGGAGGGCTCGTTTAATCTCCGGCTCCAAGGCCCGTACCATGTCCACAATGGTCATGTTTCTGGTTAATTTCACTGGCGGGTTCTTTCCCGCTCCAGCCTTCTGTTCTAAAATCTGCTTTACATCTGCCATTCTGTATTCTCTCCTCCTCTCAATCGTTTCCGTTCCTGTATGCCTGCCTATTATTCAGGTAGCGGGATTATATTTTTCTTCCCATTTCCATGGGATGTTCATATAGTCCAGCACTTCTGCCATTCCCAGGCCTCCCTGCAACACCGGTTTCATACAGAATTCATACTGCTTCGGGTAATGGAGCGCCATCCGCTGGAACCGATTGGGTTCCTGCTCCAGATGGGCTCCAAACCCACAGAACATACACCCGGTCCGCTGCTCCCCGGTCAGGTAATAGTTTCCATCCTCCCGCTGCCGGATGTCACCATAGACGGAACAAATCTCCAGGTCATGCTCAACTACATAACGCAGGACATCCTGCTTCGTCCAGAATCCCATAGGCTGACTCTTAATCATCTTCCCCTCATACACGTTGCAGCCGGTTTTCGCATAGAGGTGTTCCCGGCGGAATCCCTCATCCTGAGTTATTCCGATATAAGGAACCCTTCTGGTCCGTTTCATATACTCGTGAAAAGGCCGCTTTTTCATGACCTCACAGCAACGCTCTGAAATCTCAAAGGGAGCCTCCAATAAAAACCTCCATTTCTTGGGAAGCATACCAAACTTTCCCCTTTCATCCCCGTTCAAAAGATAGTTCCGGTAACGCCGTGAAAGATTGCCATTCCGCAGTTTCCGAAGCTTGCAGGCCGTCTCTTTGCTTACTAACGGATACCCTTCCTCCAGGATTACATCCCGCATGGCGATCCGTTCCCCCTGCCGGTTCCTGGGGGCAATTTCTTCATAAGCCCCGGACGCCTTACGTGCAAACTGCGTAATCTCCGGGAACTCCAAACCGGTATTGGAAAAGACCGCTGGTACTTCTTCACCGACTGTCTCACGTACCAAATGCAGAAGCACCGTGCTGTCCAGCCCTCCGGAATAACTGACATATACCTGCCCGTCCCAGTTCTGATCCCATTCCCGGATCCTGGTTTTTGTCAGGCGCAGTTTCGTTTCCCAGTCCAAGTATTTCCTTTGGCTGAACTGCCAGGCATTTAACTTTAAATCATCCTCCAAGACATACATCAATCCTGATCCCCCTTTTAGGCTGCCCTCACGGAAAACCTTCTGGAATGGCTGGTCTTTGCAAACCTGCTGTATAGGTCCGGCTGCTCTTCCTTCAGGCGCTTGCTGTCAATCCGTAAGGTATCCACATTGTTCCAAATTACCTGGTATTGGGAATTTCCCGCGCTGCAGCTTTCTCCCAGAAACAGCTTGATCTTCTGCTCGATCTGGCGCTGTTCCGTTTCCAGGCGTCCAATCAGCTCCAGGATTTCTTCCCTGCGCTTTAATTCCCCGTTAAACATATCCGGCAGCAAAATCTCTCCCTGCTTCCCTTTCGGATAATACCGGCTGATCACCTCATCGCAGATTTTGCTTCCGTCCGGATCCGGCATAACCCGGGGAACCACATGGTTCATCCAAAAGTCCTTCTCCACTTCGATCAGGTTGCGGATCATCTCTTCATCCCAGTCCACCTTCACATAACGGAATTCACGTCCCAGGATCACAACCGCCAGATACCAGCTTTTCTTTCCGGTCACCGCCATATAATGGAGGCACTGGATCAGGTAATGGGCCGGAACCGCCCCGTCCTTCCACTTATCCTGCTGGAAGGCGCTGGCGGTCTTACACTCCAAACCAGCGTCCTCCCCCACAATCAGGCGATCCACGTCAGCCAGCATAAACGGGTATTCTTCGCTTTTATACATCACATTAGATCGGCGTACCTTAAAGCCCGTTGCTTCCATAAACCGCTTTGCCACATAATCCTCCAGATCCCTCCCCTGGCGCATTGCTTCATTTTCCTGAATTCGTATCTCAGGGCTGGTTTTATCCTGGTAAACGCTCATTGGGCTGGCATATGGATTTAAACCACATACTGCCCCGGCATCGGAACCTCCAATGCCTTGTTTACGCTGTTCCAGCCATTCCGTCAGCTCCATATGAACCGTAGAGATTTTTGAATACATCTTTCCTGCTCTCCTTTCGCTTATGCTGCCTCATCTGGAAACTCCAATCTTATTTTCCCTTTTTCGCGGAAACTATAAAATCCATTTTCACCGATAATAATATGATCTAACAGCGGAATTCCCAGAGTGTTTCCGGCTTCTTTGATTCTCTCTGTAATCCGGCCATCCTCTCCGCTGGGCTCCGGGAATCCGGAAGGATGGTTATGGAAGCAGATCACATAAGAAGCATTATTTAAAAGGGCATGCTTAAAAATATTGCGTACATCTACATGGCAGCCTGCAATTCCTCCCACCGCTGCAATTTCAATCGCCAAAGGCTCCAATTTCCGATCCATGGAAACAACCAGAAAAAGTTCTCGGTCAGCCTGTTTTAACATAGGCCTAACTAAATCCACCGCATCCTCTGGGCTGCAAAATCGCTTCATCCCATATAGGCCTCTCCCTTCCTTCACCATATTCAGATGGACAATACCGACCCACTTTCGAGGAATCGGGCGTTTCATTAAATCCTCCAGTTTTTCCTTCTGTGTTTTCTCTCTCATTTTTCTGATCACTCCTTGCCTTTCCTCAAATATAAAATGATGTAGTCATCTCCCAATTCTTTCATAAACCGTTTTCTCAGTTTCTTTAAGCAGTGGATCCCTCCCCCTGCCACAGCTGTCAATACCGCGCTGACAGCCACCGGGGCGCTCATCAACATAGTTGCCGGTGTCCCGGCTACAAAACACAAGGCTGTGGACGCGCCTGCAGTAGACGGAGCTGCTACTAAAGAAGCGACTGCTACGGTTAGACAGATCAGGCACAGGCACCAGAGAGCCTGATCCAGCTGATAAATCTTTTTGATCTTTCGTGCCAAATCTCCTTTCAACTCAATTTCATCCATATCCGCTCTCAAAGCCTCTCCTAATTCTTGTTCATTCTCTATCATCATCTCCTGTATCTCCTCCTTATGCTGCCTGAACCAATTCATACGCTTTATCAATCATGGCATTTCCCTCTACCGTTTTTGCAAACAAACTCTCCCTGTAATTCATCCGCCTTTTTAAAGGTTGTGCATGGGTTGCAAAATCAGATACCGCATTCACAAACCGATATGCATTTTTTCCCACATGTTGCAGGTCTGGGGCTTCAAAATAACGCAGGCGCACCTCATCTTTCAAGCGCAGCAGGTTCTTTTTCTGTGTTTCTGTCGCCCCATCTGCAAGGGGAAACAAAGCATTAATATATTCATAAACTTTTTGATCCGACAGCCGGATTCGATTCAACTGATCAATCGCCTTTCCCAGCTCCTTCATATAGCGCTCCGCATATAAAAGTGTATTTCTGGCATCCGAAAGTTTCCCCTGGATATCCCCGGTATGGTTGGTAGACCAGCTACGCTTTGCCGTGGACAGCGCCAGATTCAGAGTATTCTGGCAGACCACCCGTATAGGAGTCATAGCCGCTTTAATTGCCCCGCTGCCATCATGGGAATTCATAAATACCAGATATGGGGTGATCTCATCTCCGCTGATAATGTAACGCTGTGGAAGCCTTGCCAGGATCCAGGTCCGCCTCCCATCCTGGAGAGATCCTGCGGTTTCATAGGTAACGCCTTCCCCTAAAAGCTGATCCGTAAAGGAAAAGGCCTCTTCATTTTGAACTACCTTATAGCGCTCGGAAACGACCCCCAAAATATTCTGATCCCGATCCCGGATATTCGCCCGGTAGCCCTCAACCGGCTGCCCTTCTTTCGTGCAGATCTCTTTCTGGATGACCTTCCAGTCAAGGCCTGCCGCCACTAAAGCCTCCTTCGATCCTGGCGCATCCTCCACCTTGGTTCCAAGACCATGCCAAGGTGTTTCTCTTGTGTAAAACATGGTTTCTACTTGTGCTGACATTTTTCTTCCTCCTCGTTCTTTGAGGTAGTGTCAAATACTACCTACTTTTTGTGTCTAAATTCTTTAAAAAACCTTGATTTTAAGGGAAATCTGCAATAAAAAGAGCATTGACCTCCCTTTTCTGGTATAATGTCAATCGCCAAACCAACATCC
>DWYS01000069.1 GCA_019118585.1 Candidatus Enterocloster faecavium | reverse complement strand
GTGAGGAGCGCCATAAGAAGGGCGATATCCTGAATCTGTTCTTCGAGGAGTTCGTGGAGGAGCATCTGATCCAGCCTACCTTTATCATGGACCATCCCATCGAGATTTCTCCTCTGACCAAGAAGAAACCGGATAATCCGGAATATGTGGAGCGGTTTGAGTTCTTTATGAACGGCTGGGAGATGGCCAACGCCTACTCCGAGTTAAATGACCCCATCGACCAGAGAGAGCGGTTCAAGGCGCAGGAGGAGCTGCTGGCTCAGGGCGATGAGGAGGCCAACCATACGGACGAGGATTTCTTAAATGCTCTGGAGATCGGTATGCCGCCTACGGGAGGCATCGGATTCGGCATCGACCGGATGTGCATGCTGCTGACCAATTCCGCAGCCATCCGGGATGTGCTGCTGTTCCCGACGATGAAGTCACTGGACTCCAAGAAGGGGGCTTCTGAGCAGGCGGATGTTTCCGCAGCAGCTTCCGAGAGTGGGGCCAGCGCCCAGGCATCTGCCAGCGTGTCTGTTCCCAGCGTACAGCTTGACCTCTCCAAAGTGAAGGTAGAGCCGCTGTTTGAGGACATGGTGGATTTTGATACCTTTAGCAAGTCCGATTTCCGGGTGGTAAAGGTGGAGGCCTGCGAGGCGGTGCCCAAGTCAAAGAAACTTCTGAAGTTTACCTTAAATGACGGCACAGAGCGCAGACGCACCATTTTAAGCGGGATCCATGAGTACTACGAGCCGGAGCAGCTGGTTGGAAAGACCTGCGTGGCTATCACCAACCTGCCTCCCAGAAAGATGATGGGCATCGACTCCGAGGGAATGCTGATCTCCGCGGTGTACGAGTATGACGGACGGGAAGGGCTGAATCTGCTGATGCTGGATGACGGGATTCCGGCGGGGGCGAAGCTGTACTAAAGCAGGATCATAATCAATATCGTTTATGTAAGAGGGACATTTTTCTAAAAGAAATTTTGGAAAAGTGTCCTTTTTTAACAATACTTAAACAATCCTGTGGTATTATGCTGATGAAAAATGGAAGAGAACGAAAAGAGGAGGAAAAGTCCAGTGGTTCGAATTCTTGTGGTGGATGATGATGTGAAATTAACTAAGGGTGTATGTACGTACTTAAACGACAGCGGATACGAAGCGAAAGGCTGTCTCAGAGCGGATGCGGCTTACGACGCGATGTACAACAAGATGTATGATCTGATCATCTCTGATATTATGATGCCGGGAACGGACGGCTTTGAGTTTGCAAAGACGGTCCGCGGGCTGAACAAAACGATTCCCATTCTGTTTATGTCGGCGAGGGACGATCTGCCGGCGAAACAGAAGGGATTTGATCTGGGAATCGATGATTACATGGTGAAGCCCATTGATCTCAGTGAGCTCCTGATGCGCGTCCGTGCCCTGCTGCGCCGGGCCAAGATTGAGGAAAGCCGAAAAATTACAGCGGGGGCTACGGTCCTGGATGCGGATGCCATGACGGTCACCATCGGGGGAGAAGAGATCCCGGTGACCACACGGGAGTTTAATATCCTCTACAAGCTGCTGTCCTATCCAAACCACACATTTTCCCGCTCCCAGCTGATGGATGAATTCTGGGGAGTGGAGAGCGATACGGGGCTGCGGGCGGTGGATGTGTATATTACAAAGCTGCGGGACAAATTTTCCATCTGCAGGGACTTTGAGATTAAGACGGTCAGGGGACTGGGATATAAGGCGGTGTTAAAATGACGGGGACAATGACAAGGCGTGAAAAGAAACGGCTGGAAGACCGGTTTCCGCCGTCACTGTTTGCGATCTATTTGGGAATCCTGCTTTTGATGTCCGGAATCCATACGGGGCTGGTTACTCTGGTAAATAAGAGCCAGTGGAATGCCTTGATCCAGATCATCATTCCGGTGGTGTACTGGACGTTGGTATCTGCCGGACTGACCATCTTTACCCGGCATAAAATCATAAAGACCTATGATCAGCCGATGAAGGAGCTGGCACAGGCCGCGGCGCGGGTGGCGAAGGGCGATTTTTCCGTCTATATTCCTCCTCTTCATACCAGCAACCGGCATGATTACCTGGACCTGATGTTTCTGGATTTCAACAAGATGGTGGCGGAGCTGGGAAGCATTGAGACCATGAGGACCGATTTTATTGCCAATGTGTCCCATGAAATCAAGACACCCCTTGCAGCAATTCAGAATTATGTCCAGCTCCTGCAGAAACCGGGCCTGACAAAGAAGGAGCAGGAGACGTACACGGCGGCCATTTTGAGCAGCACCCATCGTTTATCCGCATTGATTACCAACATCCTGAAACTGAATAAACTGGAAAGCCAGCAGCTTACTCCCCAGTGCAAGGCTTACAATCTGTGCCGGCAGCTGAGCAGCTGTGCCCTGGGCTTTGAGCAGATCTGGGAAAGCAAAAACATTGAATTTGAGGCGGAGATGGAAGACAGGGCAATGATTTATGCGGATGAGAGCCTGATGGAACTGGTCTGGAACAATCTGCTTTCCAATGCGTTTAAATTTACGGAGCCGGGAGGCAGCGTCACCTTGCGGCAGTGGTCAGAGGCAGACTCGGTCACTGTGGAAGTATCCGATACGGGCTGCGGGATTTCAAAGAAGGCCAAAGAACATATTTTTGAAAAATTTTATCAGGGAGATACTTCCCACGCAACGGAAGGAAATGGCTTGGGCCTGGCTCTGGCTCTGCGGGTGCTGCAGATCATGGGGGCGGCGATAGAGGTTGAGAGCGAAGAGGGAGAAGGAACCGCATTTATGGTACAGATCCCTGTGAAAGTGGATAAGGAGGAAAAAATCAGTGTATGACAGTTCAGAATGTGAACAATGATTCCCGATATATTGGCTTTGAGTATCGGGAGGTTATGGTGCCAAAAGAATTTGTTTCTCTATATATGGACAGTTATCCATGTTTTGGCTGGGAAGCAGATCCCAACAGAACGATGATGCCGGAAAACGGCTTAACAGCCGCAAATGGGAAGGGCGCCAATGCTCATGACGGTCAGGTGCTTTATTTCCGCCGGAACCGCAGTATATCCAATAAAGCGGAGCTGACCCGCCTGCAGAGGAATTTCGACAGCTGCATCAAGGAGATTGAAACATTAAACCGTTCGAAAATAACGGAGGCCCTGACCGTTTCTCTGTTTGTGGGAATCCTGGGAACTGCATTTATGGCGGGCTCCGTGTTTGCGGTAACAGCAGAACCGCCCATGTTCTGGCTGATGGTCCTGCTGGCGGTCCCTGGTTTGGCCGGCTGGATTTTTCCCTGCTTTTTGTACCGGATGCTGGCCCGCAAAAAGGAAACGGAGCTCTATCCATTGATCGAACAAAAGTATGATGAGATCTGCACGATCTGTGAAAAAGGGAACAATCTGATTTATATATAGCCAATAGGCCGGGTGCTGTGATCCTGCAGCCTCCGGTCTTTTTTAATAGTTCAGAAACAAAAATCAAATAGAAAGCAAATATTCAGGAGGTACATTATATCTGCAAGTGAACGAAAGCTTATCAAAAGCTCAAGATTAGGAGGAAAGAATTGATATGAAGAGAAGCAATTTTGCCGCATTGATCCTGGGAACAATCGGGATCGTATTTTTTGCACTTGGAATGTGTATGACCTTACTTCCGGAATGGGGAATGTTTGATCAGGGAGTCATCTGCGGAGTCATCGGGCTGGCGGTGCTGCTGATCACGGTAATGGTTTGGCGAAAGATGGAAGGAAAAGCTCCCATCAAACTGAATGCGAAGACGGCCGGTGCCGTGTTCTTGGGGGTATTTGGCGCTTTATTATTGGGCGTGGGGATGTGTTTCTCCATGATGTTCGGGAAGATGATCCTGGGAATTGTCATTGGACTGGCAGGAATTATCGTACTGCTGTTGCTGATTCCGCTGCTGAAAGGGATAAAGTAGAAAAATAGGATCGGGAGAGGAGCGGCCACGGACGGGTGGCTGCTTCTTTTTTTTGCTTCTGCCGCAGAAGGGTCTTTGCGGAACGAAAAGGGATCCGGGGAGACGCCCTTTGATGTTGTGGCATTTTTGTGGCAATTTTGTGGCACGGATGCGGGGGAAAGAAGACGGGATCTTTGATACAATCAGCTCAAAGGCATACATCAGATCGGGAGGTCAAGATACATGAAAAAGCAGAAGCCCGTGGTCCAGGTTCAGGATATCCGGAAGGTTTACCAAATGGGGAGGGAGCAGGTGGTGGCCCTGAAGCGGATCAATTTAGACATTTACAGAGGAGAAATCTGCTGCATATTCGGAACATCCGGATCCGGAAAAAGCACCCTGCTGAACCAGCTTGCCGGGATGGAAAAGCCTACAAGAGGGAAAGTACTGATCAAGGGCAGCTGCATTTCGCAGATGAGTGAGGAGCAGCTCGCCGTGTTTCGGCAGAGGTACCTGGGATTTATCTTTCAGTCCTACAATCTTCTGCCCACTATGACCGCAGTGGAAAATGTGGCGCTGCCTCTGATGTTTCGGGGCGAGAAGCTGAGGGAGCGGGAGCAGGCAGCGATCGAAATGCTGAAAAAGGTAGGGCTGGGGCATCGGCTGTTCCATTATCCGGGACAGATGTCAGGAGGACAGCAGCAGAGAGTGGGGATCGCCAGGGCCTTTGTCACCAGGCCGGAGGTGATCTTCGCGGATGAGCCTACGGGGAATCTGGATACCAAGACAACGGAGGAGATCATGGCGATGATCACCCATTTTTCAAGAACCCAGGGACAGACCGTTGTCCTGGTCACCCATGACCCGGAGATGTCCCGCTACGGGGACCGGATAATCCGTCTGGTGGATGGAGCGATCATCCAAAATGAACTTCAGGAGAAGAAGGGAGAGAAGAGATGAGAAAAAACAGGGGACAGTTCATGAGAAAACTTGCAGGCGCCATGTTGGCTCTGTGTCTGCTGGCAGCGGCTTCTTTCCCGGCATTTGGGGCTTCGGAGGAGAAGCCGGACGGGACGGACACCCTGACGGTTGAGGAGTATGAGCTGCTGAAAACCGGCTCTTCCAGGGAACGGGTGGATGTGCTCTGCAAGAAGGAGAGCGCTGCTTTGGTTGTGACCCTCAGAAGCGAAAGCCTCATGACGGAGGATATAAAGAAGAGCGATATTTCGATCCGGAAGGAAAAGGACAGCTACCGGATCTCCGGCTCTCCTTCGGTCAAAATTATTTCCAAGAAGGAGGACAACCTTACCTTTCAGATCCGGTTTTCCAAGATCACCTATAACGGAAAAGCGCCGGATTTTGGATTTCAGGTGAAGTACAAGGGAACAGGAATGGAGTCCATTCCCGTCCATATTGACATTACAGAAGCAGAGGAGTCTTCCGGCGGACGGGACAGCAGAGAGGACGGGACCGGGCAGCCGGTTATCCGGGTGGAGCGGGTGGGAGAACTTCAGCCGGTGCAGGCAGGGGAGAAGATTGAACTGAAGCTGAGAGTGACCAATACCAGCCGGGATTCCGATGTGGAAGATCTGACGGTCAGCATGAATCCAGACCCTGCACTCTATCTGCTGGACCAGACGAATTCGGTCTACGTGAAGCGTCTGGACACGGGGGAATCCAGGGAGATCCATGTTCATATGCAGGTGGGACCGGAGCTGAGCGGGGCTTCCCTGAGCCTGGAAGTGGAGTCAAAGTTCAGCTATTCTTCTTCCGGAGGGCTTACAAGCGGCACCTGCTCTCAAAAGATCATGGTTCCGGTTAAAGGGAACAGCGCTCTGGGGCAGCCGCTGCTGGATATCAGCCATGTGGGAGATCCGGGAGTCGTGCGGGCAGGGCAGGAATTTACGACCGTGGTGCGGATCCAGAATACCAGTCAGAACCGGGCTGCCTCCAATCTTGTGATGACGGTGGAGCCTGGGGAGCAGATCGGCCTTGGAGAGCCGGAAGATACGAGGCTTTTGGGAGAACTGGGACCAGGGCAGGCAGCAGAGGTCCCGATCCGTTTAAAGGCAGCAGGAGAGCTGTCCCAGACGGCTTCCCAGATGGTGGGGATCAGCCTGAAATTTGAGTATGACGGGGGAAAAGGTGCAGTTCAGGCAGCCGCATCGGAAAAAATTGTGATCCACACTCAAAAGAGCGGAGGAAAGTGCGCAGTTCCTACTCCCAATATTATTGTGCGGAATTATTCTTACGGAGGTGAGGTGACGGCGGGCCAGGTCTTTGACCTGGAGATGGAGATCGCCAATACCAGCGCCTCTGTTCCGGCAGAAAATATTTTGATGACGCTGGATACAGGGGAAGGGCTTTCAATTAATTCTTCCTCCAATACCATCTATATCCCGTCCCTTGCTCCATCAGCAGCGGAAACGAAGCAGGTGAAGGTGCAGGCCCTGTTCCAGTCCAAGCTTCAGTCGCCCAAAATGGAAATTTCTTTTAAATACGAATATATGGACCAGGGCGAGAGAAAGCAGAACTCTACTGCGGAGAAGATTGCCATTCCGGTTTATCAGCCGGACCGTCTGGAGATCCAGACGCCGGAGCTGGGAGAGGAGGTTCGTGTAAACGAGGAGACCGCTATATCCATCCCCTATGTCAATAAGGGAAGGGGGCAGATTTACAATGTGGAGGCGAAGCTTCAGGGCGAGGTGGATGCCCTTCAGAAAAATTTGAATCTGGGCAATTTTGAGTCAGGAAAAAGCGGGACCATTGACTTTATCGTGACCCCCAGGCAGGAGGGGACGTTTGAAGGTTCTGTAAAGCTGATTTATGAGGATGAGGCGGCGAATGTAAAGGAGCTGGAGATTCCGGTTCAATTTGAGGCGCTGCCGGAAGAAATCCCGGATTTTTCGCAGGAGGAGGAATTTAAAAATGCAGAGAAAAACAAAGGATTTCCCTGGATTTTCCTTGGAGGGGGCGCTGCGGCGGCCCTAACAGGCGGATTCTGGGCGCTGAGGAACAAGAGAAAGAAAGCACAGGAATTTCTGACAGAGACGCAGGAGGAGTGGCAGGATGAATAAAAAAGACTTGCTGAAGCTCAGCATGCTGAATCTGCGCCGTCATCGGGGCCGCACGTTCCTGACGGTTCTGGGCGTTATGATCGGATGCTGCTCCGTGATCATTATGATCTCCATTGGAATCGGGATGAAAAAGTCCCAGGAACGTCTTTTGGCCCAGATGGGAGACCTGACGGTCATTCAGGTATATAAAGGAAATGCAGGAAAAAGGGGGAAAAAACTGAACAAACGGACGATACAGGCCTTTCAGCATCTGGACGGGGTGGAAACGGCGACACCGAAACTGACGGTGCGGGAGTCTGAAGTGAAGCTTTATGCCGGAGCCGACCGGCGTTACGCCGGCACGGGTGTGGAGATGGTGGGGATGGACGTTAAGGCCGCCCAGGCCATGGGCTATCAGCTCAGGGAGGGAAGCTGGGAGATGGCAGGAGAAAACCGCATGTGGCTGGGAGAAATGACGGAGTTTATGTTTGGGGACAGCAAACGTCCTCCTGGAAAAAATATGGTGGACTTATTCAGCCTGTTTACAGAGGAGAAGGAAAAGCCGAAGCCCTTTTTTGACGGAATGAAGACTCCTTTTTATTTGGAGATCGACAGCAAAAAAGAAGGAGAAAAGAAGCAGCTTTTTCGCCTTACCCCCTCCGGCAGGCTGAAGGAGGATTATGCAAAGGGGGAGGAAACTTCCGTTGGAATCCTGTTTGACCTGGAGGACTTGGAACAGATACTGGGGGAGCTGAAAAAGAATTCCGGTGAAAGGCGCAGGGGAAAGGAAGAATATGAGAATGCGCTGGTGAAAGTCCGGTCCATGGGGGATGTGGCTGCTGTGGAAAAAGAGATTCAGAAGATGGGCTTTCGGACCAGCTCCATGGAAAGCATCCGAAAACCCATGGAGCAGGAGGCGAGGCAGAAACAGATGATGCTGGGCGGCCTGGGAGCAGTCTCCCTTTTCGTTGCGGCCCTGGGCATCACCAACACCATGATCATGTCTATCTCTGAGCGGACCAGGGAAATCGGCGTGATGAAATCTCTGGGCTGTTTTCTTTCGGATATCCGAAAAATGTTCTTGCTGGAAGCGGGAGGAATCGGTCTGCTGGGCGGCGTCTCAGGAGTTCTGGTCAGCATCCTCATTTCCCGGATCATGAATCTGGCAGCCGGAATGGGGGAGGAGGGCGGGACATTTCCGGACCCTGGCATGGGGATTCCATCCGGTCCCATATCCGTAATCCCCTGGTGGCTCTGCGTTCTGGGAATTCTCTTTTCCGTTCTGGCAGGGATCGCCTCCGGCTATTATCCGGCCGGAAAGGCGGTTAAGATCCCGGCTTTGGAGGCGATCAAGCATGAATAAAGAGTGCTGTTCAGAACAGAGAAAATCAGGTATAATCAAGAGACAGGAAGGAGCGTGAGCGGAAATGGCGCTGATCTACTATGCGGACGATGAACAGGAAATCCGGGAAATCGTGTCTGCCTTTTTGAAAAATGACGGATATCAGGTGCGGGCTTTTGAGACAGGGGACCTTTTGCTGGAAGCATTTCACAGAGAACCCTGTGATCTGGTCCTGCTGGATCTCATGATGCCTGGAACAGACGGGATGGGGATCTTAGCCGCTCTGCGGAAAAGCTCCAGGGTTCCCATTATCCTGCTGACAGCCAAGGATACGGACAGCGACTATTACAGCGGACTGACCCTGGGAAGCGATGATTATATCGTAAAACCTTTTAAGCCGGTCATACTCCTGGCCAAAATCCATGCGCTGCTGCGCAGGGTACAGTTTGAAAAGGAGGAAAAGGCGGAGAAAACCCAGAAGGACCTTCGCTGCGGAAACCTGACCTATTCCTGGAAAAAGAGGGAATTTCGGGCGGGGGAGCGCCTGCTGCCCCTGACGCCTACGGAGATGCGTTTTTTAGAATACCTGATGCTCCATTTTCAGGAGGCGGTCAGCAAGGAGACTCTGCTGGACGAAGTATGGGGGCTTGGGCGGGACCTGGAAAGCCGGGTTGCGGATGAAACCAACCGCAGGCTGCGCAGAAAACTGACGGAAGCCCAGGCAGATGTTTACGTCCAGACTGTGTGGGGATATGGTTTTAAGCTGACAGAAAAAAATGAGGGAGTATGAGAGGAGAACGTTCTTTTAACCGAAAGGCCATGAAGCTGTTTCTGCTGCTGTCGCTTTTGTCGGGGCTGCTGATCGTGGCGCTGTTTTATATCGTACAGATGCATCATATCCGGGCCGGAGCGGCCAAAGCCCTCCGGAGGCAGTTTGCCATGGCCGGACTGGAACAGGCAGAAAAGCTTCCGGACTGCTATTACGTATTCCTGGAAGACGAAGAATTCATGACAGAGCCGGAGCGGGAAATGAGCCGCCTCTGCAAGGAAAATCCACAGGAATTTCCACTCTATAAGATCCATCATTTTTCCTATCAGGGTTCCAGCATCTACTTCTGCCTGGCAGATGCGCAGGAGATCCTGCTGGATGCAGAGGGGATTTTGCTGGTCTATGTGGACATGAGCTTTGCCGTCAATATGGTCAGGACAGCGGCGGCGATCCTGGCGGGAGCGGCGGGAGTGCTCTGTCTGATCCTGTTTTGGGCAGAGAGGAGAACCGTCGGGATTCTGGACGAGAAGGACAGAAGCATGAAGGAGTTTTTCTCCAATGCTTCCCATGAGCTGAAAACCCCCTTGATGGCCATTCGCGGCTACGCGGAGGGAATGGAGCAGGGGGTTGTCAGCTGGGAGACGGCTTATCCTGTGATGATTCGGGAGACGGAGCGGATGGAAGGGCTGATCCACTCTATTCTGGAATTCAGCAAACTGGACAGCGGGATGCGAAAACCCCGCATGCTGCAGAATGATGTGCGGGAGATCCTTTACGATGCCATCGGGATCATCGAACCTGCAGCCCAAAAGAGAGGCATTCAGATGATCGTCAGACTTCCGGAACCGGTTCTGTTTTACTGTGATGAGGAAATGCTTTTTTCTGCATGCTCAAATATTATGACAAATTGTGTCCGCTACGCGAAGACCAGCATCACGGCGGAGATTTTCCGCCAGACGGACCCCGGGCTGCTGCGAATCTGCATTGGAAATGACGGGGAGACAATTTCAAAGCAGGACCTGGAGCACATGTTTGACCGGTTTTACAAAGGGGCAGGCGGGCAGAGCGGACTCGGAATGGCCCTGAGCCTGGAATATGTGCGCCTCCAGGGCGGAAATATTACAGTCAGGAGCCAGGAGGGGCACACGGTGTTTGAGATTGTTTTGAGAGAAGATGGAAAATAGGAGGTTGTCTCCGGTTTCAAGACCAGGCATCAGGGAAAAAATCCTAGCGGAACACCGCTTCGGAGAGGTCTACCATCTGGCTGCAGCGATTGTCCAGATCGGTTTCATTGTTTTCAAACAGGCACTGACCGAAATCCAGGGTGAGATCTGCTGCCGGAACATTTTCCAGCAGCACACCGGTGCCGTTTCCGGCGAAGATATTGCCGGTAAATCTGGAGTCGCTGGGAGAAACATCGGTGGAGTTGTAGTGAAGGCCGATGTCATTGTCTGTAAAGGTGCAGTCCGTGGCATTGGCCCACACATTGCCGAATACCAGAAGGGCCGTTTTCCAGCCGTCAAAGGTACAGTCTTTCGTCCAGAGCCGTCCCGCGGCAGAGATCGCCACGCCCGTTCCATTCCCTTTAAAATCGATACCAGTGAGGTAACTGATTAAACTGGCGCCGTCCCGCATCTGGATGCCTGCGGTGAAGGTGGTGCGCCCATTTCCTGATTCAGAGCCGGTAAGGTTAATAGAAGGGCCGTGGAGGATCAGGGGCTCCGTGTAGGTGACGGCAGGCAAGGTAATGTTGACTTCATCGCGATAGTCGATTTCCTCCGCGATTTGGTCGATGAGAGCCTGGAGGGCCTTGGAATCGGATAAATCCGCATTTTCAGAGCTGTAGTTGTGGATTTCGACTTTATAGAGGGATAAATCCATCCCTAAGCGGATCGTGTCTCCATTCTTCATGGAAATGATCCAGAGAATCCGGGATAAGGATGGGCTTTCCCTGGTGAAGTCCACCAGGGTCCCCAGAGCAGCCTCCGGATTGAAGTCCAGGGGCTCCGGTTCGGAGCAGAGGACAGGGCTTAAAGAACCGTCGGGCTGTTCGATTTTTATCTGCACGGAATCCACTTTTTCCATAAACGCATCGGCTGCATCCGCGCCCGTACTGCTTTCATTGATATAAAGCCAACAGGGAGTACGATAGGAGTCCTCTCCCCCGATGTTGGCATTTAGTACAGGTTCGGGAGAATAGCGGTGTTCCAGCAGATAGTTTAGGACAAGCTGGTAGGAACTGTTTGAATCGGCGTAGGTGATTTCCCCCATTCCTTCGTATGTTTTGGGCCGTGTATAAAGATAGAAGGCGGAGGCAAAAAGAACCGCCGCCAAAAGAAGACCCGCGCCAGGCAGAAGCCGGAAGGCTAAGCGTCCGGGCGGCTTCGCCTGGGCACGCTGGTTCAGGCTTTTTGCACAGCGGGGGCAGAAGGAAGCTTCTTCGGGTATGAGGGAGCCGCAGTAAGGGCATTTCTTTTCCATGATATGCTCAAATCCTTTCTCGTTCTTATGGAATTCAGGACATCCTATTGGAAGACAGCCTGGGAAATGCTGACAGGCTGGCCGCAGCGGTTGTCAATATCGGTCCGGTTGGATTCAAACAGGCAGCCGCTGAAGTCCATCATAAGATTGGTGGAGACCCTTTCCAGGAGAACGGCGGTGGTATTGTTCCGGAACGTGTTTCCGGTAAAGCGTGTATCGCTGCCGAAGCCGCCGCCTGCATTGTAGTGGAGGCCTGTTTCATTGTCCTGAAACGTACAGTCGATGGTGTTGACCCAGGTATCGCCATAGGCAAGAATGGCGGTTTTCCAGCCGCTGAAACGGCAGTTTTCAGTCCGTACCCGGTCAGCGGTGGAGAGACCCACGCCGCTTCCGCCGCCGGTAAAGTCAATATCGTTAAAAAAGCTGATCCAGTTCTGGTTCCCGCTTTGGGCCCGCATCTGGATTCCAGCGGTAAAACAGGTTCGCTGGCCGCCGGACCAGGAGCCGGTCAGGTTGAAGGAGCGGCCGGAAAGGATCAGGGGTTCGGTGTAGGTGACAGCGGGAAGCTGGATATTCACCACATCCTCAGGGCGTGTTTCCCGGGCCAGCTGGTCGATGAAGGACTGGAGGGCCTTGGAATCGGACATGTCCGCATTTTCAGAGTTATAGTAATAGGTCTGGGTGGGCGTCACCGTGAGGGAAGAGCGGATGCGGACGGTATCCCCATTTTCCATATGCAGGTTCCATACAAGCTCAATGGGACTTATGCTGTCCCGGCTGTAGTCAATATAGCTTACCATGGCGACTCCGGGAAATTCATCGGCCGGAACGGGCTGGGAAGCCGTTACAGGCCGCGGGGAACCGTCGGGCTGTTCAATGAGAAGCTCACAGGAGGCAACCTTCTGCAGGAACATGCCGCTGGCGTCTGCTCCTGTATCCTGGTAGTTGATGTAGAGTCTCAATGGAAAACGGTAACTTGCCTGGTCGCCGGCTATCTGCGGAATCTGAGACATGGGATTGTAGCGGTCGGTGCTCACATTGGAAACCAGCTGATAGGAGCCATTGGCAGTCGTGTAGGTTACCGTTCCGGTTCCCTCATAGGTTTTGGGGCTGAAACCGAACCAAAGGCCAACGGCCAGAACTGCTGCCAGACATATAAGACCCAGAAGGCGGAAAAGCCTTGCGGGAACAGGATATGGCGGCATTTTTAAAATCCGATGGTTCAATATGTTCGCGCAGCGAGGGCAGAAGGAGGCTTCTTCCGGAAGGGAAATGCCGCAGTGAGGACACTTTTTTTCTTTCATAGGTGAAATCTCTCCTTGGTACTCTTCTAGAGCTCGTTCAGCAGGCGGAGTATATTTTTATAGCGCTTGGAAGGAGTGATCTGGGTGCAGCGGGTGATGATGCGTCCGAAGCGGCCTGGGGCCAGCTGATTGGACGGGTGCTTTCCGGTGAGCATGACATTCATCAGAATACCCAGAGAATAGATATCGGAGCAGGCATCGGACTGGGAAAAACCGTACTGCTCCGGGGCGGCATAACCGATGGTCCCCAGCACACGGGTATCATTCTCTCTGCTTTTCTTGTGAATGCGGGCAGCATCGAAATCAATCAGAACTGCGTTCTGTCCACGAAGCACAATATTTTCCGGTTTGACGTCCCGGTGAACAGCTCCCATAGAATGAAGGACCCACAGGGCGCGGCAGAGCTGGCGGAGAATGCGCC
>DWYS01000068.1 GCA_019118585.1 Candidatus Enterocloster faecavium | reverse complement strand
TGGCGGACTTCTCCCGCAGGTCCACCGCCACATCGAACACGGTGCCTCTCACCGCCCGCACCAGCTTGCCCTGGGGATACTGTTTCTGGTAGTGAAGGCCCCGCAGCACGCCCTTTACGGACATGGACTGGTTGTCCTGGACGAATACCATATCCAGTCCGGCCTCCTTGAAATCATTCTGATTGTAAGTTTCCATAAAATATCCACGCTCATCTTTAAAGACCGTGGGTTCAATGACATACAGGCCCTCAATGGGGCAGGTGGTAACTTTAATCTTTCCCATAATCGCTTACTCCTTTATACATTCTCAGGCGGACCCAAACATCCGCTGCCATTTTTCTTTCGCTTTGGCGGAAACCTCCGCTACCTGGCAATTTTATCATGTACACTGTGGAAATACAAGGCCAAATCAAAAACAGGAGCGCCCTGATCCCCTACACCCGCAGACAAACAATACTGAAGATCCGCAGAATGGCATACACATCCATGCAGGCCATTGCAAATAAAATCCCTCCGTCCTTGCCCCATGTCCGCACCACCCGGTCGTTTTTCACCGTCAGGAGAAAAGCGGGCAGAAGCGGAAGCAGATATCTGCCCTGTACTCCCTGAATCATGGCGGCGCTTACCGGCGTCCAGCCCAGCAGCATGGAGAACATCAGCGCTCCCAGGCACAGCAGGCAGAGAAACCAGATCCAGACCTTCTGTCCCAGGCTCATGAACAGCTGCTCCCCCGGCTTTCTTAACGCGAGGATCACCAGCAGGACCGTCAGAGCCAGGATCACCGCATAGGGCACATTCAGCACCGGGTCCAGGTTTCCCATCATCCCGCCGATGAGACCGGAATAGAGCTGCTCCCCGTATCCGGCCAGGGTATTATAGCAGAGACGCAGCACCTTCAGGGGGCTGTGGATCAACTGGGCAAACGAATATCCCGGCTCATCGGCCCAGATGATATACCGGTCCTCCACCCCCGTATAGATGGCCACGGTCTGAAGGTTCACCAGGGCCATGGCAGCCGCAAAAGCCCCCAGGACCAGCGCTGCAGCCGCCGCCCATCTGCCCCATCCGCCGAACTTCTTCACCGGAATCAGAAGGCACCAGCCGGCGATCACGCCGTAGACGATTTTACAGGGTCCCATCACGGCCAGCACCGTCGCCAGGACCAGCACATCCCTGAGCCTCACCCGCTCCGCCCGGTAAGCCAGATCCAGGCACACTGCCAGAAAATACCCGGTCAGGGCCAGGATCATCACATCGTAGGACATGGAGGACGCCAGATGCAGGCTCATAGGCAGCAGCCCAACGCCGCAGAGCACTTCTTTGCCAAAGGGAGTCCGCCGGACAGCAAAAAAACCTGCTGCGCAGTAAAAAATCAGATTAGATATGCGGCCCAAAAACATCAGCCCCAGGGTCCCCAGACCCAAAAGGCGCCCCAGGGAGATCCCCAGAGCCTGGGGCACGTAGGACAGCGGGGTGGTCCGCACGGCGGGCTGATAGGAGGGCACCATCTCCTGGCTTTCCTCCTCCGCTCCGCCGAAGCCCCTGTTCCTTAAAATCTCATAGGTATCCTGCTCCACCGTCTGGCCGAAGATCACAGCAGCCCCTTCGCTGCTCCCGCTGCTCCCGTCGTCCGCCAGTATATCCGTCACATCCTCCGCCCAGGCGTCCTGGGACCGGATATAAACCCTGCCCTCGGGGTCCGCCGCCGTCTTTCCCAGAAAGCGGTTGGACAGCTGGTAGGAAGAAACGTAGTGGCTCACCTCATCGGGGGCCGACAGGGGCGGAAGGACCGACATAAAAAGCAGGCCAAGGAGCAGCCCGGAGACGGCAAAAAACACCTCCGGACGCCATTTTTTCTGCCGGATCAGGGCCAGAAATCCCAGGATTCCCAGAGAAATCATCCCCCAGCACACAGCCAGGCCGTACCAGCCCCGAAGCCAGTTCCTGCCTGTCTGGAAGGAACCGTCCTTCACATCCAGGAAATGCCAGGCTGCCAGAAAAAGCACCGCAGCCATCCCTGCGGCCACAGGCCTCAGCCCTTTTGCCGCTGCTCTGCTCTTATCGTTCATTTCCGTCATCGGTCTCTTCTCCCTGTTCCTTCTGTCCGGCAGACAGCTCTTTCAGCCTCCGCTCCATCTCCTCGCTCTCCTTCTGGTCCAGGGCCATCTTCTGGATCAGCTCCTTCTGCCTGCTCTCCAGCTGGGAGATATGAATGGTCATGCTGAAAATTTTCACCATCAGCAGGAAGATCATGGACAGAAACAGGAAGTTGGGAGTGGAGTAAATTCCCAGAAGTCTGGCACAGGCGTCCGCCGCCGGCGGGAAGACGGCGAATACCACCAGCACAATGGAAAAGATCACCCAGAACATAGCCGCCTCAATCTGAACCTTGGCCTGCCGGATTTTATGCATCATGTAGGCCATGGTCACCAGAGAAACCACGATCAGAACTACCCGAAGCATCGGAGTCATCATAGGCCTTCGTCACCTCTCTTTCGGCTTCGCCTGTCTTTTTTCCAGTATTCCTTGTTCATGCTGCACCAAACCCTGAAAGGCCCCGGAAGAAGCCGGTAGCATTTGCCCAGGCGGTACCCCATGAACTTAAAGCCGCTTTTGACGATCAGTCCCGGAATCAGCCAGGGCTTGTGCTGGCTGGCCAGGAACCGGGCCGTCTGCTTCACCAGGCGGATTCCCTCCGATTCCGAGGAGACCCGGCCGAAAATTTCCGGATGGTCCGCCTGGGATACCGCCAGGTCAAAATTGCGGCGAAACTGCTGCATGCAGGTATAGTTGTGGGAATGGATGACCCTAGCCCGGGCAGCGTAGGCAACGGCATAATCGTCGTCCAGTATGGCCTTTCCCGCGAAAATCATGTCCTCGTTGAAGATCGTCTTCCGGATAAAGCCGCCCTGGAACCAGAATTTCTCCCGGTCGTAGGCACAGCACACATTGGAGGCGAAAAAGGTCTTGATCCCCAGCTCCTTTAAATCCGCCTTCGTCTTCAAGCGGCTCTGGTCCGGATAATTGAAGGCCCTGGTATAGCGCTCCGCCAGGGGACAGTCCTTGTCCGGCAGCTGACGGGCGTAGGCCATGATCACCGATTCCCCTTCCGGTCCCCTCTGGTCAAAGGCAGCCACCAGCTGTTCCACCAGATGCTCGTCCGCCGGGACCGCATCGTCTGTCATAAACAGCAGATAATCCGCCCGGCTGTAGCGGGCCCCCCGGTTGCGGGTATCCCCGTGGTCGAACTCCTCCTTGGTCAGGTGATGGATCTCCAGCCCCCGGATCCCCTCATACCCCTTGTCATTCCAATAGGAACGCTCCGTATTCATCACAATGATCCGGTTCACCGGGTAAGTCTGCAGCGACAGCATCCGCAGAAGCCGGGCAAACTTTTTGCCCGGCCGGTAAACCGGAATGATCACATCCACACGCTTTTTAACTTCCATTCCCAACTTGCTCCCCTTTCTTGTGCCTATAGAAGCAGCATGTACACAGGCCGAATCCGGCTGTTAAAAACAGCATCAGGATCAGATAGCAGACGGCAGCACCCATAATTTCCCATTTCTCTACCAAATAGCCCGACATCAGGAAGGCTGCCGCCGCTCCCAGAAGATACACAAGGAAAATCGCCCTCTGCCTGCGCATGATCACCAGCGCATAGTACATCAGATTGGCCATGGCATAAAAGCCTCCCCCCAGCACAATGGCCGTAAAGGCCGGGCTGTAGACCCTGAGGCTCCCCTCATAGCCTTCCCCCAAAATCCGTTCCATAATTCCCAGGACCCATTTTCCCAGCAGGGCCGTCAGCCCCACGGCGCAGATGGTCAGGCCCAGGATGATCAGGCCGATGCGAAGGAGCTGGCGGAGAAATTCCTGAAGTTTCCCCCCATTCCAGAGAACGGTCAGCCTGGTAAGAAACGGACGGATCACAAAATTGGCCACCAGGTAGATCACCGAGGTGGGCATAAAAATCAGGTTGAAGTAACCGGAGGCGCCATCCGTCAGATGGCCGTCAATGGCGTATTTGGCCGCCGAAAAGATGTAAAAGTCCAGAAATACTGACAGAAACAGCAGCCATGTTTCCCCGAAAAGCCCCCTGATCTTTCCGGCTCCCCGCCTTCGCTCCAGATTGGGCAGGGCGGAAAGGACGCTGAGGTCAAAGAGGATCATCCCGGCCATCTGGGCGGCCACCGCTCCCAGACAGGCCGCCAACAGGCTGCCCTTTGCCGCCAGGACCGCCGTAAAAACCCCAACGGACAGGATGGTCCGAAAGCAGTTGGATTTTCCCGTCAGGTACAGGCTGCCCTGACGCTGAAATTCCGACTCATATACATCCGCGTATCCGTCTATTACCTTGTAGGCCACCAGCAGGAAAAGGACCGCCGCCTTTGAGGCGCTGTAGCGCCCCATTCCCCAGAGGAGTCCGAGATACACCGCCCCTCCCGCCAGAGCAAGGGCGCAGGTCAGATGCCTGTGGCTTAAATAATCCCCGAAGGAATACTCCCCCTTTCCATCCGTGATCTGAAAAGGGCGGATCCCGAAATAGGCCACAATGAACAGCTGCTGGCCCAGGGTAGAATAGCCGAAGGAAAAAATCCCTCCCTGCTCCTCCCCTGCCAGCCGCATCACCAGGAACGAGAGCACCATGCTGGCAAAGGCATATACAAAGCTCCCCACCATATTCCAGATCATATTCTGCCGCTCCACATGATCTCCTCTGTAGAGCAAAAGTCCAGCCATTCCTCTCATCCCGTTCTCACCGCTTCCTGAAATTCTGGATCAGCAGAATGGAGATCAGCATGCGGGCCATATACTGGGCCGCCACCAGCGGCCTCAGATAGCTCTCCCCCGCCAGCCGCTCGTCAATCTCCACCTGGATCTCCGCCACCTTTGCCCCCTGCTTAATGAGAAAGGACAGAGTGTCCGGCTCCGGACCGTAATTCAGGTTCATGGCAAACTCTTCGATCATCTTCCGGTTAAACATGCGCATCCCCGAAGTAGGGTCCTTCACCCTTACCCCTGTGGTCAGGCGGATGGCGGCAGCGATCAGGCGGCTTCCCATCATTCTGGGAGACCAGGGCTTTTTCCGGTCCACAAAGCGGGAACCGATGACAATGTCATAGCCCTCCTCCATCTTTCTCGCCATGGGCTCCACATATTCCGGCCTGTGCTGGCCGTCCCCGTCAAACTGGATGGCGCAGGTATATCCCTTGAGCCTGGCATATTTCATCCCCGCCTGAAAACAGCCCGCCAGTCCCAGATTCACCGGAAGGTCCAGCAGATGATAGCCCTTTTCCCGGCAGATGGCAGCGGTCCGGTCACTGGAACCGTCGTTGACCACAATGTAGTCCAGCTGCGGGAAATCGCAGATCAGGCGGTCCACCACCTTCTCAATATTTTTCTCTTCGTTGTAAGCCGGTATCACTAACAGCACTTTATTCATTGGAATGTTCCACCTGTATCTGTATCTCTTTCCATGCCCGGACTCCCGGGCGCACCTTCAGAATTGTTTGCGGCACCTCCCGGCCGGATGCCCACAGCACCAGAGCCAGCGGCAGGTCGGCCCCGGCGCAGTGGCTGAAGGGGTATCCCCCTCCAAACCGGGCATTCATCTCCAGCACATAAAAAACGCCCTGGCAGTCAAATACGTCCACATCCAGATTGCCCCTGTGCCGTAAGCTTCTCCCCAGACGCGCTCCCAGCTGCTGCAGCGCCTCATTCTCCACCGTCACCGCCGAATCGGTTTCGCCGGAGCGCATGGCCATCTTCTCCTTCACGGACACGGACCGGAAATTTCCCTCCAAATCGTTGAACACATCCAGCCCCATCTCCCGGCCTTTCAATTTCTCCTGGATCAGCACGCAGCGGTCTGCATCCTGGGCAGCCTCGTATTTCAGGTAATTTTCCCCGATTTCCCTGTGGATTTTCCCCACCAGCACCCGAAGCTCCTCCTCATTGTCCGCTTCGTAGAGGGAAAGGGAGCCCATTCCCCACCGCGGCTTCACCATCACCGGCCAGGAGGCACTTCCCTCCCTCAGTGCCCAGATGGCTTCCTCTGCATCCAGCCAGGAAGCCGGTACAGGAAGTTCCAGGGAGCGGAGAAATTCCAGGGTTTTCCATTTGTCATTGCAGATCCTCGCCTGCTCCTCTTCTCCCGTCACCACTATGGTACCCGCAGCCTCAAATTCCCCTCTGTGAGCCGCCAGCACGGGAATGTCGATATCGAAAAGAGGGATCAGCAGCCGGATGTCCTCTCTTTTACAGTATTCCAGCAGGCAGGGAATGTATTCCCTGCTGTAGATCAGGGGAGTGACAACCCTGCGGTCCGCCGCGGCCAGAGCCGGACTCTCCTGGCTGTTGGCCGCATGGACCAGCCCGGACAGCCCCGCCTTTTTTAAGGCTTCCTTAAAATATTGCACCAGGTAGGTCCTTCTCCCGGCACTGGTGAGCAGTATATTCATGTCCATTTCCTTTCCGTATTCGTATCATGCTTCATCATCCCTCAGGCCATCTCCCGAAGAAGGGCGCAGATCCGGTCCACATCCTCCAGGGCCAGATCCGCGTACAGGGGCAGGGTCAGCACCCGGTCCGCCATAAACCGGGCTACCGGCGTATCCTCGGAAGAGAACCTCCCCTCATAGCACTGGAAGCGGTTGGTCAGGGGATAGAAATATTTTCTGGGGAAAATATGGTGGGCCGCCAGCCCCTCATAGACCTGGTCGCGGTCCGCCCCGAATCCATCGAAGATCACCGGGAAATAGGCATAATTGGGCTTTAACCCCTCCTTGTACCTGGGCAGTTTCAGCCCCTTCAAGCCTTCCAGATCCTCCAGATACCGCTCCGTCACCAGACGGCGTTTTTCAATCTCCCGGTCCACATGGCGCAGATTGCAAAGGCCCATGGCGGCCTGAAATTCATTCATCTTAGCATTTCCGCCTACCCAGACCACGTGCTCCTGGTCCACGATCCCGAAGTTTTTCAGGCAGTTTAAGCGGTGCTCCATCCACTCTTCCCGGAAGGACACAGCCCCGCCCTCGATGGTATTGTACACCTTGGTGGCATGAAAGCTGAAAATGCTGGCATCCCCGAAGTTTGCCACGCTCTCCCCCCGGTAAGTCTCCCCGAAGGTATGGGCCGCATCGTAAATAACCTTCAGATCGTGCTTTTTGGCAATGGCTCCGATCCGGTCCACATCACAGACATTTCCGTAAACATGAACCGGAATGATGGCGCTGGTCTTATCCGTGATCAGCTCCTCGATCCGGTCCGGGTCCATGGTGTAGTCCTCCGGATCAATGTCGCAGAACACAGGGGTCAGACCATTGCGGACAATCGCATGAGTGGTGGAGGCAAAGGTAAAGGGGGTGGTGATCACCTCTCCCGTCAGCTCCAGGGCCTGAATGGCCATCTCCAGGGCCATGTGGCCGTTGACGAACAGGACCAGCTTGTCCGTCCCCATGTATTCCTTCAGCCGGCGCTCCAGCTCCTTGTGGTAATCCCCCATATTGGTCATCCAGGCGGAATCCCAGATGGGGCGGATCATCTGCGTAAACTCCTCAAAGGAGGGCATGGAGGAGCGGGTCACCAGTATGGTCTTCTCTTCTTGATTCATCTGATCGTTCCTTTCCGGGCCCTGCCGGCGCATCACCAGCGAAGCCCCAGTATCTCTGTCAGCACCCAGACCTCAGATAAAACAACCGCCAGAAATCCTCTGGCAAAGGCCATTTTTACCGGGCCCGCGTGAAGATATTCCTTATAATAATACAGCTTGCTCGCGTGAAGCAGCTTCTGTTTGCCCACGATTTTCCCCACACTCTTGTCAATGGACACCGAGTGGGCGTGGACGTAGGAAGTATCCACAGCCAGGACGGTTTTTAAGCCCAGTTTCCTCAGCTTCTGTCCCAGCACCTTTTCTTCATAATACAAAAAGATGTTTTTGTCAAATAAAGAATGAACCGTCCCTTCCGGCAGACGGTCCCGGCGCAGCATAAAAAAAGAACCGGGCAGCGCATCCACCAGCCGGCAGCCTGAATCTGCGCCGGACGAAAGCTTCTCCATCGGGTCATTCAGGAGAGGCTTCAGCACCCTTCTGGTTATCAGTCCGGTATCCAGCAGGTCCCGCCAGAAAGGCAGAAGCTTCCAGTAGCTGAAAAGCTCCTGCCCCTTCGGGTCCGTTACCATAGCCGATGCCACCGCACCGTCCTCCGTATGGTCCAGAGCCGCCTTGACTCTGAGGATGCAGCTTCTGGTCACGTGGATATCCGGGTTGGCTACAATCAGGTAATCCGCTTTAAGACGGTCTGAAGCAAAGTCAATTCCCGCCTGATTTCCAGAGCCGTACCCGCCGTTTTTTCCGGTCTGCAGCAGATAAATCCTGCCCTCTCCCTCCTGCTCCAGCCCGCGCAGCTGCTCCCAGGAGCCGTCTGTGGAGTGGTTGTCCACTACCACAATGGAGGTCAAAAGCTCCATCTCCAGAAGCTCTCTTACCAGGCCTGCCGTGGTGGCCGCATCGTTATAGTTGAGTACAATACAGCTGATATTGTCCATAAATGCTCCAATTTCACCTTACTTCTTCTTCCGGCTGTCGATCAGCTTCATGCCAAAGCGGCGGCTGATCCAGAGCCTGGCCTTAGGACAGAGCCAGGTCAGGCAGTTAAAGGCCCACCACACCTGCATATACCAGAATTTTCCCCTTACCTTTTTCATCCCTTTCCAGGGTGTCATGGCCAGATAAGCCTCATACAGCCTGCGGTAATGATTATGGTTTCCCCAGATCCAGGGCCTCTCATCCCCCAGATAGTGGAGGATCACCGGAAAAGCTTTCGCTTCCCGGAAGGCCTCCTCCCCAACCAGCTCATAACTGGCACTTATGGATGTCAGGGTAGAATATCGAAAATAGCGGTAGTTGGTAAAAAAGTTGTATTTGGGCGGCAGGGTCAGAATCCTGCCCCTCAGAGCCCCGTTTAACGTATCCTGGTCACAGGCAAAAAGGCTGCCCTCGCTGGCTGCATAAAAGTCCAGCAGCTGTTCCAGCACATTCTGTGCCCGCCACTGCCCCAGCGCCATCAGCAGCACGCCGGAATTATAGTAGGGGTCATCCATCGTCAGCCCGATGGCCCTGCGCATGGACGCATAGGCGGTAGGCTCCATCACCATACCTATCAGATCCTGTCCCAGCTCCGTTTCATAGAGAGGGGCAATACTGCCGCAGACAATGGTATCACAGTCCAGATACAGCGCCTTTTCCACCTGATCCGGCAGGACCTGAGGGGCAAAGAGCCGCGCCATGGCGCTGATGTCAAAGCCCCTGGTATCAATATCATAGTCAAACCGTTTCTTTAAATCTCCCATCTCCACAACAGAAAGACTGCGGCCGTAGCGGGCCGCCAAAGCCTTCAGCCGGTCCTGGTACTCCCTGCACATATTCACGGAAAGCACATAAACCGCCAGATGAGGAATCTGCCGGTTATTCTCCAGAAGAGAAACAAGGGAAGCTGCCAGATGACAGGCATATCCATCGTTGGAAGCATATATCAGATTGACCGTTTCCTGAGTCCAATTCATTATGGCACCTATTTCTTACATTCTTTGGTCATTTTATTTACAATTTTACAATAATACCAATAAAAAGTAAATCACATATGGAATTTTTCCTACGAATATGGTAGATTAAATGTATCTGTTCAGGCGCCGGGCTGTTGTCCCCCGCCTGAACAGTTGCGATCATGCAAAAGATTTTAGGAGGTTTTTAGTCATGTATAAAGGTATCCGACGTTTCGCCGCAGCCGCTCTGGCTGTTGCAATGATAGCGGCTTCCCCCCTGACAGCTCTGGCTGACGAGAACGATGCTGCTACCGGCCCTGCTTTTGACGCGGACCTGCTTTCCAAAGTGGGGGAAACGGTTCCTTCCGCTGACAACGGAGTGGCTCAGGCCGGCGTGGCCCCCGGCGACACTCAGACCGATGGAGGCCAGAATAGCGAACCAGTACAGGAGGGCTCACAGGCCAGTGACGGGACGCAGGTCATCGACGGCCAGGAAGTCTCTGTTGCCGGGGAGAATGCGGCCCAGGCGGCAGCAGAGGAGGCTGCGGCGGCGGAAGAGGCTGCCCGCCAGGCAGCAATCGTTGCCAATACGCCCTATCTCCAGATCCAGGTGCTGACTCCGGACATGCAGTGGACCAATCCGGTGATCGGCGATGGATTTGTTGAAACCGGCGACCAGGGATTTCTCTCCATGTGCATCTATCTGAATAATATCGTAGGAAATGTGCTCTACCGCGCCTACTCCGCCCCCAACGGCTGGACTCAGTGGGCCATGAACGGCGGCCACACGGACCTGTGGGCAGACGGCTCCAAGGTAGAGGCCTTCCAAATCCGCTTTACCGGATTTGTAGACAACAAATTCGATGTGTACTACACCAGCATCCTTTCCGACGGCAGCACCCTGGACTGGACCGGCAATGGTAAATCCTCCGGAGCCATGGCGGTGGGCAAGTACATTTCCAGCTTCCGCGTTTCCTTATGGGGTCTGGAATCCGGGGCATGGCCCTATTCCACAGAGCACCCCTTAGACTCTGCCGCTGCAGACGGCATCCAGTTTGATGCAAACGGTGCAGCCTATTTCAGCAGCGGGACCGGCGCCCCCTACACGGGATGGGCCTGGAACGACAGGGACCGCTATTATGTGGTGGACAATATTCCCGTAACCGGATGGCAGTACATAGACGGCTACAAATATTATTTCGATGAGTCCGGAAAGGTCGTTTCCGACCTGGAGCCCATCATCGGTGCCGATGGTCCCTACCTGATCCGCATCAACAAGGAGATGAACACCACCACCGTCTACGTTCAGGACGGAGCCAACGGCTTTATCATCCCATTGAAGAGTTTCCTCTGCTCCACCGGCGATGATACACCAGTTGGAACCTTCAAGACCCCGGAGAAATACCGGTGGCGTCTGATGAACAGCGGTGTCTACTGTCAGTACGCGACCAGACTGGGCTCCGGATTAAGCTTCCTGCTCCACTCCATTATTTATGAGAAGCCGGATGTGAACACCCTTCAGCCGGAAACCTACAACTTCCTGGGTGTGGTCCGCTCCGCAGGATGTATCCGCTTCCTGTCCTCTGACGCCAAGTGGATCTACGACCACTGCCCAATCGGCACCACCATCGAGGTTTACAATTCCCCGATTCCCGGCCCCTACGAGCGGCCTGCCATTGAGCAGATCATTCCTTCCGACCAGCACTGGGATCCTTCCGATCCGGTCGCTGTGGCACAGCATCAGCAGTAAGCAGCAAAACTATTTCAAAAGCATTCAAAAGTGCCGCCAGGCCATCCCGAACAGATGGCCGCGCGGCACTTTCTGTTTTATCCTCTTTTCCGTTTCACAATCCCCAGCAGATACTGAAAGCTCTCCATACGGAAGGCCCAGGCCAGCCCGGTATAGATCACCGCCCCCGCCAGGATCTGCAAAACCAGCTTCACCCAGGGACCGCCGGGCAGCACAAACTGCAGGAAATAGACTGCGGCACACATCCCCAGAGACAGGACCATGGAGGGCATGATGTCCATCCACTGGCTGCCGATGCTGTAGCCCAGGAGCTTCTTGTTGGGCCAGGCATTGATGAAGGTGCATAAGAAATCGATTCCCGCCTTGATGGACACCAGGACAATGGGGCTAAAGCGGATTCCGATGACCAGTCCCAGGATCCCCACGGTCTTCTTGATCACTTCCAGCTTCAGGAACACATCACTGCGCCCCACAGCGTTGATAGCCTGAAGGTTTGTGATGTGAATGGGCCAGAAGGAGTAGGCCACGCACATGATCCGCAGATAAGGGACGCAGATCACCCATTTTTCCCCCAGAAGGGCCAGCACCATGGTATCTGCCACGGCAAAGAGGCCGAACAGCATGGGCAGGACCAGAAAAGAACTGGTCCGGATGGCACGGCGGACCATGGAGCGCACCTGGTCCAGATCATCCTGGCGGGCAGCGAAGGCCGGAAGAAGGACCGACTGGATGGCCGTCCCCAGATTGTTCACGATCAGCTTCGGAAACTGGTCGCCCCGGTTGTAGGCTCCCAGCAGCTCCTCATTGTAAATCTTTCCCATGATCAAACCATAGAGATTGCTGAAAAGAGTGTCCAGCAGGGCCGCCAGCAGCAGCTTCCACCCGAAGGCCAGCATGGAGCGGACCCTGCTCATGGCGAAAACCAGCCTTGGCCGCCAGGTGACGGTGAGGAACAGCCCCGCCATCAGCGCCAGGTAGTAGGCGATCTGCTGGCCCACCATGGCCCAGACTCCCATCCCCGCGGCAGCCATCCACAAGCTGACGGCGCCGGATACCACCACAGCTCCCATGGTGGCCTTGAACAGGCCCTGGAATTCCATTTTCCTGGAGACGTAGGCGGTCTGGACGGAAATCACCGCACCGGGAAAGAGCACCACCGCGAGCACCCGGACAATGGGGATCAAAAGCTCATTGCTGTAGAACTTCCCGATGGCAGGAGCCGCCAGGTAAAGAAGGCCGTACATGGCCAGGGCGATCCCCAGGCTAAAATAGCAGACGGAGGAAAAGTCCGTTTCATCGCAGCGCGGCTTTTGGACCAGGGCAGTGGAAA
This sequence comes from Candidatus Enterocloster faecavium, assembly GCA_019118585.1. Lineage (GTDB taxonomy): Bacteria > Bacillota > Clostridia > Lachnospirales > Lachnospiraceae > Enterocloster > Enterocloster faecavium. The sequence continues at coordinate 7,248 of DWYS01000068.1, read as the reverse complement.
AGCCGTACTGCACCACCACATTGGAGATGGTAATGAAAATCATGATGATCCCCACCAGCCCATACTCCGCGGGGGTCAAAAGGCGGGCCAGGAGGATCGCGATCACAAACTGGATCCCCTGGGCTCCGCCATTCTCTAGTATCTTCCAAAACAGGCCCTTTAAGACCTTGTCCTTCATTCCTGTTTCCGACAACTTTGCTGTTCCTTTCTGTTAGACTCCCTCCGATTTGCGCACCCTTCTCTGGAGCCACCGGTACAGTCCCGGCGCCAGGATCTCAAACCGGATAAAAAAGCGGGTCCTGAAATCCAGCTCCCGGTAAAATTCCCGGTACTCGGGGGCCATTACCTGGTCGTAGTGTTTGGTATTGACCTGAGTAAGAAAATAGATGCGCCGGGCCGCCCTCACCGCCTGACGGTGAAACCGGCCTTTGCTCTCCCGGTCAAACGCCTGGTACATCCGCTTCATCTCTTCATAGTAGCGCCTCTGTTTTTTTTCATAATCCCCCTGCTTCATCAGGGAGGTCCAGGAGCTGGCCACTCCCACCCGGTATATGGACATATCCCGGTCCATATACCAGCCGTATCCCCTCTGGGCCATCATCAGCTGCATAGGGATATCGCCCACGGGGCAGTCCAGATAATAGTCCGGCAGCTCCTTCATGATCTCCGCCGGAAATACCAGGGAGGCAGTTGGGTACCCCGAAGTCTTGTCCACGATTTCCTCCGGTTCCACCCTGCGGTCTCCCCGGTAGGGCCGCATCCGTCCGGCAGCAACGGAACCGTCCACCGTCACGATCCGGGCGCTGTGAAAACACAGGGCGCAGTCCGGATGGGCTCTCAGATAGTCCACCTGGAGCTGAAGCTTGTTCGGGTCTGTCCAGCAGTCATCCCCCTCGCACATGGCGATGTACTTCCCCCGGACCCTGGGGAAATTGAAGATGCTGATATTGGAAATCCCCCTGGAATACTGATTCTCCTCCCTTAAAATGGGCCGGATCCGGTCCGGGAAGCGGGCGGCATATTCCCGGATAATATCCTGAGTGTCATCGGTGGAGGCATCATCGTGGATCAGGATCTCCCAGGGAAAGTCCGTCTCCTGCATGAGAAACCCTTCCAGGGTCTGGCGGATGTAAGGGCCGTGGTTATAGGTGATGCAACAGATGCTGACCAGAGGCCGCTCCCCCTTTGCCCCATCTGTTTCCTGCCGGCACATCCTCTCCTCCTCAGCCCTGGCATCCTGTACCGCCTGGCGCCAGGCAGCCGCGGCCAGGCTTGGGCCTGCCGTTTCCGGACGCCCGCTCTCCCGTGCAGCCTTCTTTTCTTCCATCTCCATCGATCCTTAATCTCCGATCATCATCATCTGGCCCAGGGTCCTGAGCCAGGTATTTTTTGTAAAGCCCCACCGCAGGATCTCCGCCATTTTTCCAATGCGGTTCAGCCCGGGCAGGCGGATAAATGCCTGCAGCACCGCCTTCTGCGGTTCACTCAGCCGCTCCCCGTACAGTTCCAGAAGGCACCGGGCCTGGCCGAACATTTTCCGGTAATTGTCCCTGGCCTGGCTTCCGTCCTCCATCCGGCGGATAAATCCCTCCGGGGCATCCCCCTTCTCCGCTCCCAGGGCATTGGTTCCATGCTGCCGGTAGTAATAAAGGGGTTCCTCCACCCAGGAGATCTTCCCAAAGCAGCAGGCCACCAGAGCCAGCCAGGCATCGTGCATGAGACAGACCTGAGGAGGCGTTTTCAAAAGCTCCAGCAGCGGGCGGTTTATCATCACGGCGCCTCCGGTCACATTGTTCTGCACCAGAAGCTGGGGCAGAGCGCAGCGCTGGGGCGAAACCTTCTGATAGGCAAAGAAGCTGGGGGCAATGACCTTCAGCTTCTCATCCGTCACCGTCAGGTCGGAGTGGACCAGCACCGGCGGCCTCCCGTTTTCCTTCCCATCGGCGCCTGCCTCCTCCGTCCTTCTCATCTGTTCCAGCAGCCGTTCCGCCTTATAAGGAAGCCATACATCGTCCTGGTCGCTGAGAAGGACATACGCAGGCGGTTCCTCCATCCGGGCCGTGTGTGACAGCAGATCCAGAAAATGGGCGGCCGCTCCGCCGGAGGGCCGCTGCCTCTGCCGCAGCCGGACCCGTTCCGGGAAACGCTCCTCATACTCCCGGACGATCTCCGGCGTCCGGTCCCGGGAACAGTCATCGGACACCAGAATCCGGATCCCCGGAACCGTCTGCGCCAAAATGGAGTCCAGCTGCTCTCCGATGTAGGGCTCCCCGTTCCGGGCCGCCATCAGCACCAGGACGGTCCCGGACTCCTTGTCTCTTTTCTCCATCATGCCAATACTTCTTCTGCCTTCTTCATGGCAGATTCGATCACCTTGTCCATATCATAATACTTGTACTCACCCAGGCGTCCGCCAAAGATCACCTTCTTCTCATTGGCCGCCAGCTGGGCGTATTTCTGATACAGCGCCTGGTTCTTCTCGTCGTTGACCGGATAGTAGGGCTCCATCCCCTCCTGCCAGGTCACCGGATACTCCCTGGTAATGACGGTCTTTGGCTGCGTTCCGAACTCGAAATGCTTGTGCTCGATGATCCTGGTATAGGGCGTCTCCCGGTCGGTGTAGTTCACCACCGCCACGCCCTGGTGGTTCTCCTCGTCCAGCACCTCCGTCTCAAACTTCAGGCTCCGGTACTCCAGCTTTCCATAGACATATCCGAAATAGGCGTCAATGGTCCCGGTGTACACCACCTGGTCCGCCAGGCTGTCGTAGTGCTCCTTGTTCTCCAGGTAATCCACTCCGGTCTCAATGTCGCAGCCCTCAAAGAGCTTGTCGATTATCACATTGTAGCCGCCGATGGGGATGCCCTGATACAGGTCGTTAAAATAGTTGTTGTCGTAGGTATAACGCACCGGCAGGCGCTTGATGATAAAGGCCGGCAGATCCTTGCAGTCTCTTCCCCACTGCTTCTCCGTGTAGCCCTTCACCAGCTTCTCGTAAATATCCCGTCCTACCAGGCTGATGGCCTGCTCCTCCAGATTCCTGGGTTCTCCCGTCACGCCTGCCCTCTGCTCCTCGATCTTGGCTTTGGCCTGGGCCGGAGTGGAGATCCCCCACATCTTGCTGAAGGTATTCATATTAAAGGGCATGTTGTACATCTCGCCCTTGAAATTGGCCACCGGGCTGTTGGTGTACCGGTTAAACTCCGCCAGTCCATTGACAAAATCCCACACCTTCCGGTTGCTGGTATGGAAAATGTGGGCCCCGTACTTGTGCACGTGGATTCCCTCCACATCCTCGCAGTAGACATTTCCCCCGATGTGGTCCCGCTTCTCCACCACCAGGCAGGTTTTGCCCCGCTGCTTTGCGTACCAGGCAAACACGCCGGAGTACAGTCCGCTTCCCACCAGCAAATAATCGTATCGCTTCATTTCCCTTTTCCTCCTGTCTGAGCTCTGCTTTCATTATTGTACTATACCGTCAAAAAAATGTAAATCGGATCATAGAAGAATCACCAGGGCCGTGGTGATCAACAGAATACTGATGATGATGGAGATGGAATTGACCGCGCTGGCCAGACCCACATCCTCCCCCAGATCTCCCGTAAAGGCCGGTGATGCCGAGGAGATAGGGCTGAAGGCCAGGACCACCAGAGCCTGGCGGTAGGCTACATCAATGGGCAGCAGGAAATAAAATCCCAGAGCCAGGACCAGGGCGATGCCGTAGCGCACCGCCAGGATCCGGACCATATGCCGGATTTGGCTGAAATCCCCGGAAAGCTTAAAGCCTACGCCAATCATCAGCATGGCCAGGAAGGCATTGGCATTTCCCACCGTCTGGGCGAAGGAAACGGCCAGGGAGGGCAGGGAAATATGAGCCATGGAGAGAATGGTCATAATGATATAGGCGTCAAAGGGCAGGGAGCGGACCAGCGTTTTCAGCAAAGGCCCCGGCGCTACCTTTCCGCCCTTGATCATCTTCGCGATGCTGTAGGCCCCGCCCAGACAGATAAAGGCATTTCCCGTGTCAAAGAGGCTGGTGGTAACCACGCCGGTAGAACCCAAAAATCCCTGTGCAAAGGGCATCGTAAAATTCCCGATGTTGTAGCCCGACAGGTTCAGCAGGTCGAAAGCCTTTTTTTCCGGACTCTTTCCTGCATTCATCAGCCAGCCAACCGCTACGTAGATAACCCCTCCTGCAAACCCCAGAAGACTAAAGACCAGCATGGAGGGCGCCAGATCCGCCTGTGAAAAGTTGGCCACAATGGAAGCCGGCAGGGCAATCTTTAACACCAGCTTGGACAGCGTGTAGAAATCCTGCTCCCGAAAAAAACCGGCTCTTCTTAAAATATAGCCCAGCAGGATAATCGCCACAAAAGTGGCAGCCTTTGTCAATACTTCAAACATGTTTTTCTCCTTCTTGATATCAACGGTTCAGGGCATCAGGGATCAAGGTATCCTACAGGGTATGGACATCCCAATTGCCGCAGTTTGCAAAACTTTTATCAATATAGCAGAATGCGGGGAGGGATGCAAGCAAAAACCCTGTGCGATACGGGGAAACTCCACGAAAAAATTTCACCTGAAAATCTGCACAAAATCTTTTTTTAGGACTCCTTTCTTTTCGGAAATTTAATCCTTGCGTTCCTGAACCATCTAACTATAATAAGAAGTATAAGGAATTGATAATTATTTAACAATATCTTTTCATAAAGGAGGAATCTACAATGCCCAGACTTAGAATGATGCGTGCACCTCAGAAATATGTGCAGGGAAAGAATGCCCTGCTCCAGTTTCACAATGAAATGAAGGATCTGGGAAACAAGTGGCTTTTTATCTGCTCCAAGAGCGGCTATAAAGCCTGCCATGACCAGATTGAAAAGAGTTTTGAGGGGACCGATGATGTCCGCCATTACGAGATCTTTGGCGGCGTATCCAGCATCGGGGAGATCGACCGGATGCGTGAAATTGCCCGGAAGGAAAATCTGAATGTGATCGTAGGCGTAGGCGGCGGCTCCGCCATCGATACTGCCAAAGCCACGGCCCACTATGAGAAGCTGCCGGTGGTGATCATCCCCACGGTCGTAGCCACCGACGCTCCCTGCACCGGCCTCTCCGTTATCTACAACAATGACCAGACTTTCAACAGCTACCTCTTCTATCCCAAGAACCCGGAGGCAGTGCTGGTGGACAGCTCCGTCATAGCCAACGCTCCCGTCAAGTTTCTGGTAGCCGGCATGGGCGATGCCCTGGGCACTTACTTTGAAGCCAGAGCCTGCGAGCGCACCGATGCCCCCAGCCTGGAAAACGGCGGCATCACCCGTTCTGCCATGGCTCTGTGCCGTCTGTGCTATGAAACCCTGAAGGAGTACGGCGCAGCTGCCAAGAAGGCCTGCGAATGCCATGTGGTAACCCCTGCTCTGGATGCCATCATCGAAGCCAATGTTTATCTTTCCGGCGTAGGAGCTGACAACGGCGGGCTGGCTGTAGCCCACTCCTTCTACAACGGCTTGACCGCCCTGGGAGGACACAGCGCTCCTCATGGCTGCTGCGTTGCCTTCGGCACCCTGGTGCAGCTAGTGCTGGAAAGAGCCCCCAAAGAAGAATTTAAGGAAGTTCAGGATTTCTGCGCGGAGGTAGGCCTTCCCATTACCCTGGAAGAGATCGGGATCACCAAGGATGAGGAGATTCGCGTCATCGCGGAAAAATCCTGCGTAGAAGGCGAATCCATCCACAATATGGTAGCAGATGTAACACCAGATGAGCTGTACGCGGCGATCGTAGCGGCAGACGCTCTGGGCAAAGAGCGCAAGGGAATGTAAGCCCGCTCACCCCACCCCGAAATCTGTGATCTCATAAAGCACCTCCACCTCCGGGTCGTCAAAGAGCCACCGGTATTCTTCCATGAACCACCGGACCAGCTCATCGTCCCGCCGGATGGAGGTGCTGTTGTTGTTGAACACATTGACCGTGCCGTGCCGGAAGTACCGCTTCAGGGCTTCTATGTCCCGGCGGATCATCTCCTTCGTCTGTCCCTGGATCCCCACCATAAGGCAGATGGAATCGAAGTAGGCCGCCGCCTCCTGGGGCGTACGAAAGCCTGCATGTTTATTGAGAACTCTTTCCCGAAAGTCATTGTCAAAGGTCTCCACGCCCATTTTGTAGGTAATGGGAATTCCAAAAAAATCCCGCAGTTCCCCCAGCCGGTTCCGGTAGAGCCAGTGGCTCTCAAAAATCAGACGGCCGATGTGTTTTTCCCTTGCTAGGCTGCGGATCTCCTCCAGAGTCCGGCCGGGGAGTTCAAAACAGCTGCCGGAATTGATGGCTTCCAGCACCCCCAATTCTCCTGTCACCTGGGAGAGGACCTGATGGTTCTGCCGCACCATCTCCTCCTCGTCCCTGCCGTTGTCCTCAATATAATCGCAGAAAGCGCATTTTCCCCAGATACAGGGGAATGCCCGCAGAAGGACGATCTCCCTGGGATTTTTCTTCGTAATCTTACTGTACCGTTCCATGTTCTGTTTCCTTTTTCTGTTTTTCGTTTCTCATTCTCCCGTGATCCTGCCCCGCAGCTGCGCCGCCGCCAGAGGCGCCAGGGCGCTGACTGCAAAGATGGAAATGCAGCGGTCCGCGTAGTCCGTCAGGATCTGCACCGCGAAAATACTTCCCGTCAGCCCCAGGGGCGTCCGGGACAGAAGCTGCACCAGCACGGCGGAACCGGAGGAGGTAATGCCGCCGAACAAAACCGCGTTGATCAGGGAGCTGACCAGAGTTCCCGGCACGGCAACGCCCAGGGCTGTCAAAAACAGGCCCGCTCCCTTTACCGGCCTTCCGCTCATGAGAAGCCCGCTCATAAACCCGGTCACCATTCCTACCGGCGCAAAGTAGAGAGAATAGATATCCACGGTCATTCCCATGAAAATGCCACTGAGCAGATTGGGGATCATCCCCATCCAGGGTCCCAGCAGTGCCCCGATCAATATGGTCCCGATGCTGTCCAGGTAGACGGGCAGGCGCAGCAGCAGGGCAATCTGCCCTCCGGCGATATTCACCGCCACTGCCATCGCGGTCAGGCAGAGCTGATAGGTGCCGATCCTTCCGGAGCGCTTCATCCCAGTTCTCCCCCTTCTTTAAAGACCATCCTCTGGGGAGCCGCCTCCATCAGCTGTTCCAGACCGGTCAGCTCCTCCTTTTTCCATCCGGAGCCGTCCTCCTTCTTCAGGATCCTTGTGAAAAAGAGGTACATGAATT
>DWYS01000067.1 GCA_019118585.1 Candidatus Enterocloster faecavium | reverse complement strand
CTCCTTTACTATATTTTACCACACGTTGCAATAAAATGCAATATATTAAAACAAAAAATTTGACACAAAAAAAGCAGGTTTTATGCGGCCTGCGAGGTATTTTTTTGTTATTCAGCTGTCAAACTCCCGGGAGATGAGCTTCTGATTGCAAAAATTCCATATCGATTCTGTTAAAAGACAGACTTTAGCAGGAATAGCAGGTGGTTTTGGAAAAAGTGTTTACATAAATATACAATTATGCTATATTAAAAAGAGCAATTGTCCTGGCTAAACCGGGATAAAAATCGGGGGAATCATGGAAGAAATACTGAGATATGGGAGAAGTGCTTTTATCAATACGGCCATTGCGGCAGCAAATGTTCTTTTCTTTTTATATCTGGAGCTGATTGGGTCTACCGAGGACGGTATTTTTATGATTGCGCACGGCGCCATGTTCTCACCTCTGGTTTTGGAGAAGCATCAGTACGGGCGACTTTTAACCTCGATTTTCATGCATTTCGGCGTCAGCCATCTGATGAATAATATGCTTATCCTGCTGATCCTGGGAGAAAAGCTGGAACGTATTCTGGGACATGCGAAATACCTGATTTTTTACCTCATGTGCGGGATTGCGGCCAATTTGATTTCCATGGGTGTTCATCAATATCTGGGGGAAATTGTAATCGGAGCAGGAGCTTCCGGTGCGATCTTCGGCGTAATCGGCGGCCTGGTCTGGGCGGCTGCCAGAAACCGGGGGCGTCTGCAGCAGCTGACATCACGCCAGCTGGGAATTATACTTGTGATTGTCCTGTATTATGGTTTTTCCAGCAGAAATATTGATAACTGGGCCCACCTGGGAGGATTGGCAGCAGGAATTTTGCTGTGTATCTTAATGTACCGGCGGCCGAAGGCTGTACGTGGTGCTTGAAGATAAAATGGTCCATTGCCGGACAAAGAGAAGAAGGAGGAGAGTTCGATGAAGGACGAGAACTGTATTTTTTGTAAGATTGCCAACGGGGAGATTCCATCCACAACCCTGTATGAGGATGAAATGTTCCGGGTCATACTGGATTTGGGACCGGCATCCAGGGGACATGCGCTGATTCTTCCAAAAGAGCATTTTAAGGATGTCTGTGAGCTGGATGAAAAGACTGCGGCGAAGGTTCTTCCGTTAGGAGCAAAGATTGGAGCAGCTATGAAAAAATCGCTGGGCTGCACTGGTTTCAATCTGGTCCAGAATAACGGCACATCAGCAGGACAGACGGTATTCCATTTCCATATGCATATTATTCCGCGGTATGAGAACGGGCCGGCTATGGTTGACTGGACTCCGGGAAAAGCTGAGCCGGAAGAGCTTGCAGCAACTGCCCAGTTGATTCAAGAAGGGTTACAGACGAGAAAATAATCCGAATGGTGGCATACATATGAACTTTGGTGACGAAATATACAGACAAAAGTTTGAGGATATGTATAAAGAGTACAATGTTGCACTGCGGTCTGTTGCATACCGCTGCAATGTACCTTCGGAAGAGATAGAGGACATAATTCATGATACATTTCTGGCATATGCCCGATCGGACTATTCCATGGAACTTCCGGAGGAGGAGATGAGAAAGCTGCTGACGCGAATCCTGAGAAATCGCTGCATTGATTACCACCGGAGTGTGAAGCGTCACGGCTGCTGCAGTATGGATGACGCCTGGTATCACCAGGAAGAGTTTTTGGATGCAGATAAGGGGCAGGAGATGGTTGAGGATCTGATCAGCAATGAAAAATGCCGCGCCATTTTAAAAGAAATCGACCAGATGCCAAAGAACTGGAAAGAAATTGTGGTGTTGAAGATGCTGGAGGGACGGCCGACAGATGAGGTATGCAGGATACTCAATATTTCAGAGAAGGCCTGTTATTCCAGGATTGCACGTATCCGAAAATATTTGGATAAGCTGATAAAAGATGATAACTGGCCCTAAAAAGGTGCGCAGGTTTCCCGAATCAAGTTCGGGAGCCTGCGCATTTTTCGATCAGAGAGATAATGGTGTCCACCGCATTGTTCAGGGTGCTGTGTTCCATCGCCTCTACATAGGAGGCACGATTTTTATACAGCTCCTGGATAGACTGATACAGGGATTCCTCGGTCAGGGATTCCTCTTCCAGAACCTTGCTGAAGCCCTGAGCGGCAAAGGAACGGGCGTTGAGGATCTGATCTCCGCGGCTGGCTGCTGCCGAAAGAGGAATCAGAAGATTGGGCTTGTGAAGAGCGAGAAGCTCGCAGATAGAATTAGCCCCTGCCCTGGACACCACCAAATCTGCGGCTGCGAACAGATGTTTCAGTGGGGCGTCTACGTATTCATACTGTACATATCCGGCGGTTCCGATAAGGCTTTCATCCAGATTGCCCTTTCCGCAGATATGTATGACCTGAAACTGTTCCAGCAGACGGGGAAGAATCCGGCGGATAACGCCGTTGACCGTAACAGAGCCAAGGCTTCCGCCGATTACCAGAATGACCGGCCGGTCCGCTGAAAGATGGCTGTAGGACAAGCCTGCAAGCCGGTCACCTGCAAGCAGCTCTGCCCGAATGGGGGAGCCGGTGAGGACTGCCTTGTCAGCCGGGAGGTACTTTAATGTTTCCGGAAAGTTGCAGCAGACCTTGGCAGCAGATGGAATACAGATTTTGTTGGCAAGCCCAGGCGTCATATCGGATTCATGGATAATGGTGGGGACTTTATAATGTCTGGCAGCAAGCACCACCGGTACGGATACAAAGCCGCCTTTGGAAAATACGACGTCCGGTTTGTAACGTCGAATCAGACGAAGCGCCTGACCATAGCCTTTTAATACGCGAAACGGATCAGAGAAATTTTTTATATCAAGATAACGGCGAAGCTTGCCGGATGAAATACCATCGTAGGGGATGCCGGCATTTTCGATTAACCGTTTTTCAATGCCCTGGTAGGAGCCAATATAGTGGATTTCATAGTCCAGTGCCTTCAGGGAAGGAATCAGGGCCAGATTGGGCGTCACGTGTCCGGCGGTGCCGCCTCCGGTAAGGATGATTTTTTTCATAAGACCTCCCAAAAAATTTAAAATTGTGCGGGGAAAAACGGAATTCCCGCCGTTATATATTATAGTAAGCGCAAATTTTGAAAAGTCAACCCTAAAGCCTTTGGGAACTTTAGGAGAAAAGATTAAGAGGCCTTTTAAGTGAAAAAAAAATATTTGGAAGATTCTGCTGAGGATTATAGTTATGTAGACCAGGTGGTCCGACGGCTGTATGGCTGTTCTGATGAGCAGCTGTTAAAAGAACTGGAGGAAGCCAAAAAAAATCCGCCCCCGGTGGAATTTGAAATTTATCCGGATGAATTCGACCGGATTTGGGAGGATATTCAGGCGGAGCATCAGGCTTCCCAGAGCAAGGAGAAGGGAAAGGTGCGCCGTTTTTCCTGGAAACGTGCAGCAGCGATTGCCCTTGCGGCCTGCCTGATGACCGGCAGCGCCTGTCTGGTAGCCTGGGGAACGAAAACTTATTTTTATCGGGAAAGGAGCCGTGGAGGAATCAAGGGAGATATTGTGTTTAACAATGATATGGTTGATCAGTCAGTTAATGGGGAAGAGGAGGCGTATCAAGTAATAGAGGAACAATTAGGTATAAAGCCTATTGGATTAGGCTATATGCCTAAAGAGTTAGAATTTTCTAAGCTAATGATGACAAAAGGAACAGCAATTTTAGAATTTCAATACAAAGAAACTATTTTTTATATGATTTACCAAAGTAATGGAATAGAAACATCTATTAATCATAAATCAGATTCAGAAGTTTACGAAACTATACAAAATAAATGGACCGGTAAGAATATTGAAATGAGAAAAGAAATTACTGAAAAAGGAACGATAAAGTATGAAGCCCAATTTATTGATCAAGGAATTATACATGAGATAATTGGTCAAATTCCAGAAAATGAATTTATAAAGATAATTGAAGGCCTATGTTTCAAATAAATGCAAGGAGAGAAAAATGAAAAAAAATTTTAAAGTAATATTTTTGATGTTGGTTAGTTTGATAATCACAGCTGTTCCTGTCTATGCAGCGCCCTCGTCCATGAAAGCATATACATCTATTCACGATAGTTCAGAATTGTTGCCTCCAAATATAAAGAGTAGTAAAGATTTAAAAAATAAAACCCCAAGAGGAATTTTTTTCTCAGCAGCAGAGCTTCAGATTTTAAATGAAAATGGGGAGATTGGTGTTTTAGGTAGTGCTTATATGAGTGAGGCAATTGATGAGCTTTATATGACTATCTATCTGGACAGAATGACAGACGAGGGAAGGTGGGAACAAGTAGATTATTTTGAATTTGAATTTTATGCAGAAGATTACCCTGATGGTCTAACCTCGGAGTTTGTTTCATTCACCTTAACCGGCTATCCCACTGGCCACTACTATCGTCTCCGTGGCACTTATGCAGCCGTAAAAGGTACGGTAATGGAAGGCTTCGGCCCGGTAACCGATGGTATCCTGATTCAGTAGCCCCCAATTCACAATCCCATATAAATTCACAAATCCCCGCGCCCCGTCCGGTTTCCGGACGAAGAGCGCGGGGATTTTCTTTGACATTCTCTATGAGCAATTCATGCCGGCCTCATACTCTTTCAAAGCCTGGGCCAGCTGATCCGGGCAGGAGGTAGGCTTAAAGCCGCATTTAATGCCTTCCAGCCGCCGGATAGCTTCATCGATATCCATCCCTTCCACCAGGCGGGACAGACCCTGGGTATTGCCGGAGCAGCCGCCGTTAAAATGTACGTTAACCACTTTGTGATTCTGAACGTCAAAGGTAATCTCCCGGGAACAAACTCCCTTTGTTTTATACTGCATTGGTTTTGCCTCCTGATGTTATAAAATCCATATGAAATTATATGCGAATTTCCTTGGAAATGTCAAGTGAATCCAGGCCCTGATCCAGGTTCCATGATTGCGTCCCAGGATAAAAATTGGTATAATAGGAACACTTGGCAGGGCATTTTAAGAGCCTGATGTCAGTTATGCCATAATGACGGAGCTGTCAAAGCAGCTGAAACCGGAACAGCAAAGTAAAATCATCAAAATCAGGAGGAAGGAATATGTTAGGAATCATAGGCGCCATGGATGAAGAGGTGGCCAAAATTAAGGAGCAGATGGAAGGAGTACAGGTGCAGACCTGGGCTGCCATGGATTTTTATAGAGGAACCTTAGAGGGAAAAGAAGTGGTGGTAGTCCGCTCTGGAATCGGAAAAGTGAATGCAGCTGTCTGCGCTCAGATCCTGGCGGACCGTTATCAGGTCAGCGGCATTGTCAACACGGGAATTGCCGGTTCCCTGAAGGCGGAGATTGATATCGGAGACATTGTATTGTCTACGGATGCCCTTCAGCATGATATGGACGCCACTAATTTTGGATATCCGCTGGGGCAGATTCCGCGGATGGATGTTCTGTCTTTTCCTGCAGATGAGAAGCTGCGCGCATTGGCGAAAGAATGCTGCAGCAGGGTAAATCCTGATATCCATACCTATGAAGGACGGGTGGTCAGCGGTGACCAGTTTATTTCAGACCAGGCCAAGAAGGACTGGCTGATCGAAAATTTTCAGGGTTTCTGTACGGAAATGGAGGGGGCAGCCATTGCCCAGGCAGCCTATTTAAACGGAATCCCCTTCTTGATTATCCGGGCTATCTCTGACAAGGCGGACAACAGTGCCAGCGTGGATTATCCCACTTTTGAGGCAAAGGCTATTGTCCATTCCGTGAATCTGATGCTGGAGATGATCCGCCGCTATGAAGGATAAAACAAGTTGAGAATCGAATAAAGGGAGAATTTGACGAACGATTCTAGGCTCTCTGAACTTCCCAAAGAACAAATCCGTAGTTATAATGTAGGAGCAAAAAACAACTACGGAGTATCATCCGGGAAGAAAGGGGAGCTTTTTATGATGAATGTTTTACAAACGGGTAAGGCACTGTATGTGCTGGCAGCCATCTGTCTGGCCGGTATTCTGGTCAGAATGCTGGCGGGAAGCTTCTACAAAGGATTGATTAAGGAGAGCGCCAACCTTGCGCTGACAAAAAATAAGTATCTGCGGGCTTTGAAACAGAATGCAGAGGATACATACCGAATGAACCAGGGCATGAACAACACCAGAGTTTATCTGGAAAAACAGCTTTACAGCCTGAAAATGCTGGGCCTTTCCGTAAAAGGAGTGGAAAGTCTGTCAGGCCAGCTGACGCTTCTGTGTTTTCTGGTCGGAGGAGCGGCAGCCTTTGGTGCCTATTGGTATAGAAGTGATAATTACTATATTGTACTCTACGGAGCAGTGGGGATTTTAAGTGGTATGCTGACGATGCTTGTGGATTATGGAGTAAATCTGGAATCCCGCAGACAACAGCTTCTGACCTGCCTGCAGGATTATCTGGAAAATGTAATGTGGCCCAGAATGGCCAGGGAAAATGCGGAGATTGGCATGACGGCAGGGGAAACGGCGGACAAGCCCGGAAATCTGGTACGTGCCATCGGCCGGGAGCGCCGGGGACAGGCCAGAAGAGGAATGGAACAGACGGCGGCCAGCCGGGAAAAGCTGAAAGAGCAGGCCAAAGGAGGAGAAGCGGAATCAATCGGTGAGAACTGGTTAAAGGAGCTGAATCCGGAGCAGAAACGGGTTTTGGGGGAATTGTTAAAGGAATTTATTTCCTGATAGGTTCTGAAAAAGGAGTGGAAAGAGGAAAAATGGCAGAAATATCTTCCATTTTTTACCGAAGTTCTATCGCAATTACAGGAAAGATGTGTTATAATAAAGGCAATGCAGCCGGGAAACCGTCTGATTGCCGCAGGGAACCCTGCCGGTACAGCCGGAGGGATTGGAGAGCAGGCAGCTGCGCGCCCGGCCAGGGCCGAGAGTTTGCATGATATAGATTTCATGGGACAGGTCCATGAACATAAGAAAAGGAGAGCAAAAAGTTATGGGAAAAGAAGTAACATTCGATTATTCCAAGGCGGCCGGTTTTGTTTCTGCGGAAGAGATGGAAAATTTCAAGACCACCGTTCTTACTGCAAAGGAAACGCTCCTTGCCAAGACGGGGGCAGGAAATGACTTCCTGGGCTGGATTGACCTTCCGGTTAATTATGACAAGGAGGAATTTGCCAGAATCAAGAAGGCTGCAGCCAAAATCCAGCAGGATTCCGATGCACTGCTGGTAATCGGGATCGGCGGTTCCTATTTGGGAGCCCGTGCTGCGATCGAGTTCTTATCTCACAGCTTTTATAATGTATTGCCTAAGGGAGTCCGCAAGACCCCGGAAATCTACTTTGTAGGAAACAGCATCAGCAGCAAGTATATTCATGATTTAAAGCAGGTGCTGGAGGGCAAGGATTTCTCCATCAACATTATTTCCAAATCCGGAACCACCACGGAGCCGGCGATTGCCTTCCGTGTGTTTAAAGAGATGCTGATTGAGAAGTATGGAAAAGAGGAAGCAAATAAGAGAATCTATGCCACCACGGACAAGGCCAAAGGCGCCTTAAAGAACCTGGCTGACCAGGAGGGATACGAGGAATTCGTGGTTCCCGATGATGTAGGCGGACGTTATTCCGTGCTGACGGCAGTAGGACTTCTGCCCATCGCTGTAAGCGGTGCGGATATTGATAAATTGATGGAGGGTGCAGCTTCTGCCAGACAGAAAGCTTTGGAGCGCCCCTATGAAACCAATGGAGCCCTTCAGTATGCGGCAGTCCGCAATATTCTGCTGCGCAAGGGGAAACAGGTTGAAATTACTGCAAACTACGAGCCCAGTCTCCACTACATCTCCGAGTGGTGGAAGCAGCTCTTCGGAGAGAGCGAGGGCAAGGATCAGAGAGGTATTTTCCCGGCCTCCGTTGACCTGACCACAGACCTGCACTCTATGGGCCAGTTTATTCAGGATGGAGCCCGGATTATGTTTGAGACAGTAATCAATGTGGAGGAATCTCCGGAAGAGATTCTGTTAAACAAGGAGGAAGTGGACACGGACGGCATGAACTATCTGGCCGGCAAGAGCATCGATTTTGTGAATAAGAGTGCCATGAACGGCACGATTTTGGCTCACACCGACGGCCAGGTTCCCAATCTGCGTATCGATGTTCCAGAGCAGAATGAATTCTACTTGGGCGAGCTGTTCTACTTCTATGAATTTGCCTGCGGCGTCAGCGGCTATATTCTGGGGATCAATCCCTTCAATCAGCCCGGCGTTGAGAGCTATAAGAAAAACATGTTTGCTCTTCTGGGAAAACCCGGATATGAAGAGCAGAGAGAGGCCTTATTAAAGAGGCTGTAAAAAGAATGTAACAGCCCGGATTTATTCTGAGCTGCTGCAGGGGGATATCTGTAATATAGATCGTGCGAAAACCGCCCCGGCACCTAGATGCCTCAGGCGGTTTTCGACTGAATGGATTTCTTTATTCTTCAATTACCTGAATTTCCAGAAAGTCAAAATCTACTGCTTCGATAAAACAGTCTCTGGTAAAACGGGCTTTGCTGTGAATCTGGAATTCCCGAACCGTAGCGTCCAGCCAGATTGGCTTTTCCAGGTCAAATTCGTAGCAGATTTCATCCAGAGCCTGAAAGACCATCTGGGTTCTGGTGAGGGAGTAGTCCCCAATGGAAATAACGGTATCCTTTACCAGGTGATTGTCTTTTATAATTTTTCCCCACATGCGGAACATAGATTTCCTCCTTGCCTCTTGCCTTTTCCACTAACTATATCGGATTTCAGGCAGAATGTAAAGTGGGCTGAACGGAAAGACGGTCTTGCCCGCAGAATGGTTTTGTAGTAATCTATATTTAAGCGCAGCAGTTCAGGATGCCCTGAACCGCTGTATTCAAGGCTACCTACATGGAGGATAAAAATATGGCAACAGCCATTACAGACTATGTGAAATTTCTTACCCAGGCCAGGGTGGCGGTGGATTCCCTGAACTGCGATCAGAATACCAGAGACCAGATGGCGGCGGAGGCAAAGCGGCTGGACCGGGAGCTGGAGGCGGCAAAAAAGGCGATGACGGACCAGATCGCTCAGACTGCCAGGAAACGGAGGGAGGAGATCTCTTCCGGATACGATAAGGAGATCGCCAAGGGTCAGGAAAAGCTGCGTAAAGCCAGGCTTTCCAGGGAGAAGGCCAAGAATAAAGGCGTGAAGGAGCGGATTGCGGATGAGACCAGCGAGCTCCGGGAGCAGAACCGGAAGCTGAAGCTGCAGATGCGGACGTGTTTCCAGCAGAACCAGGTGCCCTTTTACTGCAACAGTACCCTTTATTATGCACTCTATTCGCCCAGAGGCTTGAAAGAGATACTGATCTTGCTTCTTTCTGTGCTGATCTGTTTTCTGGCGCTGCCATGCCTGATCTATTTTATGATTCCGGGCAGGCACAGCTGGTATCTGGCTGCGGTTTACTTTGTGGATGTTGTCTTGTTTGGCGGCCTCTATGTGGTCATTGGAAACCGGACCAAGCTCACTTATCAGGCTGCGCTGAAGGAAGGCAGGGCTATTCGGAATACCCTGAGGTCTAATCAGAAAAAAATCCGGGTGATTACCCACTCCATTGAGAAGGACGGCAATGAGGATATTTACAATCTGGAAAAGTACGACGATGAGATCTCCTGTGTGGAGAATGAACTGGCCCAGATTGCAGAACGCAAGAAAGAGGCTTTGAATACCTTTGAAACCGTGACCAAGAATATCATTTCCGATGAAATCACGGAGCATCATATGGGCAAGATCCAGGAGCTGGAGCAGAAGAAGGCGGAAAATCAGATGGGACTTCGGGAGCTGGACGCCAGAATCCGGGAGGAGAATATCTATATTACGGATACTTTCGGTCCTTACCTTGGTCAGGAGTTTTTAAAGCCTGAGCGGCTGGCGGAGCTCGCCAGATTGATTCAGGATGGTTCGGCTACTAATCTGACAGAGGCTATGGAGCTGTACCAGAAACAGGAATCCAATTCATAGAAGGAGGGAAAATATGCATATGTCGGGAATCATTTGGATCATCGGGCCGTTTTTGTATATGATATTCGTAGCCATTATTTTCGCTCTGCTGTATCTGTGCATTAAGCTGGGAGTGAAACACGGAATGCTGGCGGCTTATGAAGAGATTGAGAAGAGAAAGAAAAATTGAAAATCCAGAGATAAATATATCTGCCACGGGGCCATTGCAAAAATCATCTATGGAGCAATGGCCCTCTTTCTGTCTGAAAACAGGTCACGAACTCCGAAGAGTCCATGACCTGCGGCACCTCCCAAATAAGCAGTTTAATTAATGCGTTTAAGCAGCGTTTCCAGTGCTTTTTCATATCCGGCAGCATCCTCCCACATGGGTGTATGCCCTGTCTGAAGAAGAGTCACCTGAGCCTGTGGGAGACTGTCACAAATCATCTCCACGCTATCCATTTTGCGGCGCGTATCCAACTGTCCGTGGATGACGGCGGCAGGACCTTTATAGGCCTTGAGGCTTTCTCTGTAGTCCATCTGCCGCAGACTGAGTGAAACCTCATATCCAGCTTCTGGAGGGATCGTTCTGGTGTAATTCCAAAGACGGTCCTCAACTTCCTTTGGAATGGGCTGGTAAAAACAGCTGGACAGGAAGCGGCGGATATAGTTTTCATCGTCAAAATGTTCTTTTAATTCCTGGGCAAACTGTGGACTTCCGTGTCCCTTGCTGCAGGGGCCTGTATTAGAGAGAACCAGGCCGGAAATTCTTTCTGGATTCTTGGAGGCGGCGGAGATGCACAGTACGCCTCCGGCGGAATATCCAGCAAGTACAACAGGAGCTGAAGTGAACTGCTGCAGGAGATGGGCCAGTTCCTGGCCCAGTGTTTCCATATCCCAGGGACCTGGACTGTCAAAATAATGGACATACAGCTTTTGAAAATCTCCTGGGGGAGTAATGCGTTCAAAAGCAACGGAAGGGTCGCAGAGATTTCCTGCAACACACAGCAGCGCTGGCTTCTGAAAATCTGGAGTATGAGAGAGTCGAATCATAAATCTACGCTTCTTTCCGGAAAATATTTAAACTATGCCAATGATAATGGCAAAAATCAGCATTAAGATACTGACCAGCCACTGCCACTTAAAGGAGAATCTCATATGATCCTTCAGTTCGATGCCGCTGAGTCCAAAGGCAAGGTAGTTGGCAGCCACACAAGGGCTGACGCTGAGTACCACATTTTCTCCGATAAGCATGGCATGTGCAACTTGAGTGGCGGTAATGCCATAGGGAGCTACGGTTTCGATTACCAGAGGCATAACTGCATAGTAATAAGGGTCAGGTCCCATGATGATGCCGATGGGTCCGCCCAGAATACCCATGATAATATACAGATATTTTAACATAAATTCAGGCAGAAGGTTAATTAAAACCTGCGCCATGCTGGTAATCATTCCACTGTTGGAGAAGATTCCCAGAAAAATACCTGCGGCCAGCAATGTAACAGTCAAGTCGATGCAGCTGGGAGCATATTTTTTTAAAAGCTGTCCCTGAAGTTTCATATCCGGATAGTTGATGGCCATAGCGACCATGGTTCCGAACAGGAAGATCAGATAAGGAGTAATAGTTGCTTCTACCAGAAGAGCAATTACAATAATGGTTAAAATCAGATTAATCCAAAACAGTTTTGGCCGGCGAAGGCTGTCATCCAGACCGGCTTCGCCTGCTTCCAGATCTCCGGATTCGGACAAGGAAGTTAAACTAATACCTTCACGAACTAGACGCCGCTGCTCTAGTTTCCCACAGATAACTGCTCCGGCCAGAGCCACTACCAAGCCGAAAATCTGCATAGGAATCATGGAAATCCAAAGGTCAGTAGCATCTACACCAATGGCTGTAGCTGCCCGGATGGTAGGGCCGCCCCAAGGAACCAGATTCATGATGCCGGTGGAAAGTCCCACTAACAGCAAAAGAATCAGGGGATTCAGGTGCATGCGTTTAAAAATGGGGAGCATAACTGGGATGGTAATCAAATAGGTAGAGGCCGCAGCTCCGTCCAAATGTCCTACAACAGCAATTAAGCTGGTAGCGACCATAATCAGAACAATATTATTTCCGGCCATCTTAACCAGCCATTTAACCAGAGGGTCAAAGAGCCCGGCATCATTCATTGTACTGAAATAGCACACGGAAAAGATAAACAAAATAGCAGTTTTCCAGACAGTATTCATTCCTGTGTCGATAAAATCCAGTATCTCTGTTAAACCAAAACCACAGATTACAGCTCCTAACAGCGGCAGAATGGAAAAGCAGAATGCAGGTGTGGCTTTCCCTTTGAGTATCATGATCATCATAATAATGATCACAGCGTAACCAACGATTGCATACAACATAGAATCCCCTCCTGTTGTTTAAAAATGTGTTTTTTTGTGGAAAAATTACTTTAGATTTAGTATAATATGACTATGAATATATGTAAAATATATATATTCTATTTATTATATGCATTAAAAGCATACAAATATACAGAAGGAACTGAGAATAGAATGGTTCAGACTTTATTTACAAGGAGAAGAAATGGATTTTCGAGATTTTGCCTATGTGCAGGCCATAGCCCAGTATAAGACAATTTCCAAAGCGGCGGAGTATCTTTATATTTCTCAGCCGTCTCTGTCAAAGTTTCTCCAGAAACTGGAGGAGAGAATTGGTACACCGCTGTTCGACCGGATTGAGAAACAAATGTATCCCACCTACGCAGGAGAGCAGTTTCTGAAAGCAGGAAAGGAGATTTTTCAAATTCAGAGACAACTGGATTTGTCTCTGCAGCAGATCCGTCATGAGACTGCAGGTCAGCTGAGAATTGCTACTACAGCAGCCAGAGGATGTTATGTTCTTACAGAAGTACTGCCCCGTTTTAAGAGGCTTTATCCAGGATATCATATTGAGATTATGGAGAGAAGTGCAGAAGGCGTAGAACAGGCAGTAGAAAATGGAGAGTCAGATCTAGCAATCTATATATGTGTGGAGAGAAATCCCATTTTTCAGTATTTTCATGTCGCCATGGAAGAGGTGGCATTGGTGCTGGCCGGTGATAGCCCTTATGTCTCGAAGGCAGTGAAGCGAGATGAGTTTAAATATCCATGGCTGGACCTGGCCTGGTTAAAAAATGAAGTAATGTTTGTAAATGATGCCTCCCAGTGGTATATTGGACGAATTTCTCATCAGTTGATGAGGGAGGCCCACATCATGCCTGAAATTACAGAATTTCGTAGTTTGGAAACCTGTCTGGCATTGGCCAGCAGGGGGCTGGGATTTACCCTGACTTTTGATATCAGCGTTCGATGTTTTAAAAATTATGAGAAGAGACCTGCTTATCTTTCCGCAGGCAATAAGCCCAACAGGGCCGAATTTGCCATTGCCTGCAGGAAAAATTACCGTCTGAAAACGGCAGAGAAGGAATTGATCAATATGATACGTCAGAAATTTGGCCCTTCTTTCTCCGACTAGATCCTCACCAGCTGATAGGGAATCTGATTGGCAGTTAAAAGCTGGGCTTCCCGCTGATGGCAGGTGAAAATGATGATCTGATTCTGGTAAGCTCCGGCCAGCCACTTCAGGGCTGTTTTCAGCCGGTCATCATCGTAGAGCGTAAAGCTGTCATCAAAGATCAGGGGCATGGTGTCAGTTCCGTTTTGTACCAGCTTTGCGGCGGCCAGGCGTACTGCCAGATAAATTTGGTCCATGGTCCCGCTGCTGACCTGCTCGATGGGCACCAGCCTTGTGGGGGTGTTCATAAATACATTCAGGTTCTGGTCAATGCTCATGCTGCTGTAGATACCGCCGGTGATTCCGGCGATCAGCTGGGATGCAGTTTTATTCAGATACAGACCAAAGGAATCCCGAATGGAAGTGGAGAGGCTGGTCATGGTATCCTGGGCCAGATCGATGGCATCGATCTCCTCCTGCACACGTTCATTTTCTGTCAGAGTTTTCTTCAGAGCTTCGGCCTGTGTCTTGCAGGCAGCCAGATGCTCCAGCTTTTTCTCCAGCTCCCACTGGGTTCTCTGCTGCTTTTCCAGCTCATCAGAACAGGTATCCTCCTCCTTCTGAAGAGCAGCAATTTCCTCTGATAAAGAGAGGAGAGTCTGTTCTGACTGGGTGACAGCATCGCAGAGACGGATCAACTCCCCCATCCGTTTCTCAAAGGCATCCATAGCTTCAGATGATAAGTCGCAGTCGCCCAGGTGCTGTTTCAAAATATCCTTCAGCCGGACGGACTCCCGTTCCATTTTTTTCTTCAGGCTTCGTCCCTTGGCAGCCTGAAAGAGCGCCAGCATCAGGCAGACGAATCCGGCAGCCCCCATTCCTCCCAGAATGACGGGAAGAGTGACGGGGGAACCCTGCAGAAACTGCGGAAAGGCAGACAGAGCTCCTGCTCCGCCTAAAAGCAGGACAGCCAGAATTCCAAGGAGTAACCCGCGAATCTTGAAAGGCGATTTCTGGCAAATACTCCGTGTTTCCTCGTAATTGTGAAACAGCTCTTTCGTCTGGTCCAGGCAGGAGGAAATGGAGCTGCGGTCAGAAAACTGGCTTCCGGCAAGAAGCTGTTTCCCGCGGGCTGCCTTCTGGATCAGATTTTCCTTTTCCTTCTGCTTTTCTTCCAGGTGCTGCTTCAGCTGAAGCTTTTTATCACGGCAGGAAGAAAGCTGGTTCTCGTATTCCGGGGAGGAGATTTCCTGTTCCAGCTTGCGGATTTCCCCCAGCACTGTCGTGTAATTTAAAGCAGCCTGAGGCATCAGCTGGGCTTCCAGCTGGCGGCGCTGGCTTTTTAAGTAGGCGCTGGCTTTGGTGATATTGAGGGCAATGCTTCCGGAAGTATTGAGATTGGCGATGTAATTCCGCAGTTCTGACACCATACCGCCATCCGTGGCGCACTTCAGCTGGCCTATGCTGATGGTATTGTTGTAGGCTGTTTCCGTAAGGCCGCAGCGGATGCGGTCCAGCAGAGCGGCAGAAGCTTCCTCCTCACGCCCAAGGGTTTCATTGATAATCCGCAGTTCCTGATTCTTTTTTACGAAACGGCGTTCGATGCGGAAGATTTCCCCCTGGCTTTCTACCCGCATCCACCCTTCGTAGGTGCCGCTTGCGTTCCAAGGTTCATATTTGCTGTAAAGGTCATTTTTGGAAGCCCGTCCCCGCTGTTTTTCAATACCGAAGAGCATGCCGCGGATGAAGGTGTGGAGGGTGGATTTTCCGGCTTCATTATGTCCGTAGACTACGTTGAGTCCGGGGGAGAAGGAAAAGTCCTGGTTCTGAAGCTTTCCGAAGCCGCTGATATGAAGATTGAGAATACGCATAGGTCAGCTCCTTTCATCCGTGGTATGGAGTAGGGCGTTGACACCGTAGTACAGCGCCTTCTTCTCCACGGGACTCATGTTTTCCTTCTGGAGGGTCTGGATGAAAAAGCCGATCATATCGCTGGGATGTTCGGAAAACAGAGCGGAAAAGTCATATTGGGGCTCAGAATCATCAATGATCTCACAAATCCGGTAGCGGGAACTGAGATGAGAAAGGTCAAATTCAATGTCCGGATCCCGCATCCCCTTGATGCGGAAACGGTAGATATTCTTTTCCCCGCGGTCCGCGATTTCCCGTTCCAGGCGGGAGGACAGCTCCATATTGGTGGTATCCTTGGAAACATTCACGGACAGGGAAATATACTGGATTTGGGAAACGGGTACAAAAGCCAGCTGGGATACCTTTTTGGTTACCGGGTTGATTTCTCCGGTAAAAAACCCATGGGGCCCTGTTTCCGTTATGTCCAGCGGTTCCGGAGAGCCGCAGAAGGCCATCTTCTTTTCCGCTACCACGCGGGGCTTGTGGATATGGCCCAGGGCCACATAGGAAAAAGGAGACAGTTCCAGGCTGCTGAAATTGATCGGAAGGTGAGCAGCATCCCCGCCGTGGGCCAGGAGAATCTGGATGCGGCTGGAAAGGGGAACCTGGATATTTTCCAGGAGAGGTTCTTTGATCTCTGTGGTGTGATAGCTGAAACCATAGACTTCCGTATTGATGTCTTCAAAGTAGACCGAAGTCAGGGAATCCTCCATAAGCCAGGTCACATTGGGACTCCAGGTAAAGCTCAAAAGGGCAGAATTGGCTCTGATGCGGTCATGATTTCCGGCAATGATTACCACCCGCACGGAAGGGATGGTAGAAAAAAGGTAGTTGACCTCCTTTAAATCCCGTACCAGAGGCTGACGGTGGAACAGGTCACCGGAGATGAAGAGGCAGTCTGCCTCCATCTCCCGCGCCTTGTCCACGATCAGGCGAAAGGTATCCTTAATAGCCTGGGCCCGTTCACGGCCCCACGGCTTATCTGCATCCGGGCACATTCCCCAGTGGATATCTCCAGTATGGATGAATTTCATAAGACCATTCTCCATTCCTCCGCCCTCTTCCGGGCAGAAAAGTTTCCCTGTTTACAGCTCGCAGTTGTTTACGGTTCTGGGGAAGGGGATCACGTCGCGGATATTGGACATGCCGGTAAGGTACATAACGCAGCGCTCAAAGCCCAGCCCGAAGCCGGAGTGGCGGCAGGAACCGTATTTTCTTAAATCCAGATAAAACTGGTAATCTTCTTTTTTAAGTCCCAGCTCGTCCATCCGGGCTACCAGGGTGTCGTAGTCATCCTCTCTCTGGCTGCCACCGATGATCTCGCCGATTCCGGGAACCAGACAGTCTACGGCTGCAACCGTTTTTCCATCCGGATTCATCTTCATATAGAAGGCCTTGATCTCCTTTGGATAATCCGTGACAAATACGGGACGCTTAAATATCTGCTCGGTCAGATAGCGCTCATGTTCGGTCTGAAGGTCGCAGCCCCAGGAAACCTTGTAGTCGAACTGGTCGTTGTGCTCTTCCAGAATCTTGACGGCCTCCGTGTAGGTAATGTGGCCGAATTCAGAGTGGAGCACGTTGTTTAAGCGGTCCAGAAGGCCCTTGTCTACAAACTGGTTGAAAAATGCCATCTCCTCCGGTGCATGTTCCAGCACATACTGGATGACATATTTGAGAAGACCTTCTGCTACAGCCATATTGTCGTCCAGGTCAGCAAATGCCATCTCCGGCTCGATCATCCAGAACTCGGCAGCATGGCGGGGGGTGTTGGAATTCTCAGCGCGGAATGTGGGGCCGAAGGTATATACGTTGCGGAAGGCCATGGCGTAGGTTTCTACATTCAGCTGGCCGCTTACCGTCAGATTGGTGGGCTTTCCGAAAAAGTCTTTGGAGTAATCTACAGTACCGTCTTCGTTTTTCGGAACATTCTCCAGATCCAGAGTGGTGACCTGAAACATTTCGCCGGCTCCCTCGCAGTCACTGCCTGTGATCAGAGGGGTGTGTACGTAAACAAAGCCCTGGTCCTGGAAATACTGGTGGATTGCGTAGGCGATCAGGGAGCGGACACGGAAAACCGCCTGGAAGGTATTGGTCCTGGGACGCAGATGGGAGATGGTACGCAGGTACTCAAAGGAATGGCGCTTCTTCTGAAGAGGATAGTCGGGAGCGGAAGTGCCTTCTACTGTTACGGCGGCAGCCTGGATTTCAAAGGGCTGCTTTGCCTGAGGGGTGGCAACCAGGGTTCCGGTGACGATGATGGCTGCGCCTACATTTAACCGGGCAATCTCGGAGAAATTCTCCATGGTATCGTGAAAGACCACCTGGAGGGTTTGAAAGCAGGAGCCGTCGCTTACGACGATGAAGCCGAAGGATTTGGAATCTCTCAGGCTGCGGACCCAGCCGCCTACGGTAATCTCCTGGTCCAGATACTGGTCCGGGTTTTTAAAAAGCTCTTTTACAGTTGTCAGGTTCATGAATGATCTCCTTTTTGTGCACATTTTTAAAGATTTTCTGCTGCAGTCCACGACTGCTGCAATTTTCACTTTATATGCTGATCTGCACTCTAACGAGATTATAAGATATTTCCAGAATTGTTGCAAGGTTAATCTTTTGCAGGGGAAAGCGGACCTGGATTACGCGGCTAAAAGCCGGTTTAACGTAAAAAATATGCGAAAGAAAGGTAAAATAACCGGGCAAAAAATGGAAAATTAGCAATTGTATATCAATTTATACAAAAATTTTGCTGCAAAATAAAAATATGTGTAGAAATATGTCGATAAAAATTGTAAAAATCAAGAAAAATAATGAATTCTTTATGTACTATTTGTGAACTTTGTGCTATAATAAATCTTACAAATATTTCAACAGCAAGAGGTGATAACGTGATTAAGAAAGAAATGATTGCCATGCTTTTAGCTGGCGGACAGGGAAGCCGTCTTGGAGTCCTCACTCAGAAAGTGGCCAAGCCGGCGGTATCTTTTGGGGGGAAGTACCGAATCATTGATTTTCCGCTTAGTAACTGCATCAATTCCGGCGTAGACACCGTCGGCGTATTGACGCAGTACCAGCCGTTGCGTTTAAATGCCCATATCGGAATTGGTATTCCGTGGGATTTGGACCGCAACGTAGGAGGCGTGACAATCTTACCTCCTTATGAGCGGAGCAAGGGCAGTGACTGGTATACCGGAACAGCCAATGCCATCTATCAGAATCTGGAGTATATGGAGACTTATAATCCCGATTATGTACTTATTTTATCCGGTGACCATATCTACAAGATGGACTACGAAGTAATGCTGGATTATCACAAGGCAAACAACGCGGATATCACCATTGCTGCCATGCCGGTTCCCATTGAGGAAGCCAGCCGTTTCGGCGTGGTAATCACCGATGAGAGCAACCGGATCACAGAGTTTGAGGAGAAGCCACCGGTGCCCAGAAGCAATCTGGCATCCATGGGAATCTATATCTTCAGCTGGAATATCTTAAAGGAAGCGCTGATCAAGATGAAGGACGAGCCCGGATGTGACTTTGGAAAACATATCATTCCTTACTGTCACGCCAAGGGCGAGCGGATCTTCGCCTATGAGTACAACGGCTACTGGAAGGATGTAGGAACCCTGGGCTCTTACTGGGAAGCCAACATGGAGCTGATTGACATTATCCCGGAGTTCAATCTCTACGAGGAATACTGGAAAATCTACACCAAGAGCGATATTATTCCGCCTCAGTACATCGATGCCAATGCCAACATTGAGCGCAGCATCATCGGTGAGGGAACCGAGGTCTACGGTGAGGTGATCAACTCCGTCATCGGAGCAGGCGTCACCATCTGCAAAGGGGCCGTGGTACGGGATTCCATCATCATGCAGGGCAGCGTCATTGGAGCCAGCACAGAGGTGAACAAAGCGATCGTCGCGGAGAACGTTCACGTGGGCGCCAATGTCAAGCTGGGAGTGGGTGAATATGCCCCCAGCACCTATGACCAGAAGGTTTATCAGTTCGACCTGGTGACCATCGGAGAAAATTCCGTGATCCCCGACGGCGTTCAGGTTGGAAAGAATACGGCAATCGCAGGCGAGACGACCGTGGGCGATTATCCTGACGGATTACTGGCAAGCGGAAATTACATTATAAAGGCAGGTGGCGCGAAATGAGAGCGATTGGTATCGTATTAGCAGGTGGTAACAGCAAGAGAATGAAGGAGCTTTCCAATAAAAGAGCCGTGGCCGCTATGCCCGTTGCAGGAAGCTACCGGAGCATCGACTTTGCCCTGAGCAATATGAGCAACTCTCATATCCAGAGCGTAGCCGTATTTACCCAGTACAACTCCAGGTCCTTAAATCTCCATCTGAGTTCTTCCAAGTGGTGGGATTTCGGACGTAAACAGGGCGGTATGTTCGTATTTACTCCCTCCATTACGCCGGAAAATGGGGATTGGTACAGAGGAACAGCGGATGCCCTGTATCAGAACCTGACATTTTTAAAGAGCAGCCATGAGCCATATGTAGTGATCGCCGCCGGCGACGGCGTTTACAAGCTGGATTACAACAAGGTTCTGGAATACCATATTGAAAAGAAAGCGGATATTACCGTTGTCTGCAAGGATATGGACGAGGGAACGGACGTAACCCGCTTTGGCTGCGTAAAGCTCAACGATGACAACCGGATTGTGGACTTCGAGGAAAAGCCCATGGCCTCCGATGCGACCACTATTTCCTGCGGGATCTATGTGGTGCGCCGCCGTCAGCTGATCGAACTTCTGGAGCGCTGCGCTGCGGAGGACCGGTACGATCTGGTCAATGATATTCTGGTCCGCTACAAGAATCTGAAGCGGATTTACGCTTACAAGATGGAAGGATACTGGAGCAATATCGCTTCGGTGGATTCCTACTATCAGACCAATATGGATTTCCTGAAACCGGATGTGCGCAACTACTTCTTTAAGCAGTACCCGGATATCTACACCAAGATTGATGATCTGCCTCCGGCAAAATACAATCCTGGCGCCGTTGTCCGCAACAGCCTGGTATCCAGCGGCTGCATCATCAACGGCACGGTGGAGAATTCCATCCTCTTTAAGAAGGCGTACATTGGAAATAACTGTATTATCAAAAATTCCATTATCCTGAATGATGTATATATTGGCGATAATACCGTGATCGAGAACTGCATCGTGGAGAGCCGCGATACCATCCGGGCCAATACCACTCATATCGGGACACCGGGCAATATCAAGATTGTTGTGGAGAAAAATGAGCGGTATACATTGTAAGCCGATTAAGGTGCTTTAAGGGGGCTATCTGTTTATACGGCTGAGAAAAAGACTGGAGGGGTATAAAAGTGCAGGTCACAGATGTGAGAGTAAGACGAGTTGAAAAAGAGGGCAAGATGAAAGCCATCGTATCTATTACATTGGATAATGAGTTTGTTATTCACGATATTAAGGTCATTGAAGGTGAGAAGGGATTGTTTATCGCAATGCCCAGCCGCAAGGCGGCAGACGGAGAATATCGGGATATTGCCCACCCAATCAATTCGGGAACAAGAGACATGATTCAGAGCATCATCCTGAACAAATACGAGACGACGCTGCTGGAAGCGGAAGCGGCGCTGTAGGAATTTCATTATGAAGAGGGAAATGCCCTCCTTCGCTCAGTATTCATTGGGCGGAGGAGGGCATTTATATTACGGCAATGTATTTTCGTTAAGCATTCTCCATCTTCTTCAAGATGCTTCTGGCCACGCTGAGGCCATTGGCGGAAGCCTGCTGCAGTCCTCTGGTAACGGAAGCGCCGTCGCCGATGGCACGCAGACCCTTGATGCTGGTCTCAAAGTCGCGGTTTACCACAACCTTGTTGGAGTAGAATTTCACCTCTACGCCGTACAGGAGGGTTTCATCGCTGGCGATGCCTGGGGTTACCTTATCCAGGGCCAGGAGCATCTCCTTGATGTCCAGCATGATCCGGTAGGGGAATACCAGGGACAGATCGCCGGGAACCGCATCCTTCAAAGTAGGGATCAGGTTGTTGCGGCACAGGCGCTCCTCGGTGGTGCGGCGTCCTCTCTGGAAGTCGCCGAAGGTCTGGACCATGATCTTGCCTCCGCAGAGCATGTTGGAGAGCTGGGCGATGTGCTTGCCGTACTCGATGGGCTCGTTGAAGGGCTTGGTGAAGTTCTTGCTCACCAGCAGAGCGAAGTTGGTGTTGTTGGTCTTGTACTCCTTGGACTTGTAGGCGTGTCCGTTTACCACTGCCAGGCCGTGCTCATAGTATTCCGTAGCCACCTCTCCGGAGGGGTTGGTGCAGAAGGTACGGACCTTGTCGTCAAAGGTGGGAGTGTAGTAAACCAGCTTGGCCTCGTAGAGATTCTCATTGAGGAACTTCATGACCTCATCACGCACCTCTACCCGGACGCCGATATCCACAGTGCCTACCTGGGTCTCAATGCCGTGGTCGTTGCAGATGTGGGAGAACCAGTCGGAACCCTCGCGGCCAATGGCGGAAACCACTTCGGGAGCGTAGTAGGTCTCATCCTTGTCGGTGATGACACCCTTTACCTGGTCTCCTTCAATGATGATATCCTTTACCATGGTGTTGAATTCCATGACAATGCCCTGAGCCAGCAGATGCTCCTGAAGGCGGGTGTAGATCTTGTAGCCCTCCTCGGTGCCCAGATGGCGGATGGGACACTCGATCAGCTTTAAGTTGGCGTTAATGGCCTTGCGGCGGATGTCCTCGATCTCCTTCTGCTTGTCCACGCCGTAAACATTCTTGTCCGCGCCGAATTTCAGATAGATTTCATCGGACTCGTGAATCAGCTGGGAAGCCTCATCGTAGCCTAAAATATCCGGCAGATTTCCGCCTACATCCGGGGAAAGAGACAGCTTTCCATCGGAGAAAGCGCCTGCTCCGGCAAATCCGGTGGTGATGGAGCAGGGCTTGCAGCCTACGCAGACCTTGGTGGTACGCTTCGGGCAGACACGCTTCTCAATGGGACGTCCCTTCTCGATCATAAGAATCTTCATTTCCGGTTTCTGGCGGATCAGCTCGTAAGCACAGAAGATGCCAGATGGACCAGCACCGATGATAATCACGTCATAGGAATTGTTGGTCATAAAATATCTCCTTTCTTTACAGCCCGCGAATCATGCTTTGCAGTCAAAGCCGGTGATCTCTCCGGGCATAAAAAACACCAGTCAACGATTGGGGTTACTGGCAAGTGGGTTCATGAAAGAATATGAACTTGTTTGCTGCCATCGCAGCATGTTTAGTTTAACATAATTTAGAGGGGGATGCAAGGGGAAAAGCCACGAATATTCAAGTATCATCTCAGGCCGTTTGGCCCTATTCACCGGGAAATGATCCTCGGTGAACGGACTGGGCAGTGCCTGGAAATTTCCTTGAGCGGACCATGCCGTATTCTGCCCGTTTGCGGCACAGGGAGCTGTAGCTGATCCCCAGCTGCCGGGCAGCGCTCTGAAGGCTGTCAGACTGGGAGATCACTTTTTGGATATAAGATTTTTCAAAGTCCTGAAGGGCTTCTTTTAAGGTCTGAACGGGTTTAAAACTTCCGTTCTGAGAAGAAGCGGACGCAAAAAGGCGCTGTTCTTCCGCTTTTAAATAGTCCTCGATCACATCCTCCGGCCGGTCGGACAGGCAGATGCGCAGTGCCAGATTTTGCACCTCCCACAGATTGCCTGTCCAGCTTAGAGCGCACAGCCTCTCCATCTGAGGGTCCAAGATACGGCAGTCCCTGCTGCGGCAGCCGTATTCCTCCTCAAACTGACGGATGAAGTATCTGAGAAATAGAGGAATTTCCTCCCGGCGCTCCCTGAGAGGAGGAATGTAAATGCTGGCTACGCAGATCCGGTAGTACAGGTCCGCCCGGAACGTACCCGCCTGGATCAGATCGGGAAGACTGCTTCCGGATAAGGAGATAATGCGGGTGCGGATCTCCCTGCTTTTTAAGGAGCCGATGGGGGTGATGGTCTTATTTTGCAGAAAGTGAAGGAGAAGGGCCTGATTTTCCGCGGACAGCTCGTTAATATCGTCAAAAAGGATGGTGCCGTTTTGGGCGGACTCCAAAAGCCCTGTTTTTCCCCTGGATGACGCTCCGGTAAATGCGCCCGGGGTGTATCCGAACAGCTCGGAGGCAAAGAGCGAATCGGAGACGGCATTGCAGAAAACGTGGATGAAGGGAGCCTGGGAGAGAGGACTCCTCTGCTGAATGTATTCTGCCAGTTGATTTTTTCCGACGCCGCTTTCGCCGTAGATCAGGACAGAGACATTGCTCTGGGCCAGCAAATCTGCTTTCCGGCAGACATCCCTCATGGAGGGAGAGGCCGTCAAAAAGTTTTTCTGAGTGCTGCTATAATCCATATCGTTTCCTCTTTTTTGAAAGGGTTGAAGCATCGATCCCCAGCTTCTCTGCGGCCTCGGCAGCAGAGGAGCTGCTCTGCAGGGCTGTTTCGATCATCTGTGTTTCCAACTGTTCCACCGCCTGTTTTAAGGTCAGTCCGTCTGCGTGGGAGGCGGAGGTGAGAAGCGCTTTTTGGCCTAAAATATGAAATTCCATGGGAAGCTGGTCCAGGGTGATGGCATCGTTGGGGCACAGGGCCACTGCCCCTTCAATAACGTGCTGGAGCTCGCGCACATTTCCGGGCCAGGAGTAATTGGCAAACAGATGGAGAACGCTGGCGGTCAGGTATTTGTTGGTGTGATTCTGCTCATTAAAATGATTCAGGAAAAAGGTGGCAAGGGGCAGGATATCATCCCGCCGTTCCCTCAAAGGAGGAATGTTCAGTTCCACGGCATTGAGGCGGTGATACAGGTCCAGACGGAAGGTGTGGTCCTCCACCATCTGGCGCAGGTCCCGGTTGGTAGCGCAGATGATGCGAAAATCCACAGGCGTGGGGGAAACGGCTCCAATGGCCCGGACCTCCTTGTTCTGGATCACCTGCAGAAGCTTGGCCTGGATATCCAGGGGAAGCTCGCCAATCTCATCCAGAAATAAGGTGCCCCCGTTGGCCAGCTGAACAAGTCCTTCCTTGCCCTGACGGGCTGCCCCGGTGAAGGAACCCGGAGTGTAGCCGAAGAGCTCGGATTCAAACAGAGGCTTGGGAATGGCGGCCATATTGACATGGATAAAATTTTGTCCTTTGCGTGAGCTGCTCTGGTGGATGAATTTCGCCAGAACGTCTTTGCCGGTGCCGGATTCCCCGGTAAGCATGACGGAGACGGAGGTGGAGGCAAGACGGAGGGCTTTCCCGTAAATATTGTACATCTCCTTGCTGGTAATGATGATCTGCTTGCCGATCTCCGTTTCTACCTGAAGGTTGCGCAGATGATTTTCCAGAGCCAGCACCCGCATGCCGGATTCGGAGACCTTTTCCCTCAGCCGCATAAGCTCGCTGTAATTGGTGATGGAGTAGATGATGTAATCAATTTCGTTGTTTGCATTAAAAATGGGCGTGGCGGTTGTGAGAACGTAATCTTCTGTCCGATACCGTACAATTTCTGTCTGCTGCTGCTTCGTTTTTAAGACAATATCGATGATATAGTTCATGGTAGGAAGGATTACATCTTCACGGCGGGAAATTTCCCTCACATTGTGGCCGAAATAATCGCGGATATCAAACTGGGCAAGCTGGCTGTAATACCGGTTGCCCCAGATGATGATCCCGCCGCCTGTGGTGATGATAATTCCGACTTCCAGAGCGTCATAAATGCGGGATACGTCCCGCATTTTTACATGAGGAGACCTGTACTCCACGTTTTTCTTCTCCCTTCCCCTTAAAATGGAATTGATGTTTTTCAATTTATATCAAATTTAATATAAATATTGAAAAATGTCAATACAAAGGAGAGGGGAGGGGAAAATGATAAATAAAAAAATAACAAGCAAAAAGGCCGTAAAAAGGCGGTTTTTAGAGAAATAATAAACATTTTGACGGAAAAAACCGATTTGGCACGATTAATGCTGATAATAAAGTTAAAATAATATCTCTGCTAAAGAATAACCAAGGGGATCTGTCAACTCTTGATTGACAATTTTATAACAAAGTAGGCATATCCGCTGCATATACTTTAGCAAAAAAGAAAAAGGTAGGAGGTTCTATATGCATTACGAACATCATCGCTATGTAGGAAAGGTTTGTGTAGTAACAGGAGCGGCGAACGGATTGGGATTAAATCTGGTAAACCGTCTGGTGGAAGAGGGGGCCCTGGTAGGCGCTCTGGACCTGGAGGAGAATACATTAAAGACGGTATTTGCAGGCAGAGAGGATAAAATTTTTGGTGTTCCCTGTGATGTTTCCTCCAAGGCTTCCGTAGATGGGGCCATCGCGGCGGTAATCGAGCATTTCGGCCACATTGATGCGCTGTTTAACATTGCGGGCGTGATCGGCCGCCAGTCTCTGTTGGATACCACCGAGGAGCAGTGGCGCAGAGTCATTGACATCAACTTGAACGGCACCTTCTTCGTATCCCAGGCTGTGCTGCGTCATATGGTAGACAAGGGGATCAAGGGCGTTGTGGTCAACACCAGCTCCGTCGCTTCTGTCATCGTTTCCCCCAATACGGGAGCTTACTCTGCCAGCAAGGGCGGTGTTACCCAGTTTACCAAGTGGGCGGCTCTGGAGATGGCCAAATACGGAATCCGCGTATGCGCCTTCGGACCTGGAACCCATGCCACCAGACTGACGGAAGGAACCAGACTGGATCCGGAGCGCTGCGAGATGTTCCTGAGAAATATTCCCATGGGACGTTTTGGAGAGCCGGATGAGGCTACCTCTGTCGCACTGTTTCTGGGCTCCGATGAGGCGTCCTACTGCACCGGCCAGACCTGGATCGAGGATGGCGGAAACAGCATTTTCTAATCTATATAGAAACAAGGAGATGGATTATGGACTGGCATGAACGTTATAAAGAGAAGATTACAACCGCGGCTGAGGCAGTAAGCCATATCCGGTCAGGGGACAAGATCATTTTTGCGGACTGGATCGGAGAGCCGCCGGCATTGGTAGAGGCTCTGGTAGAGCGGTATGAGGAGCTTGAAAATGTGACGATCATCCATGGCATGAGCCCTGGACCCAACAAGTATCTGGAGGAGAAATATACAGGTCATTTCCACCATATTTCCCTGTTTATCGGGCCTAATTCCAGACCTGCCTATCTGGCGGGGCGGGTGGATTACCTGGGAGGGACCAACTTCCACAACTGGCCGGATATGTTTGCCAAGAATCCGGACCTGAATCCCCACTGGGCATTTATCCAGGTAACGCCGCCCAATGAGGAGGGGATGTGCAGCTTTGGAAATACCTGCTGCTTTACCGAGCCGGCAGCCAGAACTGCAGAGAAGATCATTGTTCAGGTAAATCCGGATATGCCTTTTACCGGAGGACGCCTCTTTGAGCTGGACAAGGCGGATTATATTGTGGAGGAGAAATCTCCCCTGTATGTCATCGGACGGGCAGAACCCAGCGAGAAGATCAAGAAGATTGCAGACTACTGCGCCAGCCTGATCGAGGACGGTGCAACCCTGCAGCTTGGAATCGGAGCTCTGCCGGACGCTATTGCCCGCAACCTGATGGATAAAAAGGATTTGGGTGTTCATTCCGAGACTCTGACGGAGGCGATGATGGAACTGGTCAAGGCGGGCGTCATTACCAACAAGAAAAAGACGTTAAACCCCGGCGTGTGCATCGGGGCCCAGGCTGCGGGAAGTCTGGAATTTTACCGGTTTATCGACCACAATCCCATGTTCCAGGTACAGCCGGTGGATTATGTCAATGACCCCTATATTATCGGTCAGAACTATAAGCAGACTTCCATCAACAGCTGCCTGGAGGTAGACCTTCAGGGACAGGTGAACTCGGAGACGGTCAACGGGCATCAGTACAGCGGGATCGGCGGACAGCTGGACCATGTAAGAGGAGCTCAGATCAGCGAGGGAGGAAAGTCCATCATCGCCTTAAATTCCACGGCGAAGAACGACACCATTTCCAAGATCGTGCCATATTTCCAGCCTGGAAACATCACGACGGTTCCCAGATACGATGTGGACTACATTGTTACGGAATACGGCATCGCAGAGCTTCGGTATAAGACCGTCCGTCAGCGGGCTGAATCGCTGATTGCCATCGCTCATCCGATTTTCAGGGATGGACTTCTGGCAAAGGCCAAAGAGATGGGCCTGATTCCGGTTACCGTTTAATGCGGCAGGAATCTGAATCATATGGAGGGAATAATAGGAGGAAAACATTATGTGGAGCGTACTGGCTATTGTAATCCCGCTCCTGCTTCTGGTAGTCCTGATCTGGAAGCGGGTTAATATTGCTGTTTCCGCAGTCATTTGTACCGGCTTGATGGCATTCATGTCCAATCTGAATGTTTATGACAGCCTGACAGTCAACTATATGGAAGCCTTTGTAGGCTATATTCAAAGCTACTGGCCGCTGATCTTCCTGGGTGCAAGCTTTGGAAAGGCCATGCAGCTGGGCGGAGGCGCAGAGGATCTGGCGAATCTTCTGACCTCAAAGCTGGGGACCAAATACACCATCGCCGTTCTGTGCGTGACAACCCTGGTGCTGAGCTACGGCGGCGTGTCCTGCTATGTGATCGTATTTGTCATTTATCCCATTGCGCTGAATATGTTTAAGAAGGCGGACCTGCCCAGACATCTGATCCCCGCAGTGGTGGCGGCTGGCTCCTTCACCGCTGTGAACCTGGGACCGGGCTCTCCTTCCGTTGTAAACAACATCCCGGTGAAATACCTGGGAACTTCCGCTACCGTCCTTCCGGTATTTTCCGCAGTGATCGCAGCCTCCTTCTTCCTGCTGGCTATGTTCTACTGCATCTGGCAGGAGAAGGTAGCACGGAAAAAGGGCGAGCACTTCAGTGCAGATGAGGAAACACTTCAGATGATGGCGGAGTATGAGAAGAAAGAGCATGGAAACGGAGCCATTGCCTTTATTCCCCTGGCACTGGTGGTAATTCCGCTGTTCTTTGGAGTGGATGTGCTGTACACCCTGTTAATGGGCTGGATTGCCATTGCGGTCCTGTACTGGAAGAAGATTGACAATAAGATTGAAATCCTCAACTGCGGTGTTACCGATGCAATGGGCGCGATTGTCGCCACCTCTGCTGTAGTAGGTTTTGGCGGCGTGGCAATGCAGACCGCAGGATATACCACCCTGGTGGATACCGCTACCAGTATGGGAGGTTCCCCGTTAATCTCCTTCTCCCTGGGCACCGCTCTTCTGTCCGGCGCATGCGGCTCCGGTTCCGGCGGACTGACCCTGGCTCTGGAGACACTGGCACCCAGATATCTGGAAATGGGAATCAATCCCGGCGTACTTCACAAGATTGCATCCGCAGCCTGCATTACCCTGGATTCCCTTCCTCATAACGGCGTAATGGTAACCGTGCTGGCCTGCTGCCATCTGACCCACAAGGAAGGTTACCGTCACCTGTTTGCCATCACCGTGGTAGGTTCCACCATCATATTGATCGAAACAATTATTTTGGCAAGCATTTTCTATCCGATTCCATAAGGGGAAAATGCGGACAGGAGAACGACTATGAAAGGGACTTTAAAGGCTCGTCAAAAAGAGCTGGACCGACTCTATCCCAGATGGGAGAAAAAAACAATCTGGGAGCATTTTCTGGATACCGTCAAGCGGTTTCCGGACCAGGAGTTTATAGCGGCCCAGGGGAGAGAAAGCTATACCTACCGCCAGGCAAAGGAGGAAAGCATAAAGATTGCCAAAGGCCTTCTGGCGGAGGGGGTACAGCCGGGCGAGCATATAGCGGTACAGATGGAAAATAGCCCGGAACAAATCTTCACAGCTCTGGCGGCCGCGGCGGTCCGGGCTGTGAAGATCCCGGTGAATACGGCGCTGTCCGCTGTGGAACTGAAGTTTATTCTGGAGCAGTCGGAGGCGGATCATCTGATTACCGATTGTCAGATGAAGGACAGTGTCCCCTATGAACGGCTGAAAGGGATCATATTTCTGCCGGAACCGGAGGGGAAAGCGGATGTTCCCGTAACCGGATGGAAAGCGTTTCTGGAGGCAGGAACAGGAGCGGTTTTGGAGGAAACTCAAAAAGAGCCGCACGGGGATGAAGCCTCCGACATCATTTACACCTCAGGGAGCACCAAGGCTCCCAAGGGAGTTGTGCTGACCCATGATATGCTGATGCGCAGCGCCTTTGCCAGCT
Source organism: Candidatus Enterocloster faecavium (assembly GCA_019118585.1). Classification (GTDB taxonomy): domain Bacteria; phylum Bacillota; class Clostridia; order Lachnospirales; family Lachnospiraceae; genus Enterocloster; species Enterocloster faecavium. The sequence continues at coordinate 21,838 of DWYS01000067.1, read as the reverse complement.
GCAGAAACAGGGGATTTGAACTGGGACGCCGCATTTACGTTCCTCTTCCCATGTTTCATGTTTATGGCTATGTGGAGGGGCTGCTGGCAGCGATTCTGGTGGGAGGCACAGTGCTTCTGCGCAGGGGAAAGTTTTTGGCCGGGGAAGCTCTGGACTTTATGGAGGAGACAAGGGCCAATGACATACTCAGTGTTCCTGCTCAGATGATGGCGCTGGTGAATGAGCTGAGGGAGCGGCCCAGGACTCTGAGCCATCTTCACGCGGTTTACTGTTCCGCCGCCATGTGCCCCTCCTGGATCTGGCCGGCGATCCGTGAAACTCTGGGGGTTTCTGATGTGATTACCGGCTACGGCATGACAGAGGTGTGCGGAGCCAGCATGCAGACCGCACCGGATGATCCCGATGAGATTTTACAGACCCGTGTGGGGAAGCTGCTTCCGGGCGGATGCAGCGGGTTCCCGCAGTTTGACGGCCATCAGCTGGCATACCGGGTGGTGGACCGCAAAACACAGCAGGACTGCCGGCCGGGAGAAATCGGAGAGCTCTGGTGCAAAGGCGCGGTGGTGACCAAGGGTTATTTTAAGCGTGACCAGGCCAACCGGAGAGTCTTCACAGAGGACGGGTGGTTTAAGACCGGGGACTGCGGCTGCTTTGATGAGAATGGGTATCTGATTTTCGCGGGCCGGGTGGACGATATGTACAAGATCAACGGCGAGAATGTGTCTCCCCAGTTCCTGGAGGAAGTGCTGAGCCAGTGCGATTGTATCCACACAGCAGCGGTTACGGGAGTGCCGGACCCGAAGCACGGGTCCGTAGGAGCAGCCTTTATCCAGCTCTATGAGGATACCAGGGAGAACAGGGAGAAAGCGGAAGCCTATGCAAAAGCCCATCTGGCAAAATTTCAGGTACCGAAATATTTTATTTATATGAAACAGGAAGACTGGCCCCGCACTGCTTCGGGAAAGATACAGAAATTCCATCTGAAGGAGATGGCCCGTGCTGCTGCAGAGAATGGAGCGGGGAACAGATAAAGAGGAGGTATTTTTGATGAATAAGTATATGTTGACAGAGGATCAGTTAAGCGTACAGGAGCTGGCAAAGAAGTTTGCGGACGAGGTAGTGGCCGCAACCGTTACGGATCTGGACCGGAAGCATGAATTTCCCCTGGAGGAAGTGAAACAGTGCGGAGAGATGGGATTTTTGGGGATCTGTGTTCCGGAAGAGTACGGCGGAGCAGGAATGGACCATTTAAGCGATGTTCTGGTTATGGAGCAGATCGCCCGTCATTCTGCCTCCCTGGCCTCCATTATTGACGCCCACGCTTCCCTTGGGAGCACTCCGCTGCTGTTAGCCGGAACAGAGGAGCAGAAGCAGAAATATCTGGTTCCCGCTGCATCCGGACAGGCCCTGTGTGCCTTTGCACTGACGGAGCCCCAGTCCGGCTCTGACGCAGGCCAGATCCGCACGAAGGCTGTGCTGGATGGAGATGAGTGGGTGCTCAACGGCTCCAAGGCATTCATCACCAACAGTACCTATGCTTCCACCTTCCTGGTAGCGGCCAAGACCGATTTGGAGGCAAAGGGCAGCAGAGGAATTTCCATCTTTATCGTACCTGCCGGAACTCCTGGTTTTGAGGTTGGAAAGCCTGAGGAGAAAATGAGCAACCGCAGCTCCTATTCCTGCCCCCTGACCTTTACCGATGTGCGCATTCCCAAGGAGAACCTGTTAGGAGAGCTGAACCGGGGCTTTCCGCTGTTTATGAAGTGCATCGATGACGGCCGTGTCGCCATCTCCGCAGTAGCAGTAGGAATGGCTCAGGGCGTGCTGGAGCGGGCAGCCAAGTATTCCAAGGAGAGAGTGACCTTTGGAAAGCCCATCTGTGAGAATCAGGCCATTGCCTTTAAGCTGGCCGAGATGGCAACTCAGATCGATGTGGCAAGAGCCATGCTGTACAACACAGCCCGCATGAGCGACAACGGAGTGCCCTTCAGCAAGGAAGCGACCATGACAAAGCTGTTCTGTTCTGAAATGTGCGTCCGCGTCTGCGATATGGGACTTCAGATCATGGGCGGCTATGGACTCTGCGACGATTACCAGGTAGAGCGTATGTACCGGGATGCCAAGCTGCTGACCATCGGCGAGGGAACCTCTGAAATCTGCCGCATGGTAATCGGCCGCCATGTGCTGAAGGAATATTAATAGGAATCAAAAGGAGGAGCTTGCGAAATGAAGCGTTCATTTTTATATCTCAGCGAATTCCACGTAGGAGATAAATTTACCACCCTGTCCCGCACCGTAACGGAGACCGACGTCGTTTTATTTGCCGGGATCACGGGGGACAACAACCCCATTCATACGGACCAGACCTATGCCGAGAAGCTTCCGTTTAAGAGCAGGATCGCACACGGACTTCTGGGAGCAGGCATCGCTACCGGTCTTTGGGGCCGCATGGGCCTGGTGGACGGGTCCGCCATTGCTGCTCTGAGCACAGAGTGGAAATTTGTGGGCGCCATTAAAATCGGCGATACCATCCACTGCGAGATCGAGGTTCTGGAAGTGAAGCGGTCAAAGTCAAAACCGGACCAGGGTGTTTTGAATATTCAATACTCTATTATCAATCAGGAAGGGACAGTCTGCCAGGTGGGAAGCATGGCCACCATGCTGTACTGGGAAGCGCCTGAGAAGGAATAAATTTTTAGAAAATGAGGGATATCAATGAATATTTTGGTTTGCATTAAGCAGGTTCCCGATACTGCTGAGATAAAAATCGATCCGGTTACCAATACCTTAATCCGCGCAGGGGTTCCCAGCATTGTCAACCCCTTTGACGCCTATGCGCTGGAGATCGCAGCCCGCATTAAGGACCAGACTCCGAGAACCAAGATCGTTCTGGTGAGCATGGGGCCCCAGCAGGCGACTGCGGCTTTGAAGGAGTGCCTGGCGGTAGGCGGAGACAAGGCCTATCTGGTAAGCGACAGGGCCTTTGGCGGCGCGGATACCCTGGCGACCAGCTATACGCTGAAAAACGCCATCGACAAGATCGAGGAGCTGGAAGGAAAATTTGACCTGATCTTCTGCGGCAAGCAGGCCATCGACGGAGATACCGCCCAGGTTGGCCCGGAGATTGCGGAGCATATGGATTATCCCCAGATTACCTATGCCGTAGAAGCAAAGATTGAAGGAGACGAGGTATTTGTTAAGAGGGAAACCGGCGAGGGATACGAGGTCCTGGCTTCCAGGCTTCCCTGCGTGATCACCGTTACAAAGCCCAGCTTTAATCCGCGTTTCCCAACCATTAAGTCCAAAATGGCGGCAAACCGGGCGGTGATCACAACCCTGACCGCAGAGGACCTGCCGGTAGAAGCGGACCGGATCGGTCTGAAGGGCTCTCCCACCAAAGTGAAAAAAACCTTTACACCTCCCCGGAAACAAGGCGGCGTCGTGGTTAGCGAAGCCACCGGCGAGGAATCGGCAAAGAAACTCTTTGAGCTGTTAAATGCCGGAAATATCATATAGATGGAGGCATAGAGGATATGGAAGCATTAACCAGGGATTTATGGGTATTTATTGAGACGACGAACAAGGGAGAGGCCAGAAATGTGGGGCTGGAGCTGTTAAGCCCCGGAAGAAGACTGGCGGAGGCCCAGAACGGCGCCCTTGTGGCCGTAGTAATCGGCTGCGGTGTGGAGAATGCGGTAAAGGAAGCTGCTGCATACGGAGCAGACCGGATCATTGTGGCGGACAGGCCGGAATTTAAGCATTATTCAACAGAGCTCTATACCGATGCGATGTATGAACTGGTACAGAAATACGGCCCATCAACAATGATGATCGGAGCTACCAATGTGGGCCGGGATATGGGGCCTAGGCTGTCCTGCCGGTTAAAAACCGGCCTGACTGCTGACTGCACGGCGGTGGATTACGATGAGGAAACGGGAAACATTGCGTGGACCCGTCCTACATTTGGCGGAAATCTTCTCGCGGTGATCATGTGTCCCAACCACCGGCCCCAGATTGGAACGGTGCGTCCCGGCGTATTTAAAAAGGGCGAGAGAGATCCGGAAAATCAGCCGGAGATTATCCACGAACAGGTTACGGTCAATCCGGAGCATATGCGCACACGGCTGGTAGAGGTATTAAAAGAGGCCGGTGCAGGCAGCGTGAATCTGGAGAATGCAGAGATCATTGTTTCCGGCGGACGGGGAGTAGGCGGCCCCAAGGGCTTTGAGCTGATTAAGGAGCTGGCGGACGTTTTAGGCGGCGAAGTGGGAGCATCCAGGGCGGCGGTGGATTCTGACTGGATTGGTCATGTCCATCAGGTAGGCCAGACGGGAAAAACCGTAGCACCCAAGCTCTATATCGCCTGCGGCATTTCGGGAGCTATCCAGCATGTGGCCGGAATGAGCGGTTCAGATGTGATCGTAGCAATCAACAAGGACCCGGATGCACCGATCTTCGGCATCGCAGATTACGGTGTGGTGGGAGATCTGAATACGGTGATCCCCGCACTGATCAAAGAAATCAAGGAGAGCAGGAAGTAACATCATAATATAGAAAGAAATCGTCAAATACTCCGAAGTCTGAGCTGTGACTGGTGCGCTGCGCCATGGCGGCCTGCTGCGGAGTGTTTGATTATTGAGAGGAAACGGAGAGGAAAAAAGATGAGTTTGGTTCAGGCCAAGATGATTTTGGGGAATACGGGCTGCCTGTTTCTGCCCGGTATCTGCATCCCCTTTTACCGTATAACGGAGAAAGAATGGATCTTACTGGACTGCGGTCCTTCTTCCCAGAGGGAAAATCTGCTGGGCTTTTTCAGGGATAATGGAATTGAGGTCCGGGCAGTGCTGGTCAGCCATGCACATTATGACCATGTGGAGAACTGCTCATGCCTTCAAGAACGGTATGGGGCCCGGATCGTGATGACTGCCTTTGACGCGGGGATGACTCACGATGCCCTGGCATTAAAGGCCTGCTTCTATTCTCATACGGTTCAGGACAATGAAGTCTACTGCGGCCAGATGGTGTGCAGGGCGGACCAGATCCTGTCTCCGGGGGCGAAGGAGGCAGAGGTCTGCGGAGTGATTTTTAAGCTGTTTCCCCTGCCGGGACATGCGGCAAGCCATATGGGGATTGAAACGCCGGACGGCGTGATGTACCTGGCGGACAGCCTCTTTGGCCCCAGGGAACTGGAGTGGGAAAAATTGTTTTATATGCTGGACTGGACAAGGGCTCTGGAGACCATGGAATGGATTCGGAAGCTTCCATATAAAGATAAAGCGTATGTTCTGGCCCATCAGGGCATTGTCCGGGAAGAGATTGCTTCCCTTGCAGAAAAAAATCTCAGGCAGATGAAAGAGGGACTGGAGGAGATGCGGAATCTGTGCCAGGGGGAGAATACCCTGGAGGAACTGGCAGGAAAGGTGGCCCGGGCCAAGAACACTTCCGTAAAAACGGTGGAGAAGGCCAGGCTTCTGGAGCGGCTGGTCCGCTCTATGGCGGAATACTGGCTGGAACAGGGGGAGTTGAATGTCCGGCTGCGGGACGGGATTTTGGTCTATGTCAGGAGGGAGGAGAAGAACAATGTATGAAATCCTGTTTAAACCAGGAAGGATTGGGACCTTAGAGTTAAAAAACCGGCTGGTGATGCCGGCTATGAACAGTCACTATGCGGACGGGGAGCACCATTTCACGGAACAGGCGCTGAACTATTACGGGGAAAGGGCCCTGGGTGGATTTGGACTTCTGATCACGGAGTTTCTGTGTGTCAGTGAGGAGGGGCTGGCCTATTCTATGCAGGCGGGGATCTACGATGATTGCTTCATCCCGTCGCTTTCCCGGCTGACGGAGCGGATTCACCGGAATGGGGGAAAGATTTTTGCCCAGCTGCATCACGCTGGAAGAATGCAGGGGAAAGGCGCCACCAGTCTGCCTGCCGTGGGAGCCAGCTCCATTCCGGACCCGGCCAATCCGATTCCGGTCCGGCAGCTGAACACCGGGGAAATCCCCGGAGTAGTTCAGAGATTTGTGGACGGAGCCCTGCGGGCTCAAAAAAGCGGTTTTGACGGGGTGGAGATTCACGGGGCACACGGATACCTGCTGGCCCAGTTTTTATCCGCCGGGGTCAACAAGCGGACGGACTGCTACGGCGGAAGCATTTCCAACCGGGCCAGGATCGTCTGTGAAATCATCCGCGGCATCAAGGAGGCATGCGGTCAGGATTTCCCGGTGTGCGTCCGAACCAGCGGGGATGAGGGGTACAAGGGAGGAAATACCATCGAGGCCGCAGCGGCCCAGTGCCTGCTCTTTGAGAAGGCGGGGGCGGACGCCGTCCATGTATCCCACGGTACGGCCATCCACTCCTATTTTTCGGAAAGCGGATTCAATTTGAAAAACATCCGAAGGGTAAAAGAGGTGGTTTCCATTCCGGTCATCGGCGTCGGCAGGCTCAACGACCCTGCGCTGATCGCAGGGGCTTTGAAAGCGGGAGACCTGGATTTTGCAGCTCTGGGAAGGGAGTCGGTGTGCGATCCCCATCTTCCGGAGAAGATTCGGGAGGGAAGAATGGACGAAATCCTCACCTGTACCGGATGTATGCAGCGGTGTTTGTACCCTGCTTCCTTTGAGGAGGGATTTGGCATCTCGTGTATGATCAATCCCTTCAGCGGAAAGGAAAAGGTCTGGGAAATCCGGGAAGCAGAGCAGAAAAAGCGCATCGCAGTGGTGGGAGCCGGTCCGGCCGGTCTGCAGGCCGCATGGATCCTGGGGAAAAGAGGACATGAGGTAACGGTCTATGAAAAGGAAGATACGGCGGGCGGCCAGTACCGCCTTGCGGCGGTGCCGCCCATGAAGCAGGAGCTGTCTAAGACCATTACTGCCTACCTGACCTTCTGCCGGAACTATCACGTTAAGATCTGTTATGGAACGAAAGCGGACCGCTCTCTGATGGAGAAGGGCAACTTCGATGAGATAATCCTGGCATGCGGCGCCAGCCCGGTGGTGCCCAATATTCCGGGCATCGGTCAGGCTCATGTGTATCTGGCCAATGATCTGCTGCAGTTTCGGAAGCTGCTGCAGAACCAGTCCATCGTGGTTCTGGGGGCTGGTCTGGTGGGACTGGAAACGGCCGAGGTGCTGGCAGGCTATGGAAATCGGGTGACGGTGGCAGACCTGCTGGAGCAGCCGGCCCCCCAGGCTCCGGCCCGTCCCAGAGAGAATCTTCTGAATCATCTCAAGGAGCTTAAAGTGACTTTGCTGATGGGAAGAAGGGTGACCTGCATCCATGAGGATTCCATCAGCTGCGAGAAGGATGGAGTCACCGAGCGTTTTGGAACATTTGACTCTGTCGTGGTGGCCCTGGGCTCCCGGCCCAACAGGGACTTTGATGAGGAGATTTTGAAGGATCCCAGCGTTCATCTGATCGGAGATGCCCTGGAAGCGGCGGACGCAAAGAAAGGGATATACGAGGCGACGAAATTGGCTCTGAGCCTGTAGGTTTAAAGGAAGATGCCCCTTTACAATCAATACCTCTTTTGCTACAATCAAACAGCAGAAAGAAACTGAGAGGAAAGCGTTAGATACCGCAAGCGGCTTGTCTAGCGCTTTCCGGCGTGCCGCAAATAGGCGAAAGCAGAGGAAAACCGTCATGAAATCTGTCTTGGATTGGATGAAAAAAAGATTGAGAAAGGGAGAACAGGAAGACGTGATGTATTTGATTGTGGGACTTGGAAACCCGGACCGGCAGTACGAGGGAACACGGCATAACGTGGGATTTGAGGTCATTGACCGGCTGGCGGACCGGCTTTTCGTGTCCGTGGAGGAGAAGAAGTTTCGGGGATACTATGGAAAAGGGATCATCGGCGGACAGAAGGTGATCCTCTTAAAGCCCCAGACCTATATGAATCTAAGCGGAGAGAGCGTCCGGGCGGCAGCGGATTTCTATAAAATTCAGCCGGAACATATAATCGTAGTGTACGATGATGTGAGCCTGGATGTGGGGCAGCTTCGGATCCGGACAAAGGGGAGCGCCGGAGGACACAATGGGATTAAGAATATCATCGCGCATCTGGGAACCCAGGAGTTTCCCAGAGTGAAGGTGGGCGTGGGGGCCAAGCCCCCCAGGATGGATCTGGCCGACTATGTGCTGAGCCGTTTCTCAAAAGAGGACCAGGCGAAAATGGAGGACGCTTTTAAAGAGGCGGCAGAGGCGGTGGAAACCCTGATTACGGAGGGAGCGGACCGGGCCATGAACCGGTTTAACGGCCATAAGGCCGGAGAGGAGAAGTAACCATGCAAAATCCGCTGTTGGAGCTGCAGGAATATGAAAATTTACTGGAGGCTGTAAAAAAAGGCCAGGGGCCGGTTCAGGCAACGGGAACTCTGGACTCGCAGAAAGTTCATCTGATGTATGAGCTGGGAAAGGAAGCAGGAGGAGAGGGTCAGGGGAATTTTAAATGGCATCTGGCGGTAACCTACGATGATTCCCGGGCAAAGGAGATCTATGAGGATTTCCGGAACTTTACAGACAAGGTCTGGCTGTACCCGGCCAGGGACCTTCTGTTTTACAGTGCGGATATTCATGGAAATCTGCTGACCAGGCAGCGGATTGAGGTGCTGAAGCGCCTGCTTACGGAACCAGGCGGGATAGTAGTGACTACAGTGGACGGCCTGATGGACCATCTGCTGCCCCTCGATGCGCTGGAACGCCGGACGATCTCGATCCAGTGCGGACAGATCCTGGATTTGGAGAAGCTGAAAAGCCAGCTTGCGTCCATGGGCTACGAGCGGATGGCCCAGGTGGACGGCATGGGGCAGTTTTCCATCCGGGGCGGGATCGTGGACCTTTTTCCCCTGACCGAGGAAACGCCGATTCGCATCGAACTCTGGGACGATGAAGTGGATTCCATCCGCAGCTTTGATGTGGAGAGCCAGCGTTCCGTGGAGGAGCTTTCTCAGGTTACCATCTATCCGGCTACGGAGGTAGCGTTAGAACAGGCGTGTCTGGAAGAAGGATTAAGAGCCATTGAGGAGGAAGAAAAGAACTATGAAAAGGCCCTGAGAGACCAGCACAAAAGCGAGGCGGCTCACCGGATTTCCCAGACGGTGAAGGAATTTGTGGAGGGCGTCCGGGAGGGCTGGCGTCTGGGGGGACTGGACGGCTATATACACTATTTCTGCCAGGACGCGGTGTCCTTTTTGGACTATTTTCCGGAAAGCTCCAGCATTCTTTACCTGGATGAGCCTCTGAGGCTGAAGGAAAAGAGCGAGACTGTGGAGATGGAATTTCGTGAGAGCATGTCCCACCGGCTGGAAAACGGCTATGTGCTTCCCGGACAGACAGAACTTCTCGATCCGGCCGCACGGGTGATGGCCCGGATCCAGCGGAGCACTACGGTCATGCTGACAGGCCTGGACCAGAAGCTTCCCGGCATGAAGGTCAGCCGCAAATTCGGCTTTACGGTGAAAAATGTCAGCTCCTATCAAAACAGCTTTGAGATGCTCATTAAGGATCTGACCAGGTGGAAGAAGGAAGGCTGGAGAGTGGTGCTGCTGTCAGCCTCCAGAACCAGAGCCAGCCGTCTGGCCAGCGACCTGCGGGAGTATGAGCTGCGGGCATTCTGTCCGGACCAGGAGAAGGGGGAGATTCCCGATGTACTGCCGGGGCAGATCCTGGTGGTTCACGGAAATCTTCACCGGGGCTTTGAATATCCCTTGATCAAGTTCGTCTTCATCACGGAAGGCGACATGTTCGGAGTGGAAAAAAAGAAGCGGAAGCGGAAAAAGACCAGCTATCAGGGCCAGGGAATCCGCAGCTTTTCCGAGCTGTCCGTGGGCGACTATGTCGTTCACGAGGAGCATGGACTGGGAATCTACCGCGGAATCGAGAAGGTAGAACGGGATAAGGTTACCAAGGACTACATCAAGATCGAGTACGGGGACGGGGGAAACCTCTATCTTCCTGCGACCAGGCTGGAGAGCATCCAGAAATATTCCGGGGCCGACGGCAGAAAGCCGAAGTTAAACAAGCTGGGAGGCGGCGAGTGGGCCAAGACCAAGAGCCGGGTGAGAGGGGCGGTCCAGGAGATCGCCAGGGACCTGGTAAAGCTCTATGCCGCCAGACAGGAGAAAAACGGCTTCCAGTACGGACCGGATACGGTATGGCAGAAGGAATTTGAGGAGCTGTTCCCCTATGAGGAGACAGAGGACCAGCTGGATGCCATCGAAGCCGTCAAGTCCGATATGGAGAGCAAAAAGATCATGGACCGTCTGATCTGCGGGGATGTGGGGTACGGCAAAACGGAGGTAGCCCTGAGGGCGGCCTTTAAGGCGGTGCAGGACAGCAAGCAGGTGGTATACCTGGTGCCCACTACGATTCTGGCCCAGCAGCACTACAACACCTTTGTCCAGCGGATGAAGGATTTTCCGGTGCGGGTGGATATGCTCAGCCGTTTCCGCACCCCGGCACAGCAGAAGCAGACCTTGGAGGGACTGCGCAAAGGCATGGTGGATATTGTCATCGGTACCCACCGGGTGCTTTCCAAGGATTTGGAATTTAAAGATTTGGGACTGCTGATCGTCGATGAGGAGCAGCGCTTCGGCGTGACCCACAAGGAAAAGATTAAGAAGCTGAAGGAAAATGTGGATGTCTTAACCCTGACTGCCACCCCGATCCCGCGGACCCTTCACATGAGTCTGGCGGGCATCCGGGATATGAGTGTTCTGGAGGAACCTCCGGTGGACCGCATGCCCATCCAGACTTATGTTATGGAGTATAACGAGGAGATGATCCGGGAAGCCATTAACAGGGAGATGGCCAGAGGCGGACAGGTGTATTATGTATACAACAGGGTCACTGACATTGAGGAGGTGGCAAACCGGATTGCAGGTCTGGCGCCGGAGGCCGTGGTCACCTACGCCCACGGGCAGATGCGGGAGCACGAGCTGGAGCGGATTATGGCGGACTTTATCAACGGAGACATCGATGTGCTGGTGTCCACCACGATTATTGAAACCGGCCTGGATATTCCAAACGCAAACACCCTGATCATCCAGGATGCGGACCGGATGGGCCTCTCCCAGCTGTACCAGCTGAGAGGAAGGGTTGGGCGTTCCAGCCGGACCTCTTACGCCTTTCTCATGTACAAGCGGGACAAGATGCTCAAAGAGGAGGCGGAAAAACGCCTTCAGGCTATCCGGGAATTTACGGAGCTGGGAAGCGGCATCAAGATTGCCATGCGGGATCTGGAGATCCGGGGGGCCGGCAATGTGCTGGGAGCAGAGCAGCACGGACATATGGAGGCAGTGGGATATGATCTGTACTGTAAGATGCTCAACCAGGCAGTAAAGGCCTTAAAAGACGGGGAGACCCAGGAGGAATCCTTTGAAACCACAGTGGAATGTGACATCAGCGCGTATATTCCCGCTTCCTATATTAAGAACGAGTATCAGAAGCTGGATATTTACAAACGGATTTCCGCTATTGAGACTCAGGAGGAGTCCATGGATATGCAGGATGAGCTGATGGACCGCTTCGGGGAGATCCCTGCCAGCGTGGACCATCTGCTGCGCATTGCCGCCTTAAAGGGCCAGGCCCATCGTGCATATGTGACGGAGGTGCTGATTAACCGTCAGGAAGTGCGGCTGACTCTTTACCGCAGGGCAAAGCTGAAGGTGGAGCAGTTTCCGCAGCTTCTGGCGGAATATAAGGGACAGCTGAAGATGACCGGTAAAGAAGAACCGGTTCTGCTGTATCAGGATATAAAGCATAAAAATAAGGACAGCGAGGCTATGCTGAAAATGGCCGAAGAGCTGACGGAAAAACTTGCGGAGCTGGCAGAGTAATTTTGCCGGCTTTTCTGCTCGCTGTCAGTACCAGGCAAGGGCTCAGGAGAGGGGAAGGTTTAAGGGAAGGCGAACCGGACCGGCGGAGAGGGTATAGTAGCGGTTCTCCATCACATCGTGGAAGATGGCGTAATCCTCGTATACATTCAGCTGGTAGAGGGAGGTGAAGGTTCCGTCCCTTCTGGCAGTGTAATACTGGTAACAGCCCACATCACCTGTGGATACCCGCCGGAGCACATCCTCTACCGCCTGGATGATGGTGTGAGAATTGTGCGGGGATGCAGGCCATTTGCGGAACATGGAACGGACGGGACTTTTCTTTAGAGGAATGAAAGGATTGCAGCGCCAAAAGGCGGGGAGGGACAGGCTGTCCAGACCGGCCCACTCTAAAATGGGGTCGAAAAGCTCCCGATGCCGCAGATAGCTGAACCCCAGTTCCAGGTAGGCCAGGATGAACTGGGCCGCGGTTTTGGCATAGAGCTTTGGGGATGAGGAAGGGCCGCCCAGCCGTTTCAGCTCCTCCAAAATTTCCGGGAGAGCCTCTTCCAGAGAATACCCGCTCTGCTGAAGGCCGGCCAGAAGTACCCGTTTGGTTTCCACGTCAAATCTTTGCTGTTCCATCATACGTTCTCCATTCTGCCGCAGTTTGCGCGGCCTAAAAGTGCTTAGTCTGTCACATCGCTCTCTCAGAGATGTGTATATTAGTCAATACGAAGTGCATATTAATCATTATACAATCTTTTTCCCCATTGTTAAACTGGAGATATGCATGAGGTGGCAAATATTATGGAGAAAAAGCAGCGCAAGAGCAAGGGTGATCCGGAAATTGGGGCACGGGTCAGAAAGATCAGGGAGGAGCGGGGGCTGAAGCAGGCGGATTTGGCCAGCATGGTGTCCATCTCTGCTTCCTGCATCACCCGGCTGGAACGGGGAGAGACCATGGTATCGGTGTTCACCCTGCGGGAGATTGCCCAGGCCCTGGAGGTTCCGGCTTCCTGGATTATGGAGGGACAGGCCCCTGTGGGCGAGGACCGGATGGATGGTCTGGCTGCCGGGCTGCGCCAGTTTTCTCCTGAACGGAGAGAGCAGATCCTGACTGTATTTGAGGAGATTTTGGAGCTTTCCCGAAATGGGAAAAAGAAGGAAAAGTAAAGTGATTTTGCAGAAATGGGGGAAGAACCCTGAGGGCTGTCCAAAGGCCGGGAACAGAGAAACATGTTCCCGGCCTTTGTGATGCCGGCTATATGGAAAGCCAGGCAAATGAGAGAAAAACCGGTTGACAAATTTCGACTTCCCATATATCCTATTGTATAGTTCAAATCCTAATTATTTAATGCAACCGTTCAGGACGGCGGGAAAAACGAGGGCAACTATGGAAAAATGTGATGCAAACCAGATGGTGGGAGGGGAGCTGCTGAGCACTGTGAATATGATGCGGCGGCATATTTACAACAACCGGGCGGAGATGGAAGACCCGAAGAATCATCCCACCAGCACCCAGGAGTGGTTTTTGGTGTATATCGTCCAGAGGGCTGGGCAGGACGTGTTTCAGAAGGACCTGGAAACACAGTTTAACGTCCGGGGCTCCACCGCTACGGAGATTTTGAAGGCCATGGAGCGGAAGGGCCTGATCTTAAGGGAGCCTCTCCCTCAGAATAAGCGGGCCAAGAAGATCACCCTGACGCCCAAAGGACTGACAATCTGCCAGGAAAACCGCAGGCGGATCATGGAGATTGAAAATAAACTGCTCACCGGTTTTGAGGAGGAGGAAATCCGGCAGCTGCTGGAATTTCTCTCCCGGATGCAGCAGAATATGGAATAAAGGCAACCGTTCAGGACGGGGATGTACCCAACCGTTATGAATAAGGACTTAATTTAGTTAGATTCGGAGGAAACAAAAAGTGGACAGAAGAAAACTCCATGCAGGGATTGACATTGGCTCGACAACAACAAAGATCGTGGTCATGAATCCCGCTTCAGGTGAAATTTTATATTCCAATTATGCCCGCCACGGGGCCAGACAGGTGGAGAGCGTGGAGCGCTGCTTAAAACAGCTGGAGGAGCAGTTCGGGGAGGACGAGCTTTACCTGGCACTGACCGGCTCCGGTTCCAAGACCCTGGCGGACCGGCTTGGGATTCCCTATGTGCAGGAGGTAGTGGCCAACTCTATCGCGATCCGGAAGAAGTTTCGGAACGTATCTACCGCCATTGAGCTGGGGGGACAGGATGCCAAGGTGCTGTTTTTTAAGCGGGACAAGGCTACGGGAACATTAAGCGTTTCCGATATGCGGATGAACGGCAGCTGCGCCGGAGGAACAGGGGCTTTCCTGGATGAGGTGGCTTCGATTCTCCGGGTGCCCTCCAATGAGCTGAACGCTCTGGCAAGTCAGGGGGAGACAGTGTATGACATTTCCGGCCGCTGCGGCGTTTACGCCAAGACGGATATCCAGCCCTTGTTAAATCAGGGAGTGTCCAAGAGCAATCTGGCCCTCTCTGCTTTCCACGCGGTGGCCAAGCAGACCATCGGCGGCCTGGCCCAGGGACTGACCATCAGGGGGCCGGTGATTTTCGAGGGCGGACCCATGACCTTTGAGCCTAGGCTGATCCAGGTATTTGCAGAGCGGCTGAACCTGAGGGAAGAAGATATCCTGATTCCGGACCATCCGGAAACGATGGTGGCCTACGGTGCGGCTCTGTCCTTAAATGAACTGTTTGAGTCTGCTGCCCCGGTAAGCTTACAAGAGCTTTCCGATTCCCTGGCGGCAGCCAGAGAAAGCCTCCAGGGAGGAGAGGCGGAGTCTGCCCCCGCGTTTTTTGACTCACCCCAGGAGCAGGAAGAATTTGAAAAGCGCCATAGCCACAAGCTGGATGTATGGGAGCCGGAGTCAGAGGGAACTCTGCGGGTTTACCTTGGCATCGATTCCGGGAGCACCACCACCAAATTTGTGCTGATGGATGAAGAGGAGCATATTCTGGATTCCTTCTACGCCTCCAATGGGGGAGAACCCCTGGAGGTGGCACGGAAGGCTCTTTTGGCTCTCAGGGATCGCTGGAGGGCGAAGGGAACCGAACTGGAAATCCTGGCGGCAGGGACCACCGGATACGGGGAACTGCTGTTTGAAAAGGCATTTTCCGCAGAGTACCATACGGTAGAAACAGTGGCCCACGCCCGGGCCGCTTCCCGGTATGTGCCGGACATCACCTTCCTGCTGGACATCGGCGGTCAGGATATGAAGGCCATCTGGCTGGACAACGGAGTGATCACCAACATTGTGGTCAATGAGGCATGCTCCTCCGGCTGCGGCTCCTTTTTGGAGAATTTTGCGGCTTCGCTCAATATTCCGGTCGATGAGATTGCCCGGAAGGCATTTTCATCGGACAGTCCGGCGCTTTTGGGAAGCCGCTGCACCGTGTTCATGAACAGCAGCATTGTCACTGCCCAGAGAAACGGCAAACAGCCGGCAGATATTATGGCGGGGCTTTGCCGTTCCATCATCGAAAATGTATTTACCAAGGTAATCCGGGTCTCCAACCTGGATTCTCTGGGAGAGAAGATTGTGGTTCAGGGCGGAACCTTCCAGAACGATGCCGTCTTGCGGGCTCTGGAACAGTATCTGGGACGGGAGGTTGTCCGTCCTCCCTATGCGGGGATGATGGGCGCCATCGGCGCGGCCCTTCTGGCAAAGGAGAACCGCCAGGAGCAGCTGGCAAAGGAAGGCCAAGATGTCCGGACCTTTATCGGCCTGGATGCCATGGAAGATTTTACCTACACCCAGAAGGAGGATTCCCCCTGTCCCTTCTGCGTCAACCACTGCAAACGTACCATTCTCTCCTTCCCCAACGGGAAAAACTGGGTGACCAATAACCGCTGTGAGAGAGGAGAGGTTGTGGGAGACCCAAGGGACCAGGCGGTGATTGCCCAGGTAAAGGAGCAGGGAAAGAAGTTGCGGGAGACGGAGAATCTCTTCGCCCTTAGGGAGAAGCTTTTGTTCCAGGATTACCCCATCGCCCGGCCCGTCCAGGAGAGGGATACGGTGATTGGTCTGCCGAGAGTTCTGTCCTTCTGGGAGCTGGCGCCTTTCTGGACTACCTTCTGGCGCAGTCTCGGCTTCCGGGTGCGCCTGTCCGACCCTACTACCAGGCAGATGTATGAAAACGGCCTGGCGGCCGTAACCTCGGATACGGTGTGTTTCCCGGCAAAGCTGGTTCACGGCCATTTGAGAAATCTGGCATCCCACAAGGTAGACCGGATTTTCATGCCCTCCATTACGACCACGCCGTCGGAGAATACGGTGGCCTCCAGCAATTCCATGTGCGCGGTAGTCAAGGGATATCCCTTTGTAGTTCAGAACTCCGATTCGCCCCAGAAGCAGTGGAACATCGCTTACGATGCCCCTCTCTTTCACTGGTACAGCAAAAAGGACCGGGACCGTCAGCTGATTTCTTATATGAAAGAAGCGTTCGGCATTGAAAAGTCCCAGGTGGAAGCCGCCATCGGCGCTGCTGATGAGGCTATGGCACAGTTTAAGGGAAGCTTAAAGAAAAAAGGAGAAGAGATTCTGCAGCGGGTCCGCAAAGAAGGAAAATTCGCCCTGGTGCTGGCGTCCCGGCCTTATCAGAACGATTCTTTGGTGAATCACAATCTGCCGGACATGTTTACCTCCCAGGGCATCCCGGTGCTGACGGTGGATTCCCTTCCTGGTCTGGAAGAGGTGGATTTGAGCAGAAGCTCGGTGGAGATTGTAAATAATTACCATGCCCGGATGCTCTCCTCTGCTATTATGGCGGCCAGCAGGGAGGAACTGGAATATGTGCAGATTGTCAGCTTCGGCTGCGGCCATGATGCGTACCTGTCTGATGAGATTATCCGGCTGATGAAGGAGATATCCGGAAAAACTCCCCTGGTACTGAAACTGGATGAGAGCGATATCCAGGGTCCTCTGCGGATTCGTGTCCGCTCCTTTTTGGAGACGCTGGCAATCCGCAGGAGCCGGGAGGAAGAGCTTCAGGTTCGTCCTCTTCCGGAGCCCTATCCGGTAAAATTTAAGACCTCGGACCGGAAGAGCAGAGTGGTGCTGATCCCCAACACCTCCCATGCATTCAGCCGGATCATGGCTGCCGCTTTTGCGGGACAGGGGTTAAAAACCGAGCCTCTGGAGCTGGGGCGGGAGGAGGCCATCCGCTACGGAAAACAGTACGTACATAACGATATCTGCTTCCCCGCCCAGATGGTTATCGGGGAGGCTCTGGCTGCTTTAAAAAGCGGCCGCTACGACCTGGACCATGTGGCCATCGGAATGGGAAAATATATGGGAGACTGCCGTCTGACCCATTACAGCAAGCTGCTGCGGAAGGCTCTGGACGATGCAGGCTTTGCCGGGGTTCCCATTCTGACCAACGATGACCAGGACCCCCATCAGATTCATCCGGGATTCCAGATGAACCTGATGACTGCCATGCGGATCGCATTTGCCCTGCCTATGATCGACGCCCTGGAGGGACTGCTGCGGAAGATCCGTCCCTATGAGCTTGAGAAGGGCAGCGCTGACAGGGCATTTGAAAAGGGAATGGACGCCCTGTGCGAGGGCCTTCAGTACCATGGGATTGCCGGCGCCAGAAAGGGATTCGCCCAGGCCATCCGGTACATGAAAGAGGTACCCTATGACCGGAGCAGAACGCGTCCCCAGGTTCTGATCGTGGGAGAATATCTGCTGAACTTCCATCCGGGGGCAAACCACGACATCGAGGCCTATCTGGAAAAGAACGGTTTTGAGATTATCGAGGCCCACATGACCGATGTGATCCGGAAAACGTATTTTACCAAGGATATGCAGAACCGGGAGTACCATTTGAGCCAGCCTTTAAAAGAGAAGGGATGGTACCGGATTGCAGACCAGATTTTTGAGTTTGCCCACGATACCACGGACCGGATTGCGGCGGCTCACCCGCTGTATACCCCGCCCACCCGTCTGCCTAAGCTGGTAACGGGCAGCGACCCCATTATTCAGCACACCTTTGACACGGGCGAGGGGGTTCTGATTCCGGCGGAGATCATCCATTACGCCAGGGAGGGCTGCCGTGCCTTTGTCATTCTTCAGCCCTTTGGCTGTCTGCCCAACCACATTGTGGGAAGAGGCGTGACCAAGCGTTTAAAGGAACTGTATCCGGATGCCCAGATCCTTTCACTGGATTACGACCCGGATGTAAGCTTTGCCAATATTGAAAACCGGCTCCAGATGCTGATCATGAACGCCAGGGCTTATGGCAATACCTGTGAAAACGGGGCAGCGGAAAGAGGGACTGATGCCAGAACGGAGAAACAGAAGAAGGAGTACGGTTCCTGGAATGCCAAGCGGAGAATACCCAGGACCAATTAGAGCCATGGAAGAAGAGAAATGGTTTGAGGAAGAACTTGAAAAGCGGATCGCCCGGATGGAAGACCCATCCGGGCCAAAGGTGCCGGCTATGAGGCCGGCGGATTACCGGTGGGCGGCGCTGGCTATTGCTGTTTGTCTGCTGCTTTTGATCGCGGGGGCCTGGCTGGTTTGAAGATTGAGGGGAAAATGAGGAAATGGATATGAAACAGCAGGAGAAATTTCAGGAAAAGTCCCGGGAAAAGGCTATTGAGCGGGAGGTGCTGTTCGGAATTCTTCCGGTTCTGCCGGGAGAGAGAAAGTATGGTTTTTTGGACGCCATGCTGATCCTGTCCGGATATTGCATTGCTACCTGGAGCTATACCCAGGGCGCTTATCTGGCCAGCCTGGTGGGGTTTCGCCAGCTTTTAACCGGGGCCTTTGCGGGCGCTCTTTTTATGCTGCTGCTCTACCAGCTTCCGGTGATTCTTTCCGTCCGGTATGGGATTGATATCTGGATTTGGCTCAGGGCGGTATTTGGAGTCAGGGGAGTGAAGGTGATGACCCTGGTGATTATTGCCATTAATTTCCCCTGGTATGCCGTGTGCGCGGACCTGTTTGCCTCCTCTATGGAAAACCTGGCCCTTATTTTCGGCCTTCCCCTTCCTGCCGGCAGTCATCTGATGCTAGCGTTACTGTGCGTGCTTTTGGGCAGCGGGATTGCTTTTAAAGGATTGGGGCCCATTACCTGGTCCACCCGGATTCTGGTGCCGGCCCTGCTGGCTGTGGGGGTGCTGGTAACGGCAATTGGCTTTGTCAGGGTGCCTTTTGATGTGATTTGGGACTATGTTCCGCCGCTGGGGCAGCAGGACCGGACGACCTCCTATATTCTGTCCATTGAGGCCAATTTTGCATTTGTCATTACCCTGGTGGGCGGGATGGCGGAGGTGCCCCGTCTGGCGAAGACGGAGCGGGGCGGCTATCTGGCCGGTGTGCTGGGCCAGGGGCTTTCCGGTTCCCTTTTTGTGGTTCTGGGGGCGGTGATGGCCATTGCGACTCAGTATGTCACAGGCGAAATGTCCCAGGACCCGGCTATGATGATGGCGGTGCTTTCCGTTCCGGGGCTGTCGTTGACGGCCCTGCTTTTGGTGGCATTTGCCAATATCGGGACCCAGGCCGTAGGTTCCTACATCTATGGGGTGATGCTCAAATCCACCTTTCACCGGGCCAGCTACCGGCTGATCGTGGTGATTCTGGGAATCTATGTGGGGATTCTCTGCCTGTGGGGAAAGATTGTGGAGTATTTCGGCGCTTTTTTGACCATCGGATCCTGTGTCTATGCTCCCCTGGCGGCTCTGCTTTTTGCGGATTTCTTTTTTGTCCGGCGCCAGAGGCTGGCTTTTCGGAGCGCTTATGAGCTGGAAGGGCATAACAGTTACTGCTATACAGGGGGATTTAACCTGGCAGGTTTTGCATGTCTGGCTGCAGGAGTGGCGGCTTCACTTTTCATCTACAACCCGGTTACAGGGGAAATCCATCATCGGCTGCTTTTTACGCTGACGCCGACAGGCTTCTCTTTTCTGGTGACGGCCCTGCTGTATCTCTTTTTAGCCTCTATTACGCCGGTGCGCCGTTATGTGAGAAAGGATTTGGAGGAGAAGCCGGAAACTGCGCCTTTTGACCGTTTTCGAGTTCCTCCTCGTCAGAATCTTCTGGCTCTGCCTTTTTTGTGGCTGTTGTGCTGGCTCAAGACCAGGGGAACGGGGCTGACCATCGACAAAAAGGGGGTGGAGGGGTTAAGACCTCCCTTCCTGGTGCTGGGGACTCATCATTCTTTTACGGATTTTTATGTGACCCCTCTGGCCCTTTTTCCGCATCGGGCCAACTACGTATCGGAGCTGGAGGGCTTTGAAGCATTTGGAGAATGGTACTACCGTCAGGCCGGCTGCCTGGGTACCAGAAAATTTGTGGATGATCTTGCCCTGGTTCAGAATATCCGCCGTGTTATGGAGCGAAAGGGGATTTTAGTTCTCTACCCGGAGGCCAGGTATGCCAATGTGGGAACCAGCTCCGGACTGACGCTGTCTGTGGCAAAGCTGGTGAAGCTTTTGAAGGTCCCGGTGGTGACTTTGAATATGCAGGGGAATTATCTTCAGTCCCCGATTTGGAATACGCGGATTCGCAGGGAGGCCAGGCTGAAGGCGCAGATGACTTTGGCAGTTTCTGCAGAGGAAGCCAGGGAGCTTTCTGCAGAAGAAATCCTCTCGCGGCTTTCCGGTCTTCTTTCCTATGATGAGTACCGTTATCAGAGAGAAAACAGGATGGCGATTGGTGTTCCCTGGAGGGCCGAAGGGCTTCATATGCCGTTGTATCAGTGTCCCGTCTGCGGGCATGAATTTGAGATGGATTCTCAGGGAGCCAGGATTTTCTGCAGGGCGTGCGGGTCTGCCTGGGAAATGGATGAATATGGGAATCTGACGGAAGAAAAAAATACCAGGGGAAAGACGTCCCTGGGCACCAATGTGAAGATACCTGACTGGTATGAGTGGGAGCGGGCGAATGTGATGCGGGAAATCCGGGAAGGACGGTACCGGCTGGACTGCTCCGTCCGGGTGGAGGCCCTGCCCAACAGTGTGAATTTTATTGACTGTGGGAAAGGGAGACTGGTTCATGAGAAGATGGGATTTGATTTAAGCTTCCGGGATTACCGGGACGGACAGCAGCGCACGCTTCATTTCCCCTCTGCTTCCATGACCTCCATTCACACCGAGTATGATTACCGGGGAAAGGGGCAGTGCGTGGTGCTGTCCGTACCGGATGATACTTACTTTTTATTCCCCCTGGAAAAGGGATTTAACGCTACAAAGATTCAGTTTGCGGTGGAGGATCTTTACCGTTCCTGGTCCCACTTCTGATACCAGGCTTCCACCCGTTCCGCCGGTTCATCCAGGAGGCCGGCGGCATCCTGGGCGGAGAATCCGCGGATGTACATGTTGCGGGCGACTTGGTGGGTTTTCTGCCGCTGCCCTCTAGCCTGTCCTTCTTTCCGCTTGTCGTTCATCATTCCCTGAATAGCTTCGTTGACATCTCCGTACATAAGCATATCCTCCTTGTTTTGTTCGTATTGAATATAAGATTCCAGATTGCGGGCGTTTCCCAGAGCGGCCATGGCATGCGTTGTTTCCTGGCTTACATGGGAGAAGAGAGCTTCATTCTGAGCTACAAATCGTCCCAAGGCCTGCTGGTCTGCCTGATATTTTACGAACCCCAGAAGCGCCTTTAACTCTCCGTGGTAATCCTCCAGATTTTCCATCCGCCCTACATCCAGAAGATTGATGCGGTAGTCGTTGATCTTATCTCTATATTCCACCAAATCGCTTTTAATGTCAAGGATTTCGTGCAGCCTTAGAGGGCCGTCCCATGGCTTTGTTCCCCAGTAAACCACGAGATTGAGAATAGGGACCAGCCGGTCTTCGCGGGAGAAGCCGCTGACAAATTCCTCATCTTTTAAATCTTTCCGCTTTCGGTGGACCCGGGCGATATCTTCCCGCTGCTTCTGATAGCGCAGGGCGTCGTAGAGAAGCTGCCGGAGGGGCATAAGACTGGTAATGTGCGTCTGGTTTTCGATTCCCAGCATCAGAATCAGA